>NZ_JAQBOI010000273.1 GCF_028288105.1 Mucilaginibacter sp. | reverse complement strand
TGGCCACAAAGGTTTGCTGTAGTTCGAAGGCGTTTTGCAGGTGGGCCAGCAGGCGGTTAAAATTATCTATCAGTTCTGCTATTTCATCTTTGCTTTTTACCTGGCTTACCCGCAAATGCAGATTGCTGGACCGGATGCTTCTTATCTGCGATATGATCTTATCAACCGGTGATAATGCCTTTTGGGCAAACATCCGCCCCGCAAAAAAAAGCCCGGTACCAAATATTAAAAACAGCACAACGGTGATCTTACTCAGCATCAGCATACGTCGTTGCGAGTTTTCATCTACAGCCGAGGCCAGTATCACAAATTCGCCCTGGTTATCTTTATAAGATTTACCAACTACTTTACGGTTGCCTTCTTCGTACTCTAAATATCCTTCCTTGCGTACCTGTTCTATAATAGCTTTTGTCCAGTAAATATTATGATTCATTTTAAAGGCCGAAAGGTTATTACGGTCGTATATTCGTATTACCTCTTCCGGCAATTTATCTAAATACTTTTGCTGCAACTGTAATATACTGTCGGCGGCCAGTTCATCGGCCTTTAAATAAAGCTGCGATGCAAGGTTGGTACGATCGGTAAGGCGGTTATAAAAATCGGCAGTAAAAAATGAAAACACAGCCACGTAAACCGCCACCAGTACCAGCAGCAACGCCCCCGAGCTAATGAGTGTAAAGTATAACGATAACCGGGTTTTTATTTTCATTAGTCTTTTAAAATATACCCCATCCCAATAACCGTATGGATCAGCTTTTTATCAAAATCCTTTTGAATTTTGTTGCGCAGGTAGTTCACATACACATCAACCATATTAGTGCCGGTATCAAAGTTTATGCCCCATACCCTTTCCATAATAAACTCGCGCGATAGCAGCTTGCCCGGGTTTTTAATAAAAAGCTCCAGCAAGCTATATTCTTTAGCGGTAAGGTTTATTTGCTTACCCTCTCGTTCGGCGGTCTTGTCCCAGGTGTTTAGCTTTAAGCCGCCAAAAGTTAGTATATGACTATCGCCATCGGCCAGTTTTTTACGCCGAAGCAGTGCCTCTATCCGGGCAAGCAGTTCGTTAAAATGGAAGGGTTTAACCAAGTAATCGTCCGCGCCCGAGTGCAGGCCGTTCACTTTATCGTCAATAGTACCCAAAGCGCTAAGCATTAACACGGGTAACTGCGGCTGATGTTTACGCAACTGGCGGCAGATCTCGATCCCGCTCATATCCGGCAGCATTACATCCAGTATTACCAGATTATAATCCTGACTATCCACCATTTCTAAAGCAGTTTCGCCATTATTGGCAATATCCACTTCGTAATCGTGTTCGTTAAGGCCTTTTTTTATAAATGATGAAACCTTTTCTTCATCTTCTATAACACAGATCCTGATCATTTTAAGCGTTTTTCAAATATGAAAATATTTGGCAGCAATTTGCCTTGTTTGTCAATATACTTTCACAAATATACATTGTAGCGTATATAAAGCCTGTTTACATTTGATAGCAAAACTCATTTGTTTACGTTTGCAGCGAAATCAAAATATTATGTCGGCTACAAATAACACAAAATTACACCCCGCTATAATCCCTTTAATGGCCGTTGCCGCCGGCGTAACGGTGGCAAATATATATTATAATCAGCCTATTCTGAAAGACATTAGCCAATCTATACATGCTACGGATGCCGAAATTGGTAAGGTTGCCATGTTTTCACAATTAGGTTATGGCTTAGGCATGTTTTTTCTGATCCCACTGGGTGATAAGGTACACCGCAAAAATTTAATTTTGTTATTATGCGGTTTATTGATAATCACATTAACCGCATTAACCTTTGCCACCAACTTATATGAAGTTTATGCGCTAAGTTTATTTATAGGCCTGTTTAGCACCCCGGCTCAAATTATTCTGCCGATGGCTGCCACCCTTGATAACGTAAACAGAGGTAAAACCGTGGGTAAGGTATTTGCAGGGATATTGGTTGGAATTTTAGGCGCACGTGTTTTAAGCGGATTGATAGCAGGTTCGTTGGGATGGCGCTATGTTTATGGCATATCTGCAGGTATGGTGTTCATTATAGCTATTTTGCTGAAACTTTATTTACCAAATGTGCACCCTAAATTTAAGGGGAATTACATAAACCTGTTAAAATCTACCCTGGCGCTGGTTAAAGAGCACAGGGTTTTAAGGCAATCAGCTTTATTGGGCGCGTTTACTTTTGGTGTATTTTGCTCTTTTTGGACAACCCTTACTTTCCATTTGAGCGCGGCGCCATTAAATTATTCAGCAAGTGTTATTGGTTTATTTGGGCTGATAGCCATTGGCGGTGCTTTGGTTGCACCATGGTTTGGCAAGCTGGCAGATAAGGGGAATAGCTATCGGTCGCTGCTGGTATCCGTAGGGATGATCATTGGCAGTATCATCCTGATAAAACTTTTGCCACTTTCCATAGCGGCGCTTATCATCAGTATATTCTTCTTGGATATTGGCGTACAGGCCACGCAAATAACCAACTTTGCCCGCATATACAGCCTTGACGAACATTCGCACAGCCGCTTAAATACCGTATATATGACTACCTATTTTATAGGCGGTTCTATCGGGACTTATTTCGGCCTGTTATCGTGGAAACTTGGCGGCTGGGATCTAAGTACCTGGCAAATGCTGCTTTGGGGTGTTATTGCCATAAGCATAGTTATGGTTAGTCAGCGCTACGCTACGCGCAATAAAGTATCGGTTTAAATTGTTTTAACCCGGTTTATCCCGTTGTTTATGCCAGCCCTTATCATATCACCATAACCATCATTGGGTAAAAAGGTGGTAAATTTAAGTGCCAGCAGGTAGTTATCCTTTGCTTTTGCAAAATCTTGCAGGTCTTCGTAACATTTGGCAACATTTAAATACAGGGATGGATATATCGTTTTAATATCGTCGGTATTAATTTCCAGGGCTAAGTTTAAAGCAGTTTCATCCCATGTTAGTTTATCTGCGATAGTTTTTTGCTGGCGGGCAACATAATGCGCTGCGGTAAGCTTTTCTAAATCGTTTGTGGCGTTGTGCCATGCTTGTTCAAATAGCACCAACGCCTCCTGTGGTTTACCTTCGCCTTCCAAAAGCATACCTTCTGCGCATAATTTATTGATATGGTTTTCCGGATCAAATTGCATAAATATGGTCAATTATACAGCAGTCTTAACCTTTTGCTTAATGTGGTCGGCTAACCTGATGGTAAGCGCTACCAATGTTAGCGTTGGGTTTGGCGCGGCGGCTGTTGCATAGCAGGATGCACCGGCCATATAAAGGTTAGCTATTCCGTGCACTTTGCAATTGGCATCAACTACACCTTTTTTAGGATCATCGGCCATACGGGTGGTGCCCATGTGATGCCAGCCACCGCCGGTAAACGCGGGCCAGGTATTATCGTTCTCGTCCTGCAGATATTCCATTAAACGCACCCTACCGGCGACACTTATACCAATTTGCTCGCCAATTATCTGATAGATCTTACGCAGGCTATGCTTTTCGAGCGGGGTTAGCTCCCAGTGAAGATTAGCCCTTTGTACGCCAAGCGCGTCTTTTTGGGCATCTAAAGTAACGCGACTGTTTGGATTGGGCGCCTGCTCTACCCGGGTAAACAGTTCAAAGGCTTTATAACTTTTTAACTCCTTTTGTGTTTTACCTTTTCTTTCGCCTTCCTTCATAAACGCATTGGTTTTGGCGGTATCGGCGCTCCAAAGGTCAATCATCGGTGTTTGGTTTTTGGCCACCTCTAAAGGCATTAATGACGCGGTACCATTTAGTATGCGGTATTTACGCTGCATGTCTTCGCTAATGGCCAGCTCGGCGCGGTGCTTTACGCCCCAATCCCACTGGTAAAGTTTTAGCGCCTGGGGCTTGGTAAGCCACATTTCGGCCGATTTTATCTCCAGGTGCTCCATAAAATACCGGCCTACATTATCGTTTTGGTTACCCAGGCCTTTTGGTGCTTGTTTATTTGATGCCAGCAGCAAACGGGCATTTTGGATAGAGCAGCAAGCAATTATAAATTGTTTTGCCCTAACAGTATGCTGTTTGCCCGCAAAGTTTTTCACCGTAACTTCTTTTATAGCCGATACATTTTGGTTAGCGGTAATATCCGTTACGTTGGCGTAAGTGTACAGGTGGATATTTGGCGCGTTCACAATAATATCGCGGTATTTTGTTCCAAAGCGGGTTGGCGTACTAAACTGCCACATTTTATTGAAAACCACGTTCTCATCAAGCGGCAGACCTTTTAGTTCGGGATCTTTATCCTGCCAGTACTTGGCGCTATACTCGTACGGGCCAAGGTCCAGGTTTTTTTGTGCGCGGGCATAGTATGGGTCAAGGTCTTCGCGTTTTATGGGCCAGCCACTATGCGGTACCCAATCACGTTCTTTAAAATCTATAGGGTCGAAGGTAGAGCAAAAGCCTGCCCAGTGCCCTGTTGTGCCACCAAAATAATGCAACCTTGCCGATTCAAGCGGGAAATACCGTTGGCCGGTGGTTTTGCCTTTATAAAGGTCCTGCATTTGTGAATCGTACTCAAAGCCCCCGCCCTCCAGCAGTATCACTTTATAAGGTGTGTTTAACAATTCTAAAGCCATGCTTATACCTGCCGCACCCGATCCTACAATACAAATATCCCCTTCAATCAGGCTGTTGTTATCAATATTTCTGGCGTCGATATGCATAAGCGATTATGATTTAAGGATAGAAAATAGCGCGCATTGCCTGGCTTCGGTAAGGGACATTACCCAACCTTTTACCATCACCGTATTGCCGGCTTTAAAATCGTTGGTAACCTGTTTATCCAGCATAGATTCGATCTCGTCTTTACTAAGCGATGCAGTTTCCTTTTCACTCAACAGCAGTTGCGAAAGCTTTTGCTGATTGTCTTCTACCGTATGTGTTTTCCGATAGACCAAGCCAGCTTCGCGGATGGCTTTTGCATCAACCAAATGCGAAAACAACAGCGGCTGTGCAACCGCCATTTCTTTTGAATTGGTACTGCAGCTTTCGGCAAAGGGCAGTGTAAGCGCTAATGCCGTAAATGCAGACAGTTTTACGAACGACCTTCTTTCCATATCAGTTTTTTATGGTTTCTAATTTCATAGCATCCAGGCCACGCTCTTTAATCAGTTCGGTATAATTGGTTAGCTCAAACTTGAGGCCTACCAGAGCCTTAAACTCCGGCGATAGCAACATATTCAGTTCGGTTTGGCGGTGTAGCGCGGTTAATGGTTTGCCTGCTTTGGTATTCATCATACTACTGTTCATATCAAACAGGGCGTTCATTTCGGGATCTTGCAGGGCAACGTGTATCACTACCAGGTTTGGCCTGTTTTTGCTTAGCTTGTTGGTTACATAAGCTAAAAATGCTGATTTTTTGGTTACTACAGGCTCGCCCCACATTTCTTTATAGGTTTCGCCAAAGTAAACTTGTTCGCTTAAGGTTGATATAGCCAGTTTGTATTTACGGGCAAGTTTTTCCGTTAAGGCACGAAGCGCCGGGGTTGATAAGGCAATGCCCATGTGCGGGTCTATATAAGATATTTTTAAGCCGGATGCCAAAGCCCGTTCTATTTGTGCTGTTAACTCTTTCTCTACCTCCTCTATCTTATAACCACTTTTGGCAAAGGCACGTGTGCTTTGATGAAAGTATCCCACGCCATCAACCAAACTTGGTACTGCTTCGCGACCTGTTACCGGCCCCCAGCGATAGTTCTTCCATTCGGATGTAAGGGTTAAATGCACACCTACGCTTACTTGCGGGTTCTTCTTTAGTATCTCCACCGCTTCCTGGTACCAGGGGCAGGCAAACTGCACCGAAGCCGAGAACGGCATTTTGGTATCAGCCATTTTTTTCATGGCCATATTTACGGAGTGGTTCATGCCGATGTCATCAAGTCTCAGCATCAACTTAGGCAAAATTTGTATCGACATTTGCGCTGTAGCCGTTTGCAGCAAAACAACGCTTAATATTATGCTTAGCAGGTATTTTATATTTTTCATGCGGATAGATTACACTTTTAAGAATGCCTTTTTACGATACAGGAAGTAAAGGAACATCC
>NZ_JAQBOI010000262.1 GCF_028288105.1 Mucilaginibacter sp. | reverse complement strand
CAGGCAATAAAATTGTACATGGCATCATCTACATACTTGCGATAAAGTTTAATATCGATAACCGTAGGGCGACTTAAATTCCCCCTATCCGTACGGATAACGCGATTGCCCACGGTTTCGTAGTAGCTATTAAAAACATAATTGTAGTTAGGGTCAAATTCCTGGTACTCGGTGAAATAAGGCTTAAGAATAAAGGTTTCGAAGAACCATGTGGTGTGCCCAATATGCCACTTGGGTGGACTAACATCAACTACAGGTTGTACCACGTAATCCTCGGTTTGCAATGGTTCGCAAATAGCTTCGGTACGCTGGCGTACTTTCTTATAACAGTCGGCTAAATCAATCATATTACTTCTTTTCCAAAAACCCTTTCAGGTCCGAAATTGTTTTAATGTGCAGCTCATTTGCCTGCTTCTGGCGCATCATTAATGCATACGCATTATTAAACCCAATTGGTTTTAACCACTTTATTTGATAACGCTTTAAAAATTCTTTTTGTACATAATTGTAGGTGCTATCCTTACTTACCTGCAATGCTGTAACCGTTTTTGTGGGTGCCTGTAATATGGCCAGCAAGCCTGTTCCGGTATATTCCGGGTAAACATCTATCTGGTCGTTCGTCATGGCATCAAAAACTATTTTGGTGCCGCCAAGGCCGGTTTTTGTAGCCACATTATAATTAGTATACCCTTTTATCAGCATGGTGTACATGCTGACTAAAATGTACTGTTCGCCAAATATTTTTGAGCCTATACGCACCACACCTTCGTTACCGCCACGCTCCGGCTTAAAAAGCTTTTTAGCCACCAAAAAATCTTTAGCTACCCGCTCCGGCGTTTGGTGAAGGTAGTCGGTTTTGTAATTTAACTCGGTCATTACAGAATCATTTATCGTGCCCGATAAAAGGTTCAGCGTTTTTTCCAGCTCGGGAAACTTTCTCAAGGCATCTTCGCGCACAACAGGCGCTGCATAGTAGGGTGGAAAGATCTTTTTATCATCATCTAAAACTACCAGGTTGTATGCCTTTAACCGGCCATCGGTAGAGTAGCCGCTTATCACGTCCAGCTCCTTTTCCTGAGCTGCCTTGTACATTACGGCATCGCTGATAACTATGGTGTGGATCTTTAATCCGTATTTGCTAATCAAGCCCAGGTTGCCGTCCTGCCTGCCCATAAATTCGGGGGTAAAGCCGGCGGTTAATTTTCCGCCGTAGGCTGATGGGATAAAATATAGACCAGAGAGCAGGATCAAAAGTACAGGGGCTATTCTAACCGCTCCTTTTATCTTTTTAAAGTTAAGTTTTTGTACAAGTGATAGCAGGAAATCAAAGATAATGGCCAGCAATGCCGCGGGGATAGCCCCTGCCAATATCATATTGGTATTGTTAAGCGAGATGCCGCCGAAAATAAATTCGCCCAGGCCACCTGCCGCAATGTACGATGCGAGCGTAGCAACACCCACGTTAATAACCGTTGCTGTACGGATGCCGGCCAATATAACGGGCATAGCTAATGGCAGTTCTACTTTGAATAATACTTGCCATTTGTTCATACCCATGGCAATAGCGGCTTCTTTAACGGCTGCATCAACCCCGGTAATACCCGTGTAGGTATTGCGGATGATGGGTAGCAAAGCGTATAGTAAAAGCGCGACGATGGCGGGCTTTGCGCCAATGCCTAAAACAGGGATCATAAAACCCAATAAGGCAATGCTGGGGATAGTTTGCAAAATGCCTGCAATCCCCAAAACAAAACCCGAAAATTGTTTTTTGCGGGTGATGTATATACCCAGCGGCAAACCAATAAGCACGGCTATAAACAGCGATATAAATGTTAGCCCGATGTGCTGCAGCGTTTGCATACCCAGTTTATCGGCCTGTTGCTGCATAAATTCCCACAAAGTTTGCTGGTGCTCATTCATGCGGCTGCTGGTTTTTATATTGTGAAAACGCGGCCATTAACTGGTCAAACGTGGTAGATTTAACTTCCTTATTTTGTCGGTTAATAATATTGAGATTCTCTTTTGAGTAAAACTTAAAATTTTCCAAAGCTTCCCAAACATCCAATTGTGCAGATAGCAATGAGGTGTTTATCTTCTTTCCGCTATCGGGCAGGTGTTCCCAAATATCGATCAGCTTAATGGTTTTAAATTCCAACTGCAGGCGTTGTTCCTTCAGAAAACTGCTCACAAAGCTATTCACCGGATTAAACAGTAAATCGGCAGGCGAGCCTATCTGTACTATTTTGCCTTTATCCATTAAAGCGATACGATCGGCCAGTTCAAACGCTTCCTGCACATCGTGGGTAACCATAATAATGGTTTTGCGTTTCAGCTCATCCAGCGCCTTAAACTCACCATGTATTTTTGAACGGGTAACATTATCAAGCGCGCCAAAAGGTTCATCCATTAGCAGCACCGGTGGGTCGGCAACCAGGGCGCGTGCCAAGCCTATCCGTTGCTGTTGCCCGCCGCTTAGTTCGTTTGGATAAGCGGTTAAATGGTCTTTTGTTAAATGCAGCTTTTCCAGTAGCTCGTTGATGCGGTTTTGAGTTTTGGCCTTGTCCCATTTTAGCAGGTTTGGAACAATGGCAATATTTTCGGCAACGGTATAATGTGGGAAAAGACCATTGTTTTGCAACACGTAGCCAATACTACGGCGCAGTAGTTCGGGTGGCTGTTCAAGAATGTTTTCCCCGTTGATAGCTATTTTTCCGCTATCGGGTTCTATCAAACGGTTAAGCATTTTTAATGTGGTGGTTTTGCCGCAGCCGCTGGTACCCAACAGCACCATGTTTTCGCCCTCGTTCACCTCGAAGGAAATATCATTAACGGCCTTTGTTGTGCCAAAGGTTTTTACGAGATGCTCAACTTTTATCATAAAGGCAATTAATCCTCCAGGGTCATAAAAAGGTTATTGAGCGATTCGGAGTAGGTGGGGTGCGCAAACACACAGTAACGGATCCTATCGTAAGTAATACCGCCCTCCATTGCCATTTGCAGTACAGACATTATTTCGCCGCCTTCGGTGCCTACAACGGCAACACCTAATATTTTTTTGGTATCAGCATCAACCACAGCCTTCATCATGCCGCGGGTATCGCCGGTTTCTATAGCCCGGGCAACATGTGCCATAGGCAGTATGGCCACTTTGTAATTAAGGCCCTGCTTTTTTGCTTCGGTTTCAGAGATACCTACACGGCCCAACTCCGGGTCGGTGAACATGCAATAGGGTATAGGCCTGTCTGTAATGTTTAGATCTTGTTTTTCGATAAGATTGCGGTATACGATGGTGTAATCGTTGTAAGAAATATGTGTAAATGCCGGGCCGCCTCTTACATCGCCAAGGGCATAAATACCTTTTACATTGGTTTCCAGCTTGTCGTTTGTAATGATGTTGCCCCTTTCATCCGTTTTTACACCTGTTTTATCCAAGCCAAGTGTGGTAGTTTGCGGGGACCTGCCTATGGCGATGAGCACATGCGTGCATTTTATCTTTTGCTCTTCGCCATCTACCATCACAGTGGCAGTTATCTTGCCACCAGCTTTGTTTTTAAATTTAGTGGTTTTGGCGTTGGAATAAATTTTGATGTCTTCTTCTTCCAGGATATGAGTCATTTCTTTTGATATATCCTCATCTTCTTTTGATAGTATACGGCCCGACTTTTCCAGTATAGTAACCTTGCTGCCAAACCTGCGAAACATTTGCCCAAACTCCAGCCCGATGTAATTTCCGCCGATGATCAATAAGTGCCCCGGTACTTTCTCCAGATCCATGATGGTGGTTGAGGTTAAATAATCAATATCATCCAGGCCCTCAATATCATTAGGAATAATGGTTTTAGTACCCACATTGAGGAATATCCGGTCAGCTTTAAACTCTTTTGCTTTGCCTGCTTTGGGCTGTACCGAAATGGTTTTTTTATCGATAAAAGTGGCATCGCCAAAAAGCAGATCGAGGTTTTTGGTTCTCTCTACCGACGCTTGCCCGCCATTGCGCGATTTGAGAACTATATCGTCCTTATGTTTTTTAACCTGGCGCATATCTACCTTAAAGCCCTTTATGGTAACGCCCATATCGTTGCATTTACCGGCAAGGTATGCTACACGGGCACTGGCCACCATGGTTTTGGTAGGTGTGCAACCATCGTTTACACAGGTGCCACCAATAAAGCGTTTCTCTACAAGTAGGGTTTTTTTACCGGCTTCGGCCAATTTTTTAGCCAATGGGGTGCCTGCCTGACCCGATCCTATAACTATACAATCGTATTGCTTCATATTAGTTGATTATTTGAACCCCTTTCCAAAAGGCTACATAATTGGTAATGTGTGCCGCTGCTTCTTTAGGCTCGGAATAATACCATGCTGCATCCTGGTTTTGTTTTCCATCAACCTCAATGGTGTAGTATGAGGCTACACCTTTCCATGGGCAGGTGCTTTGAGTAGAACATTCTCTTAAAAATTCGGGCTTTACGCTATCCTTTGGGAAATAATGATTGTTTTCTACTACAATAGTGTCGTTGCTTTCGGCAATTACCTGATTGTTCCAAACTGCTTTCATAAGGTCAAGTGTTTATATAAAGGTAGCTTATAAGTATTGAAATTATAAATAGCCAAAGGTGTTTTTTGTTTGTTGTAAACAGCCGATTTTTAAGGGCAATGTCACGGAATAAATTTTTTCTGAAAATTTATTTTTAATTTATCGGGAAACGTATATCTTTGCAATCCCAAAATAAGGGGAACTAAATCTGAAATAACAGGTTTATCACCCTAAAATGGCCCGTTCGTCTAGGGGTTAGGACGTTAGATTTTCATTCTAGAAACAGGGGTTCGATTCCCCTACGGGCTACTTTAAATTAATCCTTAACACCTGTAACTTAAGAAGTTACAGGTGTTTTTATTTTAACGGGTAACAAATAAGAAGCTTTGGAAAAATGATACATGGTTTCCAGTAATTCCATTACGCTTGCCTCCTGTGGTTAGGGTTCAACACTACATAATTTGCAGCAGCAATATCAATCTCATCTGCTGTGCGCACTGGGTTACTTAAGAGCCACCTATTTATAGCAGCTTTTTCAAAAAAAAGCGTTTTACCATTAGGGCAGCTGAAGGGGATTTTGCGTGAGCTGGTTAATTTATATAAGCAGCTTTTACTTAAACCAGTGTACCGGCTCAATTCGGCCAGTGTGAGGACGGATTTTTGAGCACCATACAAGTCCTCTATCCTTTCTAATAATGTTTTAAATTCTGACATTTTGTTTTCAATTTATAGGCCGTCGACTGCCTGGTTCTTGTGGACCACGGGTTAAAATTGAAAAAACAAAATGCCTTATTAGAGGGGCATGTGTCGCAGCGACTAAGTGCGACTATTTTTTATAAAACGTTTGTAGACATCAATTAGCAGTCCTTCTATTTCTTCTGCGCCTTGATTGCTAGCGGAGTTAAGGTTTTTTTTATTTCGATCTAAATTTCTACGTACAAAGTTTTGGCCATTCTTGTTAAGAAAAACATCACATATAAGTTTTAATGGGCGATTAATTACATTAATACTTAGTTCTTTTGGACCTTCTCTTAGAGAGATAAGCTTTCCTTCGAAAAGGATTAATAGTAAAATGTCATTTTTTAACCACTGAATTTTTCTTAAAGGACGGTTTGAAGTAAAATATAGTGCGAAATCTCCAAGAGTTATAGGTTCAATATACCCCTGTATTAAAATATTGTAAATCATTTCAATGACGTCCTTATGATTTTCTTCGGCATATGCTAGCCTGATATATTCGGGTATGTAAGAATTGGGAATAGGGAGGTTTTCAGTAATAATTGATTTTGAATAAAGAGGATATCCTAAATAAAATTCTTCTTCAAGTGTAATGAAAGCCTCTATAAAATGAATTTTTACCGCTGTTAATATTTCTTGATCCGTTAAATTGTCATTTGCGGAGAACATATTTTCTAATAGTATGTAACTTTCATCAATATTATTTAAATAATAATTTAATGTTGATGAACACTCTTTTTGAATGAATGCATATTGACGCTCTAATATTACTTTGGTGAATTCAATTGCACCGATATGGTTACTTAGTAAGCAACTTTTTATCTCAGAGACGAATGCCCCACGCTCTTCAAAATCTACAATACTATCCATGATCGATATTAAAGGGCTTTCCCTAATATCTTCATGATACCATTCATATAGCAGGTCTTTTAATAAAAGCCCATTCTCTATATCATCATCAATTACAGCATAGTAAGTCTTTTGAAATAACGAAAATTGATTGTCAATTTGATTTAAAAAATCTAAATAAAGTAAGCTCATTAAATCCGGGAATAAATATATTGCTCACAATATTAAACGTTCTAAATCAAATTGAAAGATTAGAAAATTATTTCCGGCAGGTTATTAATAGCTTGTTCCTTTCTCGAGTCAGCTATATGGAGATACCTTTCGGTATATTTCATACTTGTATGGCCTAATAATCCAGAAGCCGTCTTTGCATCCGTGCCATAGAATAGCAAATTGGTGCCGAACGAGTGTCTGGCGCAATGCCATGTTATTTTCTTGGTAATCTTAGCATTACATACCCAGTTCCTTAAATGTTTTAAGCAAGCTGTATGGGAGGGAAGACTAAATACCAAATCTTTGTTGTTAGCCCTTGTTCCTAAAATTTTAATTGCAGTACTGTTGAGGTTAATTAACGCAGGTACATTTGTTTTTTGCTGTGTTATTTTCATCATGTCACCATGAATGCTTTGCCAAGCAAGCCTTGCAATATCACAAAAACGTAAACCTGTTATGCAGGAAAACAAAAAAGCTCTTTTTACTTCGGCGTTTGAACAATTGGTGCTTGCGAGGATTTGGATTTCCTCAGCAGTAAGAATGTCTTTTTTAATATTGTCATTTTTTTTGTTAACTATATATAAGGCGGGATTATCAATAAACACTTTTTCTTTATGGGCCTGACGAAGAACCTTTTTTAATTTGCTAAAGTAATTTGCTGGCGTTTCTCCCTTTAATTTACTTTCTAAAAATTCTTTAAATCTAATCAGTAAATCCTCCGTTATATCACCGGGCTTTAAATAGTCAACATTAACAAAGACTTTAAAGTAGTTGTAAGCACCCCAAACCAACCTAACATCTTTCTTGGTGTAATTTTTTGAAAAATTCTCGAAGTATAATAAAAAATTTACTTTTTGTTTATCCCGAGGTACATATCCGCTTCCGTGGCTGTTGATCTCTAATTCCCTTTTGGCTTTGATTGTTTCGGCCAGTTTCAGGTTATCTTTATTTGATTGTGTTTCTAAAGGAGTACGTGGCTTTTTAAGGATATAAATTTTAAGAAATTCATAACTCCTTGTTGAGTTTTCATAAATATCTAAATACAGGCTATATCTGTTACCCGATATGCTTCTTTTCCTAAGCTTTACACTCATTGCGATTTTTATTTAACGTGAAAGTAGTTAAAAAATCGAACGAGTAACAAATAAGTAACAAAAAATTACATTCCTTGTACCAACAAAGGAAACACAGATCGAACAAAAACTGTGTTTAAGATATATCTAAGCTCTTTTTTGTTTCCGATATTTGCCGATGTCTTCACGTTGTGTTCCCCTACGGGCTACTAAAGGAAACACCAGATAATGGTTGTTTCCTTTTTTTATGCCAATAAAAATCTGGGACCCAAACAGTTAAAGTTCGGTCAATTTTAGTTCGACATTTATTGGAAAAATCCTTAGACTATTGATTGAAGTGATTCTTTTTGAAAAGTAGATAGTACTGTGCTTTAAAAATTTTATTTATTAATTTCACCTTCAACAAATATGGAAAAGAAAAAGACACTCTCGTTTACTTTTAGTATTGTAGCAATCATTTTAGGTGTGACATTGTTTAAGCAATTCGATTTTGAAAATTTAAAATTTGAGAAAACAGGATTAGCAATTGTTTACATAATTGTGTTTGTATTCTCAATTTATGTTCTAATTAAGAACTTTAAAAATAAATAACGGCAACCAGCAACATTCCCTGAACTTTAGTTAACTCATGCGTACCCGTGGGCCATTGGCCATCACATTTGACAAGGCTAATCAAAGCATTTTCAGGCAATGCAAATCCATTTTTATCGCACTTAAAAATCCCTTAATCCCGGGTCTTTTTAAACAGCAGATGCTTTATTCGCCCTGAATTAACCTCAAACCCGGTAATCTGATTTTTATTATTTCTGAGGATCTTTAAATTAGACATCCACCAGAAGTCGTTGGTTAATTGATCGTCGCCATATAAATTTAGCGGGGAATCGTTGTATTTGCTATTGGTAAGCAGTAAACGATGATCTTTTAAAACGATCTGGTAGCTGCAATCCAGTTCGGGACAATAATAGTTACCCGTATAAGCAAGCAATTGTTTATCAGTTTGTTTTGCATCTGCGTTATATTTTACAAGCTGGCGATATCCGTCGGGCCAATATTCGTCAAGTATGGTTTCTTTCGGGCTTTTTACCTTGAAAACAAACCTCACATCCGGAAATTTTGGCATAACCAGGGTGTCTT
Organism: Mucilaginibacter sp.; assembly: GCF_028288105.1. GTDB lineage: Bacteria > Bacteroidota > Bacteroidia > Sphingobacteriales > Sphingobacteriaceae > Mucilaginibacter. The sequence continues at coordinate 5,053 of NZ_JAQBOI010000262.1, read as the reverse complement.
TTGTCCCTCTTGCTAACTGGTTAATATGCCCATTCTGCTCCAAATAAAGTTTTTTATCTTTTAGTTGAAAGCCAAAGCGGATGCCATCATCTGCAATATAATTCCCAAGGAATTTTTTTATAGCCAAGGTATCGTTGAATATGTCAGGGGTGCTATCGGCAACAGCAGGTTTGAGTGTTTTTTTTGGCGGCGAAAGGCCCTTAATAAAAAGGTTGCTTATCTGTGCAGCCTTACCCCCGGGGTCTGCATCGCCTAGGTTACTGAAAACGATGAAACCCATCTTTTGGTCGGGGAAAACACTAACGCTGGTGCGGTAACCGGCATCACCACCATCATGCGAATATCTTTTGTGCCCTTTGTAATCATCAACAGAAATGCCTAAAGCATAATTTTGTTCTTTGCCGCTATTTAGTTTGCCTTTTTGTGTTAATTGTTCTATATCCCGCTGATCGCCCACTTTATGATTATAAAAATTCATCACCCATTTGCTCATATCATCCACATTGGTAAACAAGCTCGTAGCACCAGCAACGGAATAGCTGAGGGTGCTATTTTGAAAATGTGTATCATCCTTCCGGTCATAAGAGTAAGAGCGGTTTGGTACTATTTCGGTATAATCGTCATGAAAGTGTGTGTTTTTCATTTCCAACGGTTTAAAAATAACCGAGTCGGTAAATTTTCGCAGGCTTTTGCCGCTAACAGCGCGTACAATTTCGGCCAGCATAGTATACCCGCTGTTTGAATAACTCCATTCTTCGCCCGGGTTAAAATTAAGTGCGCGCTGTTTGCCTAATATTTTTATTATTTGATCCTGCGTGATCACGTCATGTAACCGGGTGCCGGCTATTGCAAGTAGTTGCCATTGGTCGCGGATGCCGCTGGTATGGTTTAAAAGATTTCTCACCGTGATCTTTACTTTCAGATCCGGAAACCAGGGAAGATATTTATGAATATCATCGTCAAGGTTTAGCTTTCCCTGCCTGGCCAGCAGCACAATTGAAAAAGCCGTAAACTGTTTGGATACCGAAGCCATGTGAAAAATTGTTTCGGGTGCAATTGGGATATTATATTCAAGATTAGCCATCCCATATCCCTTTGCAAAAATAAGCGAATCGTTCCTTACAACACCCAAAGCGTACCCCGGGCTGCCGTTATTATCCCACTTTTTAAATAAGGCATCGATTTTTTTTGTGAGGGAATCGGGTAAGCTTTGTGCAGACATTTGTGCTACTGCGCAAATTAATATTAAACAAGTAAAAAAATACTTTTTGGAAAGGCTCATAATATGGTTGGTTGCTAATTATAGGACGCAGCTAAGCCGCAATGTGTTGCAATATATTATCTCTTTTTATGGTGTACTATAGCGTGGTGAAATAGAATAGTTTGTTCCCGACTTGGCATACAGCATAGCGGCGAAAAAGTATCCTGCCATCTCAAAAATAAAAGCTTTTTAATATCAAAGGTATGATCTGTAATTTTTTTAAGACCAGCGGTAAATAAAATAGGTTATTTGCCTTACACCCATACAGTAAATGGCGTTGATCGTACTGATACTGTTAAGGGTAACAAAGGGCCCTATCCGCTGTTTATTCGCGATCAGGTGGGATGTTCCTGGATACCAAACCCGGTAAGAAGATCGCTGATAAGGAGTCGAACATGAACCATGCCGACCACAACTCGGGCGTATTTTTACTAAAATACCCAATATACCCTACACCCGACCCCAACCGCATTACGTCTGCATACGCGGAAGTGCGGTTATCAGAAATACTACACACTTGCCGAATGCTTGTATCGTAAAGGCGATAAATCCGTTGCAGCAGCGCTGCTAAACCAGGTAAGGCGGCGTAATTATCCAGACGGATCTCCAAGCTTGTATAAGTTGGACGGCAGCCAGCTGACCGATCAGGAAATGCTGGACGAGTGGGGTAGAGGATTCATAGGAGAGAACCGGAGACGAACCGACCTTATCCGTTGGGGCGTTTTTAATACCGGCACATGGTGGGATAAAAAACCGGATGGGGATATCCATACAGAGATTTTCCCCCTCGGCAGAGATATTCTTAATGTTAACCCGCAATTAAAGCAAAACCCGGGGTATTAAGTTTGGTTAAGTTGGTTTATGTTGCGACGTTCCTAATTGGGGGCGCCGCTTTTTTTATACCACACCATAATTAATAATAGCTTATTAATACATCCTACCAAATAAATAGGTTAAAATAGCCGTTGGTATTGTTGACGCCATTTGCAGTTTGGCTAACGGGAGAAATATTAAGAAGCATATGAAATATTTTGTTGACGAACATTCTATAGTGCGAAAGATTTGGGGCGAGGGTGATACCGTGCTTTTTATTTTTGCGGGAGCCGCTGCCGAATTCGCGCTTAATAAAGCAGTTGATTGGCTCTACTTTACAGGTAAATTGCCTGCAGATCCGCTGGACAGGCTATTTTCGACCGTGACTTATGCGCACAAGATCCTATTTTCTACTTATGATAATGCCAATGCTGCTATTGACCAGATAGCCGCTATTCACCAACAGGTAGAATCTTCACGTGGAAGCCAGATCCCCGATTGGGCCTACCGCGACGTATTATTTATGCTGATAGATTATTCCATCAGGTCTTACGAGTTGCTTAAACGAAAATTAACCACAGGGGAAAAAAGAGACGTTTATAATGTGTTTTACAAGGTTGGGATGCGCATGGGCCTTAAAGATTTGCCTATAGATTACGAAGCCTGGATAATTATGAGGGCAGGGCATCTGCAGCAAAACCTGGAATACGGAGATTTAACACGCGATCTTTTTAAACAATATCTTAAGCATTTGGGCTACCCGAGGTACTGGCTTATGAGAAAAGTACAGGCACTTGTTGTGCCGCCCATGGTAAAAGACCTGCTTCACCTCAAAAGTGCCGATAGTTTTCGGATGGTTCTATTCGCTTATAAACTATCAGGGGTCGTAAAATTAAACCATTTTTTTAGGGATGCCTTATTGCCGACCGCGTATAAAGCAAAAATACGGGCGCTGGATAAATTGGATTAAAAGCTATTTTACATTCAACTATGCTATATAAATTATAATTACGTGAAATCTCTTTTGGAAAAAAAGTCTAATTTCACAGTGTTAAACCCTATCATAATTAATTAAAACGCATGAAGTTTTAATCGCTCAGCAAATTGGCCTAAGCCACAACACCGATATTATAAACCTCATCCATCTATAGGGAAAAAATTGTTCCATTGGTAACAATTCTTCCGTTATTGTCAATGCCTTTCATTGTACCAATCTTTGTAAAATAAAAAGCAATAAAAATGGAAACAATAACCCAAAGCCAGGAAACTCAAAATATACTTAATGCATATTTTCAAAGTGTAGGTCAGAAAGATGCCGAAGGCATAGCTTCGTTCTTCTCTGAAAAAATTGATTGGTATATAGCGGAGTCGGATTTAATGCCCTGGACAGGGAGAAGATCCAGCCGTTCTGAAGTTGTAGATGGATTACGTTTACTATTTGATGCACACGTAGATGGAGAAGAGCAATTTGAATTAGATCATATCTTTATTGACAACAATCAGGCGGCAGTTTTTGGCATAGCCGGCAGGCAAGTTAAAGCAACGGGGAAATCATTTTCAACCAATTTTTGTATGCGCTTTACCATTGAGAACGGACTAATTAGTAAGTTTTTAATGCTGGAGGATACCAGGAAGATTGAAAAAGCATTTATTGCCTGAAAATCATGAGTATCTTTGGATAGGGTGTAACGATATATATATACGAACGCGATGTACGAAAAGAAAATTATTCCAAAATACGAGAGCGGTGTTGACTTTACCAAAGATGTTCTATATGGCAAGTGGAAGCCTTGCCTGATGTATTTACTGTATCAAGGATCGCGCCGCCCAAGTGAATTACAACGATTATTACCGGAAGCATCGCGCAGGATATTGAATATTCAGCTTAACGAGCTTGAAGAATACGGATTGGTATCGCGGGAGATCTTCCAGCAAATGCCTCCAAAGGTAGTTTACTCTATAACCGAATTGGGGAGGACCCTGTTACCCGTATTGAAAGCGATGGACGAATGGGGAGCAGCTTATAAGGCAACATTAGAGGAAATAAAATTTAATAACAGACAAAGTGTAGATGTCTGAAACAGATCTATTGTATTGCTTTTGCCTACAGCAAACTTTTTTCTTACTTTTGCTCAAATAACAACATAAGCACATATGTAATAATAATTTCTTTCAGAAAAATAAACGGAAACCTATACGGTAGGCTACTGTAATTATTCACTCTTTAAAGAAAGAAATTATGCTTATTCTACAAGGTGTTACTTACGTACACCCCAACAGAGATTTATTGTTTGCTGATATAAATCTCGTCATAAACAAACAAGATAAAATTGCATTAATAGGCAATAACGGGGCAGGGAAATCTACCCTTCTAAAAATATTATCCGGAAACTTACACCCTTCAATCGGACATGTAAAAGCTGGTTCGAAACCGTATTATGTACCGCAACTTTTTGGCCAGTTTAACGATTATAGTATTGCCAAGGCCTTGGGGGTTGAGGATAAGCTAAAAGCGTTTAACGAAATTCTTGATGGTAACGTGACCGACCAAAACATGACCTTGCTTGACGATGATTGGGCAATTGAAGAACGGTGCAAAGAAGCTTTCGCACATTGGAAGCTTGAGGAATTAGATCTGTCTCAAAAAATGGGAGCCCTTAGCGGCGGACAAAAAACAAAAGTTTTTTTGGCGGGGATCATTATTCACCGGCCGGATATAGTTTTATTGGATGAACCAAGCAATCATTTGGATATGCTCGGCAGAAACATCCTATATGATTATATAAAGTCCACTACCAATACTTTGGTGGTAGTAAGCCACGACAGAACTTTATTAAATCTACTTAATGCTATTTATGAACTCGGCCCAAAGGGTATAACCGTTTATGGCGGTAATTATGATTTCTACGCAGAACAGAAACTGATCGAGAGTAATGCTTTAGATCAGGATCTGAAGAGCAAAGAAAAAGCGCTTCGTAA
>NZ_JAQBOI010000237.1 GCF_028288105.1 Mucilaginibacter sp. | reverse complement strand
GGGTATGGGTACGGCTTTTATCAAGGAACAGCCATCCGCAGGCCGAACACTCTTTTACATATTTAGCCGCTGGTACGGTTAATATATCATAAGCCGATTTCATCACCTTCCATAAAGGGGCAGCAATATCGGTGTCGGGGTTTAGCCAGCACTCCTGCAATTCCTCTTTTGTATCCTCGAAGCCAATATGCTGTAAGGCCTCGGCAAGTATTTCGTTAAATCTGTTTAAAACATCTTCCTCTATCGTTTTGCCATCGGCTTTGGCAGAGAAAATTTTATATAGTAATTCGCGGGCTATTATAATATGATGATAGGCCGTAATAGCAGATGCAGGCGAATGTTCTACAATTTTTTCAAATTCCGTTACCTCTTTGGGGCTGATGATATTCAGCTTAATACACCACTGCAAAAAGGCGGCATAATTTGGCAAATACTCGTAGGATGCTTCCTTTTTACGGGCTTGCACAGTATTTACAAAATCAAGGCACAATAAGCCTCCGTCTAAAGGCAGATTCGCTATATTCCTCTCTTTATTCATCGCATATCAAATATATTAAATTCTTACTATCAAAAATAGTTATGATAGTAAAAAACTATTTACTTTTACCACCGTTATTAATAATGATAGTAAAAATCAAATAACATCTGCAATGACAAAGAAACTGGTTTCACCCCTATTAGTTGCATTCGCGTTTTTCAACATATACGTTATATGGGGTTCAACATACCTGGCGGTGGCTTATGGCTTAAAGGGTTTCCCACCGTTTATACTGGTTGGCCTGCGCTATTTAACTGCAGGTGTATTAATGCTGGCATGGTGTAAAATAAAAGGCGAACAATTACCCGAACGAAAATTCATGCTTCGCCAGGCCATAAGCGGCACATTGATGCTTGTGGGCGGCACAGGCCTGATAGCCTGGGCCGAACTATACATCAGCTCGGGCCAGGCGGCGATACTGATTGCTACCGAGCCGCTCATATTTTTATTACTCGATAGAAAAAACTGGTCGGAATACTTCTCCAACAAATACATACTTAGCGGCCTGCTTATTGGCTTTACCGGTATATTCCTGTTTCTTAAGCTGGGTGTCGCGGTAGCCAACCCATCGCCCATGGCTACTATTGCCAGCGTGGTGGTATTATTTAGCGCCGTTTTATGGGTACTGGGTTCGTTAATAACAAAAGACAGTAAAGGCAACAGTTCATCTACCATGAATGCAAGCGTACAATTACTGGCAGCAGGTATAGCAAGTATAGGTATCGCTTTCGCCAAAAGTGAGCAGGTTGGGTTTTCTTTCGCCAATGTATCTGCCGAAGCATGGGCGGGGCTGATATTCCTGATCATAATGGGCTCACTGCTGGCCTACCTGTCGTTTGTGTGGCTGTTAAGCATTAAGCCTCCGGCTATTATCAGCACGCATACCTATGTAAACCCGGTAGTGGCGGTGTTTTTAGGCTGGCTGCTGATAAATGAGCATGTAAATATGGCCCAACTGATAAGTTTGATAGGGATATTGGTAGGGATACTGCTGGTTAACGTACCGGGATATTTGAAAAGGAAAGAGGTGGCGGTAGAAAGCGTTAAAACTTAAAAAACATATCCTTTTATCTTGCGCTCGTCTGTGACCTACCGTGTACCCACAAGTTTTAAAATGCAGGAAGGCAATGACCCATAGGGTCTACCGCTTTGTAGATAATAATAATAAATGTGATTTGTGCCGCATAGCGGCTACCCAGCCATCAGACAGGTAGGCAAATTGCATTGTTCTACATTGGTAAAGCCAACAAAGGGTAGCCCTTAACAGGGCAAAACTATTTTCTTTTCATTGCCTACAAAGCGGTAGACCCAACGGGTCATAGAATAGACGTATGTCGAAGAGATGTGGGTACACGGTAGGTCTGTGACGAGTGCTTAAAATGGGTTAGCGATTGCATCGCCCGAGGCACTGCATTATAAAACCCGTCATTGCTGTAAGGGTTACGTAATTCGGTAACAGAATCAGGTATTTTTATTTGTTGTTTAGGGTGACCATATCGATAGGTTTCTTGCCGCTGATCCCCTGATGTGGTCGTTCCCAGTTGTAATAAACAAGGTACTTAAGTAGTTCGTCTTCCAGTTCCTCCAAACTGTCAAAGTCGGTATCTTCAATAAGGTCTTCTTTGAGCGTGCGCCAGAAGCGTTCCACCTTGCCGTTGGTTTGCGGCCGGTAAGGCTGCATGTAACGCCGTTTGATGCCGGTCTCCATTAACATTCGCTCAAAAGGATGATTGCGCTTTTGCAGAGCGGCAGATGTTCCAAACTCCGGGCCGTTATCAGCGATGATCTCTTCGAACTGAATGCCGAACTCCCGTTTGAGTGCCTGCATACAATGCATGGCAGTGAACATGGTGGTAAGTGCTGTAATATCTTCCATCACCTGCGCCCAGGCCAGGCGCGAATAATCATCCAGTACGCAAAGCAGGTATAACCTCCTGTTTTGCCCACGGATCACACTTTTACTCAGGTGATGACAGTCGATATGTCCTAACTGGCCCATGCGTTCTTTAATAATCTTTCGTTTTACTTCCCGGTCTGCCTGCTTTAAACGGTTACGATGATGCCGCTTAAGGATGTTGTATACCCCTGAAGGAGACGGTGTAAAGTTATTTGATTTGCGCTGAAGCTGGTTAGTGATCTCGAATTTATTGCAGCCCCGGTCCCGCAGCTGCAATACTTGCTGCTCATCCTCGGGCGATGGCCTGCGGCTGCCATATTTAGGACCGCGTTTGCCCGGCAGCAGGTCAAGTTCATTACCCGATTGCTTATACAGGTTGTAGTACTTTAAAAAACTCCGGGGATCGGTATCATGGGCTGAATAGAAGTCTTTGGCAAACCTGAAAACGGCATGCTCTCCCCGTTTTACCTGCTCATATTCCCTTATCAGAAAGCGATACTTATTTAAATAGTTACGTTTTAAAGTGAGGTCATTGTTAATGTTTCGCATAACGTTTTAGCTTTATTCTTTAAAGCTAATTCTGTTACCGAATTAGTTGACCTTTACAATTGCGAGGTACGAAGCAATCTCTTTAGGACTGGTCGGCGATATGCATGCAAGAGATTGCTTCGTACCTCAATGACGCATGGGAAACACACAGAATTACTATCTTTATTCCCATGTACCACCCTACCGAAAACCCCTGGAAAATCACTTCTGAAAAGGAAATTTATGATAACCCCTGGATAAACGTTACCGAGTACCAGGTGATCAACCCATCGGGCAACCCGGGCATTTACGGACAGGTGCATTATAAAAATATTGCCATTGGTATTTTGCCTTTAGATGATGACATGAACACCTACCTGGTAGGCCAGTATCGCTTTACCTTAAACCAGTATAGCTGGGAATTACCCGAAGGAGGCGGTATTATTGGGGTTGATCCACTCGAATCTGCTAAACGCGAACTGCTGGAAGAAACAGGGTTAAAAGCCTCGCGGTGGACCGAGATACAACGCATGCACCTTTCCAATTCCATAAGCGATGAGCTTTGCATCCTGTATGTTGCCCGTGGCCTGGAACAATTTGAAGCTGAACCAGAGGATACCGAGCAACTGATTGTAAACAAGGTACCGTTTGATGAAGTATACCGCATGGTTTGCGCCGGCGAGATAACCGACTCATTAGCGGTGGCGGCAGTTCTTAAAGCCCGTTTAATGCAGTTAGAGAACACTTTGTAAACTAAGATTTATCAAATCTTCAAAAAAACTTTAAATTTGCGGGGTTCATGAAAAAGTTTTTAGGCTATATCCTATCCCCGTTTTCCATTTTAGCATTTCTTTTATTGCTGGTGATATTTCATCCAATCCAATGGCTCTGCCTTAAACTGGGTGGGTATTCGGCACATAAAAAGTGTGTAGATATACTGAACTTTTTTTTGACATCTACCTTTTACATTATAGGTAATAGGGTAATTTTCATTAATAAGCAAAACCTGCCCATTGGCCGGCCTATCATTTTTCTGGCCAATCACCAAAGCTTGTTTGATATCCCACCGATGATATATCACCTGCGCAAATATCACGCGAAATTTATCTCAAAGCTTGAACTAACCAAAGGCATCCCATCCATATCTTTTAACCTAAGACATGGCGGCGGCGCCAATATAGACAGGAAAGACCCGCGCCAATCCATAACCGAACTGGTGAAATTTGCTACAAGGATGAAAGAAAACAGATGGGGAGCCGTGATATTCCCGGAAGGGACACGCTCTAAAGATGGCAAGGTAAAGCCTTTTCAATCGGCCGGTGTAGCAACGTTGCTAAAAAAATGCCCGGATGCCCTGTTAGTACCAGTTGCCATTACCGATTCCTGGAAAATGATACAATATGGCTTGTACCCATTGAATACCTTCACCCCCATGAAATGGGAAGTACTTGAGCCTATTGAACCAGGCACTCGCTCGGTTGATGAATTGGTGAAATTGGCCGAGGACAGGATAAGGGCGATAGTAGACCCAAATTAAATAAACGAATAATGCGGTGACGCTATTTTGTCACTTAGCAAATATTAACCAATTGATTTTAAGATGATTACTAATGTTCACGGGTGTTCACAGCCGTGAACATGAACGCTTAACTTTTGCAAATCGTTAAATTGATCTACTCCAGATCAGTCGTCGCAAACGTATTTCCCTGGCTTACATCGCCCGTTTCGTAACCCTTTTTAAACCAATACATTCGTTGTGCGCTGGTGCCGTGGGTAAAACTGTCAGGGCGTACCTCTCCCTGATATTCTTTTTGCAGTCGGTCATCGCCTATCTGATGTGCCGCGTTCAGGGCTTCTTCAATATCTCCCGGGTCAAGTACATTCTTAACATTCTTTTCGTAGTAAGCCCAAACACCTGCATAAAAATCGGCCTGCAGCTCCAGTTTTACCGATAGTTTGTTGTACTCCGATTCGCTAAGCTGACCGCGCGCCTGCTCCATTTTGGCTGATAAGCCAAGCAGATCCTGCACATGATGGCCAACCTCGTGGGCTATAACATAAGCCTGCGCGAAATCGCCCGCCGCTCCAAACTTGTTAGACAGCTCATCAAAAAAAGACAGGTCGATATATACTTTCTGGTCGCCCGGGCAATAAAAGGGGCCTGTTTCAGCGCCGGCCTGGCCACAAGCCGTATTCACAGCAGCTTCAAAAAAGTGCATGGTGGGCTTTTCATAGGTTTTACCCATATCGTTAAAAAGCTTAGTCCATACATCTTCTGTATCGGCAAGTACAACTTTGGCAAATTTCTTTTCTTTGGTGTCAGCTATGGCCGCCTGATTGTTTTCTTGCGGGGCACCGCCACCCTGCACCTGGTTAAGTACGGCAGACGGATCTACCCCCGTAAAAAAATAAATCGCGGCGGCAATAATACCCACCACACCGCCACCAAGGGCTAATCCACGGCCGCCACTTGCACTGCCATCTTCTGTGTTACTGCTTTCGCGCCTGCCAAACCATTGCATAATATTTCAGATTAATTTAGCTTTTAAACAGAAAGGCCCAAACAATTGTTTGAGCCTTCCTAATGCCTATATATTTCTTAATTATTTCTTCAGCTTGGGGATGCGGGTTGGTGTATCCTTACCCGAAACTATAGTGCGCGAGCTAAGTGCAATAGCACGAATAGTGGCCACAATGTTATTTACATCCAGTGTTTTGTACTCATCCTTTACGGTATGATAAAACTTATCAATATCTATCTGATCTGTTGATATGGTATGCGCAGGCACGCCCAATGCTGCCAGTGTCGCATTATCGCTACGATAGAAAAGGTTTTGCTCCGGATATGGGTCAGGGTAAAATTTAAATTGTGTTCCCTCCAGGTTGCGTTGCAGCATAGGGCCAAAATCAGACTTTTCGTAACCTGTTATAAATGCCGAGTTCTCACCAAATTTTGAAGCCTTGCCTATCATCTCGATATTGAATAAGGCTACAACCTTATCAGGATCTAATTTGGTAGAAAAGTATTGGGAGCCAAAGCCACCGATCTCCTCGGCAGTAAAGGCCACGAATACCAGCGTACGCTCGTTATTATTTAGCTTTTTATAATATTTAGCCAAACTGATAACCGCCGTTGTGCCCGATGCATCATCATCAGCACCGTTGGCAATACTATCACCTTCCATAGGTTTAATGAAACCTAAGTGGTCGTAATGACCGCCAAACACCACGTATTCATCGGGTTTTGTTTTACCGGGGATAACACCAACCACGTTAAACAAGGGTTTTTCGGTTGTTTGAACTTCGTAATTAACCGTTAGTGATTTTACATCGCCAAAGGGGACCAGTACAAATACTATAGCTGGTGCGCTATTATCTCCTTTAAAAGAAGACGTTTCTCTTTTGTATCGCCCGGCCAATCTGGTAAATATTTTAGCGTAACTGGTATCTATTAAAACAACTTGCTTTTTACCGCTGCTAACTACAGTCCTATACTCGGTCATAAAATCTTTACCGGCTGCAATATTTACAACCTGAACTCCATCAGCATTTGCCCAGTTAAACGATGATGAAGAACTGATAGCCACCTTATCGGCAGGAACGTCTGCGCCATTTATAGTAACTTTTGAACTTACCGGCTTGGTATTTAACATTGCAAAACTCTGGCGAAAGCCGGTATTGCCTGTCATTGGTTTTAAGCCGGCAGCTTTAAACTCTCCCTCAATAAAAGTTGCCGCTTTCTCAATCCCTTTGGTAAAAGTACCACGGCCTTCCATCTCGTCGGCGCTAAGGGTTTTAATTATGCGTTCAACATCATCCTGTTTTATCAGTTTGTTTACATCCTGACAAAAGCCCAGAACCGGGGCTGCGGCTAAAGCGGTTATCGCTATTAAAATTTTTACTTTCATGTTTATTTAACTTTTGATGATAACCAGTTGCTGCGGAAATCTTTTTGTTGCTGGCTTAACTCTTTACCTGCTTTTTCGTAGGTCACTACCTCTACAGAAGGGCTTTCTTCTAATGTAATAGTGCCTTCGTGTTTGCCGGTGCGGTTCTTGTAGCTTACGCTTACTTTATCGCCCGGTTTTTTATCTTTAATGATATCGTTTATTGAGGCTGCCTCTTTTACATCTTTACCATCAATTTGCAGGATTGTATCGTTAGCATCTAACCCGGCTTTATAAGCAGGACTGTTTGATGAAGTTGAGCCTGTAATAACCAGCCCGCCATTACCCGGGCGGCCCTGAATACGGCCCATCCAACCTTTGCCCGGTGATGCTTTTTGCAATAGCAAACCTGCATTAGCCAGCAATGCCTCGTAATTATTCTTTTTAACGCCGTATATGTAATCGTTAAAAAACGCCGCGGCAAATTTAGGATTGGTTACCTTACCTAACACATTCTGCAGATCGGGAATGGTGTATGGTTTCCCGGTTTTGCCATAAGCCAGCCAAACCTGGCGCATGTAATCATCTAACGTAATTTTAAACTCGCTGCGTAAACGCAGATCAAGTGCCAGTGCAGTTGCGCCGCCATATACATAGTAACTGGTGAATACATTGGTATAGTTAGTAGCATCTACCGCTACACCGGCATCGGTAAATACCGCGTAACGGCTCATTTGTGCCGGCGAATATTTTGCAGGTGCGGGGGGCGCCAGTACCGAATTGACAAGACCGCCAATAGTACCCGTATAATCATCAATCGAATTAAAACCGGCGCGGGCAAGTATCAATTCACCGTAGTATTGTGTAAAACCTTCGGCAAACCAAAGCTCGCTGCTCATGTTGGCATGCTCAAAATTAAAGGGCTCTAATGATTTTGGGCGGATCCGCTCTACATTCCAGCTGTGGAAAAACTCGTGCGAGTAAGTACCCAAAAGGTTGTTCTCGTTACCGGCGATCTTCTCTGATCTGTCAACAATACAAGTTGAGTTGCGGTGTTCCATGCCATCACCAAAATTTGTTGGGTGGATATCATCAAGGAAGGTATAGCTGCCATAATCATAATCGGGCTGTTCGCCAAAAACGGCTTTCTCTTCCAGCACAACTTTTTGCACCATGGTGGCAAACTTATCTACCGTGGCCTGGTCATCATCTGAGTGTACAGCAATGCCCATCTTTTGTTTTTTGCCATTGGTGTTAACAACATCCCAATAGTTTGTTTTAACATTAGAAAGCTCGGTAGGGCTATCCATCATATATTGCAGATCGGGCGCGCTGTAAACATTATCACCTTCGTGCTTTAACTGTGTAGCTACTTTCCATCCATATTTGTCAAGATCGTTAAACTCAAACTTTACCGGCCTGTTAGCCATTCCTATTGCCCACATAAAACTCGCGGGCATATTCAAGTGAGCGTGGCTTGCATCAATCCCTACATAGGTACCATCAGTATGGTTACCAAAAAGTGTATAGCTTATTTTTACTACCGTTCCGTGCTCGGCAACTTCATATACATCGCCTTCAACCTGTTTTATAGATAGCTCTTTACCGCTAATATCGGTAGCTTTTACGTTGTATATGTTTTTACCAAATTCGTGTGTAGCATACCTGCCCGGCGACGAGCGACTCATGCGTACCTTAAGTGCCCCAATAGATGGCACATCAGTAAGTGTCATGGTAATTTCGGCCTCGTGGTGGGCCGCGTTAGGGAAAGATACCAGGTAGTAAACCCCGTTACGCGCAGGAGCTTGCGCGTTAGCGGCAAGTGCAAAAAATGCCGCTGCCGCCATTAAAAATATTTTCTTCATTGTATGATATGATTCAGGTGATGAAATTACCAATTAAATCAGTAATTATTATCTATCAATTTTATTACAAAATACGCGAAAGAAAAAACCTGCTAATCATAGCTTTGCCTGCCCAGGTCATACTCCGATTGCGCGGTTATGATCTGCTTTCGCCGGTCGATATCGGTATTCAGGCTATGGTCATAAGTATTATCGGTAACAGCTATATCGCGGTCTTTATCTTTATCGGCGTAATAGTTATTAGCCTCCGTTGTTTTTGCAAGCGCCGTATCATAAGGCCCCCTGGGCGACATCAGTTTTACAAAAACCGGTAAACACTCAAACAAAATAAACAGATAACCAATAAATGAAATAGCCATGTAGGTATCTATATCCCGCGATCCGTCTACATTGTAGGATAGTTGGCCCAGCGCCCAGTTTCTATCGGCAAAACCCGCCACATTCGAGAGGCTGTCCAGTTGTTTCTCGTTAAAAAGGCGGGTAGAGTTTACCCCTTCATAATCTTTACGCTGACCAAGGTAGCTATCCATCTGCCCCAAATTATCGGTGACGGTTTTCAGTCTATCCTCTTTTTCCTTTAACACATCGGCCTTTTGTTTGGCATAGGTACCATAACCAATAATACCCGATGTTTGATTGGTTTTATCCCCAAAAACCTCCTGGTTCAATTGATAACGCGAGCGGTTTATATCTCGCTCAAGCGAATCCTTTTCCTTCTTCAGATCGGTGTTCTTACCCAGCTCTTGCGCGTATTTTTGCTGATAGGTTTTTTGCAGGCTATCTATTTTGGTATGCTGGCCTTTTAGGTAGGCCGTTTTTAATTTACTGCGGATCTCTTTGTCAAATATCTTCAGCTCCAGCGGCCGGGAAATTACAATCCCTATCATAATGGCCAGTAAAATACGGGGCGTTGCCTGTAAAATTTGCTGGTTCATGCTGCCCTCTTTGTTAATGCTGGATACAATGTACCTATCCATATTAAAGATGGCCGTGCCCCATATAAGGCCGAACAAAATGGCAAAACCAACGGCAAAAGCATTACCGCTGAATACAAAATACATAGCGTATCCGCCGGATAAGGACGCAAACAATGCGGTGAAAAATATGGTGGCACCAATGCCCACATACTTATTATGTTCTATAGGGTATTTCTTTAGCGTGTCCACGTGCGCGCCGGAACAGAACCAAAAAAATCTGGTTATTTTCTTCATTAAGCTATTGTGTAAAATTTATTCTTATGCTATTAAAACGCACTTAGGTACTGTTTGTTACAAAATATGCTCAAATATTTGATATAGAAAAACATACCTTTGACTAATAATTACATTTAAGATGAAAGAAATAAGCGTACAGGAACTTAAAGAAAAGTTAGATAAAGGCGAAGATTTTCAATTAATAGACGTTCGTGAGGATTTTGAATACGAAACATCAAACATTGGCGGACTATCGATACCACTTGGCGGCATTTTAATTGAAGCTGAGAAAGTAGCTAAAGATAAGCCTGTTGTGGTAATGTGCCGTAGCGGTAAACGCAGCGCAGCAGCTATTATGCAGTTAGAAGCACAAGGCTATACAAACCTAAGCAACCTGCAAGGCGGTATATTAGCCTGGAAAGCCGAGATAGACCCGGAACTAAACGTGTACTAATATGGGCAAAAAGGTAGCACTTAATGTGTTTTACAACATTGTTATATTTATATGTATTGTTGTAATATGGTCGGCAGTTGAGCATGGGCGGTACGAATATGTATTGGCTTGCGCATTTATTGCGGGTATTATTATTACCCTAAAAATCCGCCTGATAAAAGAGATCAGGAGTATGCAGAATAATAAGTAATTGTAACAATCAACAGATCGCGGTATCTAAATTCTAAAATATCCAAAACAAATAAACCTTAAACCAAAATATACAATGTTTTTAATTATTGTTGGTATTGTTGTGCTTATTGCGGGCATAATGGTAAAACGTTCGCCAGAGCCTGTTGGCCGCTTTGGCGGCTTAATAAGCATTGTTGGTATTGCTATTGCAGCTATCGGCTTAGTTTTTTCTGTTTTTAAAGTAATAGACCCGGGTAAGGTTGGTGTGCAGATACTGTTTGGTAAAGTACAGAATGATGTGCTGGAAAGTGGCCTGCATATAATTAACCCGCTGGTTGATGTAACTACCTTTGACATCCAAACACAAAACTATACCATGAGCGCGGTACATACCGAAGGCCAGGTGCAGGGCGATGATGCCATTAGGGTGCTATCGTCTGACGGGTTGGAAGTAACTATTGACCTATCCGTTTTGTATAAAGTGAATGCGGCAAAGGCGCCCTTTATTATGCAAAACATTGGTATGGATTACGTTGATAAGATTGTACGTACTGTAGCCCGCACTGCCATACGCGATAACGCTGTAAATTATGCCGCGGTAGATCTATACTCTATAAAAAGGCAGGAGTTTCAGAATAAAATAAACAGTACCATCTCGCTAAGTTTTGAAAAACGCGGGCTCGATCTTCAGCAGATATTAATCCGCAATATCTCTTTACCGCCATCTGTTAAGGCAAGTATCGAATCAAAAATAAATGCCGAGCAGGAAGCGCAGAAAATGACCTTTGTGCTGCAGAAAGAACGCCAGGAAGCCGACCGTAAACGTGTAGAAGCGCAAGGTATTGCCGATTATCAAAAGATCCTTTCGACCGGTTTATCTGATAAGCAACTACAATACGAGACCATCAAAGCCCAAAAAGAGATTGCCCTATCGCCAAATACAAAAGTTATCATCATTGGTAATGGCAAGAGTAACCCAATAATGCTGACCGATAAGTAAGCTATATATTTTCTAACTTTGTTTTGATGAACGAATTACAAAAGCATATCACCCAAATAAACCAATTGTGCAATTTGCACAAGGTGAGATCGCTGTTTGCTTTTGGTTCTGTAATAACCAATAACTTTAATATCAACAGTGATATTGATCTTGTTGTTGATATTGATAGCAATGACCCTCTCGATTACTCTGACAATTACTTTGCTGTAAAATTTCAGCTTGAAGATATCCTCCATCGCCAGGTAGACCTTTTAGAAGAAAAAGCAATTACCAATCCGTTACTAAAAAGGGAAATCGATAACACAAAAGTGCTTATTTATGGAAGATGAGGTTAAAACCTGGCTTTTAGATATTAAGCAGGCCATCATTGAAATAGATACTTTTCTTCCTGATAAAAAGAACTTTTTTGATTTTAAAAAAGACCTTAAAACCAAAAGGGCGATTGAAAGAAATGTTGAAATAATTGGCGAGGCGGCAAATCGGATAATTAAAACTCAGCCCGATATTAAAATAACAGATATCAAGAAAATTATTGATACAAGAAACCGTATCATACATGGTTATGATACGGTTTCTGATGATATTATATGGGCAATAGTAATTCGAAATTTGCCTGTTCTGTTAATTGAAGTAAACTTTCTTTTAAATAATTAACTATTTACCCGGCACCTTCAACCCTAATGCTTCAATATATCCTTTATTAGGGATGCAATTAGCAAACTTGCTGTTCTCTAAAAATCCATATAATGCTTTTTTGATCTTTTCCCTGTCGGCAGGGGCGGCTTTGCGGATCTCCTCGAAACTTGCACGGGGCTTTTCTGTGTAGGCTATTATCTCGTCGTAGCCATCGGGCACGTTAAAGCTGGTGATGCCTTTTAAATTGTCGAGTTTTTTGTATGGCCAGTAATGCCAGCCAATGCGGTTCTTTTCGCACAGGATGCGGAAATCTCTTACCCATTCATCAGTGTTCTCGCCTGTTTCGCCAACATAAATAGGCACATTGTATTTGTCGCGAAAATCTACATAATCCTGTATCACCTTTTGTACCGGTTCTGTCCAGTACTTATGAAAGGTATAAACGCTTTTGCTATCAAACGGCTTACCGAACGGTTTAAAGTTGCTATCCCATTGCGCACCACCAATAAATACAATGTGGTTTTTATCAACCGAACGCACTGCGGCAGTTATCTGTTTAAAAGTCGGCTCCAAATGCGGGTTCAACTCATCTACCTTAAAATAATGGGCAATGGGCTCGTT
Organism: Mucilaginibacter sp.; assembly: GCF_028288105.1. Taxonomy (GTDB): domain Bacteria; phylum Bacteroidota; class Bacteroidia; order Sphingobacteriales; family Sphingobacteriaceae; genus Mucilaginibacter. Next base: position 3,016 of record NZ_JAQBOI010000237.1, on the reverse strand, counting down.
TAGCAGGTCGTATCCCATTATAATGGTCTCGTTCTTGTAATGATTGGCAATTTTGCGCCATATATCAGCTGTTAGCTTGCGGCTTGCCGCGCTTGTAAACAGAAATGGATAACCATTACCATCATCAATATTATCGCCGGTTTGGCCGCCCGGGGCGCAGTGCATATCCAGCATTACATATAAGTTTGCTTTTTTACACCAGCCTATCACCCTGTCCAGCAGTTCGAAGCCACGGTTGGGATTGTTCTGGCCCATATAATCTTCATAAGTAAACAGTTTGTAATTAAACGGGATACGGATGGAGTTCATGCCGGATGCTTTCAGGAATTGGATATCCGCCTCGGTAACATAAGTGTCCTGAAATTTTCGCCAAAACAATTTCATCTCTTCGGGACCAACCAATTCGGTTAAGGCCTCGTTTATTAAGCGTTGCGAGTTAACGCTTTTAAACTTAAACATATAACCTTCGGGCACCAGCCAGTTACCTAAATTGGTTCCACGCATCAGGAAAGGCTTGTTATCTACACCGATAATTTCTTTACCTTTAACAGTGATAAACTTTGGCACTTGTGCGCATACGCTAAACACAACTGCAACCGAAAGCAGCACGCTTGTAATGAGTTTTTTCATTTGCTTTTTTAAAGATGTGAGCTGGTTAAGCGCTAATTGGCAAAGCGCCTTTAACAAATGTAGCTGATTCTGTTATCATTTAACATTTGTACCAATATGCCAATATTACGTATTTTGTGAAACAACAGAACAATGATGATAAAACTATTCACTAAAACGTTTTCGCTGATTTTTATCGCTTTGTGTTTTTCTGCCGCGGTTGTAAATGCACAAAGCATAAAAGTAGCTATAGCAGCCAATCTGCAGCCTGTTATGAAAGATCTGAAACGCGACTTTAAAGCGAGGACCAAGATAGATATCGACGTAATATCCGGCTCATCGGGTAATTTGGCTACCCAGATCCGCCATGGCGCGCCTTATGACGTATTCCTGTCCGCCGATAGGGATTTCCCTCAAGCACTGCAGAAAGATGGTTTCACTATAAAAAATGCTGTTGTTTACGCACAGGGGGTGCTTATTATCTGCAGCATACAAAACCTCGATTTTACAAACTGGAACAAACTCTTATTAACAAATCCCGTTAAAAAAGTGGCTATTGGCAACCCTGCTATTGCACCCTATGGCAAAGCCGCGCAACAGGCACTTACCAAAGCAGGCGTATACGATAAAGTAAAAAGCAAAGTAGTTTTTGGCGAAAGCATTACCCAGGTAAATACCTACATAACCACCGGCGTTGTGCAGGTTGGCTTTACTACGTTATCATTAATAAAAGATGGCGCCAACAAACAAAAGCTGTTCTACAAACTGGTAGATAATAAAACCTACGCGCCTATAGAACAGGCCATGGTGGTATTAAAACATGCCAAACAAAATGCCTCAGCCGAAAAATTTTACCGGTACATATTAAGCGCGCCTGCTAAAAAGATCTTTAAAGCTTACGGCTACAACACTTTATAAAATAATGGACCTGTCACCTATTTGGCTTACCTTAAAATTAGCGGCTATCACCACATTGATATTGCTGCTTATTGGCTTGCCTTTGGCCTGGTGGCTGTCCAAAAAGCGATCGCTAATAAAAACAATTATAGAGGCCATAATTACTATGCCTTTAGTGTTGCCGCCGTCAGTATTGGGTTTTTATTTGCTGCTTGCTTTTAGTCCGCAACACGGTTTGGGGCATTGGCTTCAGCAAACTTTTAATGTGCAGTTTGTATTCTCTTTCCAGGGATTGGTACTGGCATCGGTTATTTATAGCATGCCATTTATGATAAGCCCGGTAAAGTCGGCGTTTCAGCAATTGCCGGTATCGCTATCGCAGGCATCATATACTTTAGGTAAAACGCAGTGGCAAACTTTCAGGTATGTATTATTGCCCAACATAAAACCATCGTTACTCACCGCGGCGGTACTCACCTTTGCACATACATTGGGCGAGTTTGGTGTGGTGCTGATGATAGGCGGGAATATCCCCGGAGTTACACGTGTTGCATCCATAGCGGTTTATGACTCGGTTGAGCAGATGAATTATACTGCCGCAAATAACTATTCGCTTATACTGTTCGCTATTACTTTTGTAATGGTGCTAAGCGTATTCATTTACAATAAATACCAGGCAAAAAGTCCGTTAGAATGATAACAGTTGATATTAAAAAAGGACTAAAAGCTTATAATGGCTTACAGATACTGCAGATAAAAAAGAAATTTTCTGCCGGTAGCATCACCCGTATAACCGGCCCATCCGGCGCGGGTAAAACCACGTTCCTTAAAATGGTAGCGGGGTTGATAACACCTGATAGCGGCATCATCAAAACAAATAATACAGCTTGGTTTGATGCCTCTCAACAGATAAACTTAAGTCCGCAGCAACGGCATATTGGCTTTGTTTTTCAGGATTACGCCCTGTTCCCAAACATGACCGTGAAACAGCATCTGGAGTATGCTACTGATGATATCCAATGGATAAGCCGCCTGTTAAAGATCGGCGGACTGGGCGATTTCACAGATCACAAACCAAACCACCTATCCGGCGGCCAACAACAGCGACTGGCTATACTGCGGGCATTGGCTATCAAACCAAAACTATTGCTGATGGATGAGCCTTTTTCGGCCCTGGATCTTAAAATGAAATCCGCTTTGATAAAAGATCTGCAAGGGTTGTTTGCAGAACTCGGCGCAACCGCGCTAATTGTAAGCCATAATCCACAGGAACTGGATGGAATAAGCGGGGATGAGTTGGAAATAGGATGATTACGGTCCTTTCATTGCCTTCCCATTTATGGGGCGGATAACAAATCTGCTACAAACATCTACTGCACCTGACTCACCACTATTTTATCTAAATTATGCAGATACCTGCGGCCGGTTTTAAAATCTGTCACTGATGTCATCTGCATACTTTCGGGCATTTTATCAGCCTTGATGCCGTTCTTTTCCATGATGATATACA
>NZ_JAQBOI010000236.1 GCF_028288105.1 Mucilaginibacter sp. | reverse complement strand
CCCGAGGATATTGAACTGCTTGAAAAGGAAATGGACCGGATGAACGAAACCCTGCCCGAGTTGCGGCACTTTATTTTACCTGGTGGCAGCAACGCTATATCGTACTGCCATATAGCACGCTGCGTATGCCGCAGGGCCGAAAGGTTGAGTGTACACCTGGCAGAAGAGAGCAAGGTTGACGAAAAAGTGAATATTTATCTGAACAGGCTGAGCGATTACTTGTTCACCCTTGCAAGGATGATAGGATACGCTGATAAAATCCCTGAAAACCAGTGGATACCACGGATATAAAAATATTACAAAAAAATATTGATAATCAATTTAAAAATATTATACTTTTGCGAAAAAGCAAAATTTACCACTTTAACATAAAAACATGTATTGGACACTTGAATTAGCATCGCACCTTGAAGATGCGCCATGGCCTGCCACAAAAGACGAATTAATTGATTACGCCATACGTTCAGGAGCGCCGGTAGAGGTTATTGAAAACCTGCAGGCACTTGAAGATGATGGTGAACCGTATGAAAACATAGAGGAGATATGGCCGGATTACCCGACCAAAGACGACTTCTTTTTTAACGAAGACGAGTATTAACTTTATCTTCGGTTAAACTATTGAGAAGCCCTGCATGCAGGGCTTTTTTTTGTTTTATGCCTCTTTTGGAATGATTTTAGCTTTATGGAGTAAACAAACAATTGCTTACACTAAAAATATTTAACATGAGAGGTTTATTATACATTATCGCTGTTATCCTGGTTATAGGATGGGCATTCGGATTTTTTTACGCAGGTTCTACTGGTATTATCCATATACTGCTGGTTATAGCTATTATAGCATTGCTTTTAGGCGTTATCAGGAGGGCTTGAGCCGGGATAATTTAATAACTAATAACACGAGAACCCTGTTGATACAGAGTTTTTCATGCGCAAAACTTTTTATAATAATGTTGGTTTATAATATACATCAATAAAAAAAACTAATTAAACACACAACACTATGAGAAGCTTATTGTACACCATCGCAGTTATTTTGGTAATAGTATGGATATTTGGAGCATTTATCTCTCCATTTGGCGGTAATATTATTCACGTATTATTGGTAATAGCCATAATCGCTTTATTATTAGGTGTAATAAGAAGGGCCTGATAAATTTTATCGTACTTACAGCCATCAGCTTAAAGCTGGTGGCTTTTTTTGTTTATAAGGGCTTCGGCAATGGCAATATCCTCGGGGAAAGTAATTTTGATATTGCTGTGATCGCCCTCTATCAATGTGATTTTTACGCCGCTTTGCTCTACAACCGAAGCATCATCGGTAAAATTATCCGTATAAGGCTGTTCGTAAGCTTTCTTTAATAAAGCCAATTGAAAGGTTTGCGGGGTTTGTACCAGGTAAATGCTGTCGCGGTTTAAATTGGTTGATGTACCATCTTTTATCTGCCTGATAGAATCGCGGCTTTTAACGGCTGTTACAGCGCTTCCATGCGCTGCTGCGCATCTGTAAGCTTCATTGATAATATCTGCGCTTACCAGCGGCCTTACAGCGTCGTGTATAGCAATTAGTGCATCTATCCCGGTAATTTGATCAATCGCATTTTTAACAGAATGGAAACGGGTTTCGCCACCGGCAATTAAAAGGTGCGGGATGGTGAAATTATGCTTGCTGCAAAGCGTTGCCCATAGTTGATGATAATCTGCATGCAGGGCCAAAATAATTTGTGGCGATGACGCGCTTTCATGAAACACCCTGATAGTATGCATCAACACCGGTTCGCCGCAAAGCTCAATAAACTGCTTAGGCAATACCGATCGCATCCGGCTACCCGAGCCACCTGCAACGATGATGGCGTAAGTTGATTTCGAATTTCGGATTTCGGATTTCGGATTTGTGACCTGCATGTTTCTGTGCAATATAAACGCTCTTATTTAAAATTTTGTGGATTCATGATCACGCCGCATTCCATGATAAACGCAAATATATAGGGAACATTAAGAAAAAATACCGAAAATGCTTTAATGCAAAAACTTTTGAAGTTTTCGTTAGCTATATCCGTATTTACACTTCGTAAAACTATAAACTTAAACCAAAAATAAACTATAGCAGGTGTCCATATAATGAAAATAAGCTGTATAATGCTTTGAGAAGGCAGCAAAAACGGGAGATTTAAAAAGTGCAACGCGGCAAAAACAAAAAGAAAAGCAATAAAGAAACAAAATTGCTTATTGGTAATATTTCCCGGTTTGTTTAACTTAATGTAAATGATCGTGTTCGCAACAGCAAAAATTAATATATAAAGCAGTTTCATGAGTAAGTTACAAGGTGAAGGTAATTCAGATATTCAATTTCGGATCTGCATGCGGAGGCTAATTTACGATTTGCCGGTAAATAAAAATGTCATTCCCATAGGAATGACATTTTGTATGATAAATCCGAAATCGAAACTTCGAAATCCGAAATTAAATAACCAGCATCGCGTCGCCGTAGCTGTAGAAACGGTATTTTTCTTTTACCGCTACTTCATAAGCATTCATTACATGTTCGTAACCGCCAAATGCGCTAACCATCATTAATAGCGTTGACTCTGGTGTGTGGAAATTGGTGATCATAGAGTTGGCAATGCTAAACTCGTATGGCGGGAAAATGAATTTGCTGGTCCAGTCGTTAGCGGGTTTTAATATCCCACCGGCAGAAACAGCCGACTCAATAGCACGCATTGATGTTGTACCAACAGCGCAAATGCGTTTTTTTCTTTCGATACCACGGTTTACGATATTAGCCTGTTTATCTTCAATAATAAACTGCTCCGAATCCATTTTGTGCTTGGTCAGATCTTCCACCTCAACCGGGCGGAAAGTTCCTAAACCAACGTGCAGGGTGACTTCGGCAAATTCAACACCTTTTAATTCAAGGCGTTTCATTAGCTCGCGGCTAAAGTGCAGGCCGGCAGTAGGGGCGGCAACAGCGCCTTCGTGCTTAGCAAATATGGTTTGGTAACGTTCTTTATCGTCGGCAGTAGCCTTGCGTTTAATATATTTTGGAAGCGGTGTTTCACCAAGTATTTCCACGTTACGGCGAAACTCTTCGTCGGTACCGTCAAATAAGAAGCGGATGGTACGGCCACGTGACGTGGTGTTATCAACAACTTCGGCAATTAACAAGTCGTCATCACCAAAGTAAAGTTTGTTACCTACACGTATTTTACGGGCAGGGTCAACCAAAACGTCCCAAAGGCGAAGTTCTTTGTTTAGCTCGCGAAGTAAAAATACTTCAATGGTAGCTCCTGTCTTTTCTTTGTTCCCATACATACGCGCCGGAAACACTTTTGTATTGTTCAGGATCATTACATCCTGGTCGTCAAAATAATCCAGTATATCCTTAAATATTTTATGCTCAATTTTGCCCGAATCGCGGTGTAGAACCATTAAACGTGATTCGTCACGTATATCTGACGGAGAATGAGCAATTAATGATTCGGGTAAATTGAATTTAAATTGAGATAATTTCATGCTTATATATATGAATTTTCAGGGCGCAAATGTACGGATTTTTTGTTATTTTTCACGCTTTTTTTGATGGTATGATACAGTTAATACTAAAATCAAAAATAACTGTAACTTAACTGCATTAACACAGTCTAACAAATACTGTTTTTATTAAAGCAAAAATCGATACCCCCGGCAGGCCCGGTTACATCAAAATAACGATATGATAATACTAAAACTTATCCGGGAAAGCTTCTTGTTTGCGTACGATGCGCTCAGGCAAAACAAGCTGCGTACAATGCTTTCGTTATTGGGCGTAACCATTGGTATTTTCACCATTATAGCGGTATCATCGGCAGTTGATACATTGCGTAATAACTTGCAAAAAAGCGTGGATAAGCTGGGCAGCAATAGTATTTATGTACAAAAATGGCCGTGGGTGGGCGAGGATAACTTTCCGTGGTGGAAGTATATGCAAAGGCCTGTACCTAAACTGCGCGACTTTGAACAGTTATCGCGCCGCAGCCAAACAGCCAAAGCGCTTTCATATGAAATAGGCATTGATAACCGTACCGTTAAATACCTGAGCAACACGGTTGATGGCGCGCAGATAGATGCTGTATCGCACGATCACGATAAAACATGGAATTTTAACTTTCAGGATGGCCGGTACTTTACAGATATTGAATCGAGGACAGGGGCACCGGTTACAATTATTGGTGCCGATATAGCCGACGCGCTTTTCCCTGATGGTACAGGTGTTGGTAAACAAATAAAAATTATGGGCCGCAAGGTTACCATTATAGGCGTATTTACCAAAGAGGGTAAAGATATGCTGGGTATTACCAGCGATAACGAGATATTGCTGCCACTAAATTTTGCCAAAAACGTTATTGATATCGAGAACGAAAAATACAACCCGCAGATAGTGGTGCGTGGTCAGGATAACCTTAGCGACGTGGAAGTAGAGAGTGAAGTACGCGGCTTAATGCGTTCTATTCACAGTATCCGCCCGGGTGGCGAGGACGATTTTTCGCTGAACAAATCAACCATATTAACCAACCAGCTCGATCAGCTTTTTGGTATCATTAACAAGGGTGGTTTTATAATAGGTTTGTTTTCTATCCTGGTGGGTGGTTTTGGTATAGCCAATATCATGTTTGTATCGGTTAAAGAGCGTACCAACATCATTGGGATACAAAAATCACTTGGAGCTAAAAATTACTTTATTTTATTGCAATTTTTAATAGAAGCCATTGCATTGTGCCTTATGGGTGGGCTTATAGGCCTGTTCATGGTTTACCTGGGCACTTTTGCGGTGAAGGCCGCGGCAGATGTGCAGGTGGTACTTGATGCCGGGAATATTATATACGGAATAAGCATATCTGTTACCATAGGTGTATTATCAGGTATTATACCGGCATACTTTGCCTCAAAACTTGATCCGGTAGAAGCGATAAGGACGAATTAATTACAGGTTGTAAAGTTGTTGGTGACACCACCACAGGTGTTCGAAACGATCAAAATAACGCTCAAACTCCAAATTTTGGCTAAAGCCTTATAAGATTTGTTTGTAATCCGTTGGCTAAAGCCAACGGCAATGATAAATGGAAGTGATTTTTAATTTCTTAGTCATTGCCGTCCCATTTATGGGACGGATAGAGAAATAAAAAAATGGGCTTTAGCCCAACTTTATGTCCGAACACCTATAATGACAACACCAGCGGAGAGATTTTACTCATTCAATTGCGTCTTAGCGTCTTTGCGAGAAATAATTTACGAAAACATAAGTTAACACCTACATCTTCAAATCATCCGCAGGAATAACCACCCTACGGTATTTAGATACTTTTTCAAACAATACATCCGGAATGAAAGGCTTGGTCAAATAATCGCACATACCGGCCTCAAAAGCTTTGTTGTGGGTTTCGGGCATTGCATCGGCAGTGAAGGCTATAACAGGTAGGTCCGGGTGGTTTTGTTTAATAATTGCTGTTGCTTCAAAACCGTCCATTACCGGCATCTGTAAGTCCATTATAATCATGTCGTAAAGGGTTCTTTTTACCATATCAACAGCTATTTGGCCATTAATGGCTTCATCTACACTGGCTTGCCATTTTTTAAGGAATTTTGCCGCTATCATCAGGTTCATTTTGTTATCATCAACAACTAAAATACGCATGCCGTTAAGGTTAGGTGGCAGTATAACACTGGTATTGATAACAGATGTGTTTGGCAAGTGAGTTGCTTGCCCTGCCGTAGGAAAGCGAATGGAGAAAATAAATTTGGTGCCTTTACCCAATTCGCTAAACACTTGTATACTGCTTTCGTAAAGCTCTATAAGGCGTTTGGTAATAGCCAGCCCTAAGCCAGTGCCACCATAATTATGGCTAATGGTTTGTGGCCCTTGTATAAATGGGTCAAACACAATGGCAATGTTTTCGGCAGCAATGCCAATGCCTGTATCGGCTATTGTAAATTTAATGGATACTTCGTTGCTGCTTATCTGCCCCTCGTTTTCCAGCACAATGCTCACCTTGCCTTCATGCGTAAACTTAACCGCGTTACTCACCAGGTTTGTGAGTATCTGCCCCAGGCGGATCTGGTCGCCCATTAAAAATTCGGGGATGCTGTCATCTGCTATCAGTTCAATATCAAGGTTCTTCTCAACTGCTTTTAAATAGAACGATTGCCTGATATTTTGCACCAGCTGGTGTATGTTGAACGGTATATTGCTCAACTGCAGTTTGCCGGCCTCTATTTTATTATAATCTAAAATATCATTAATGATAGCCAACAAATTTTCGCTGCTAAACTTAAGAGTGTTTAGGTACTCCAGTTGCTCGGGTTTTGGGCTTTCTTCTAACAGCAGGTTGGTTGTACCTATAACAGCGTTCATTGGCGTACGTATCTCGTGGCTCATGATAGACAGGAACTCCGATTTGAAATGCGAAGAACGCTCGGCCTGTTCTTTGGCCGATATTAGTTCCTCCCTTACCTTTTGCTGTATGGTTATATCTTCGCCAATACTGGTAGTTTCTTTAATGTTGCCATTCTCGTCATAACTAACCGTGTTTTGCCAGCTAATGGTGCGCAGTTCGCCATTGCGGCAAATAATTGGGTTAACGTAATGTGCCCTTATGGCGTTATTGCTGAACCATCCCCTCAATATATCCCGGTGTTCATCGGTTACAAAGTGTTCCATCCAGTCCATACCCAATATTTCCATCTGGCTGTATCCCAGCAAATTGGCCAGGTATTTATTGCAAAAAATAACCCGGCCCTGGGCATCTAATGATAGAGCTACCAGTTTTATGGTTTCCAGTACTAATCGGTATTTGTTCTCGGTTCTGCGGTAATCAATTTCGGCTTGTTTGCGTTGGGTAATATCTTGCAGGGTACCAATAATTTTACGTACCGTACCATCTTCACGATACATTAGTTTACCGGGAATAACGCTGATGTGTTTAATATTCCCTTTTGGCGTAATAATGCGGTATTCGTATGAGGCGCCACTATTATCAGCATCTTTAAAAAGATGTTTTACAATATACTTATCATCCGGGTGTATATATTTTAACAGTAATTTACCAAAGCGCGATACCGCAGCATCTGTGTTACATACCTCGTAAATGGAGTTAACTTCATCACTCCAGGATAACATATTTGATGTGCTATCCCATTTCCAGTTACCTATTTTAGCAATGGTTTGGGCTTCAAGTAATTCGGCCTGACTGATCTTTATCGCTTTCTCTCTCAGTTTAGATTCGGTAACATCCTGTATAATACCAACCACACGTTTCAATTGGCCATCCTCATCCTGCAGTAAATCGCCGCGTAATATTTTTAAATATTTTAAATTGCCATTTGGGGTAATAAATTTATGTTCCAGGCTATTTTCTACAACCGAATTAATATGGGATAAATAGTTGGCGGCCATGTCACGGTCGTCCGGGTGCACCAGGCTCAGGTAATATTCAAACCTGGTAAAACCTTCTGGGATATAGGTTATCTCTAATATATTGAAAAGGTTTTCTGACCAGTAGTTCTTTTTGTTCTCGCTTTCGTACCACCAGTTGCCTGTTTTGGCAATGTCCTGGGCTTGTAGCAGCAGGTTCTTATTTTCAATTAAAGCATCGGCATGTTTCTTTTGCTCTGTTATATCTGTAACTGCAATAGATATGCGCCTGGTATAGTTACCGTTAATATCAACCACCGGCGATGCTTTCGCTATAAACCATGCAGGCTCGCCATATACCGATTCAAACTCCAGGCTAATGCTTTTAGTATACTTTAAAACATAGTCATAAGCCTCCAAAAATGGTTTAGCCCTTTCGGGGCCAATAGCTTCTATCAATGTTCTATTCAGGAAAGATTCGGCCTTTAAATAGTCGGGAGTTTGCGGGCCGAACCATACATTAATGCAAATCCTATTCTCGTCAAACTCAAAAATGGTATAATTAATAGAGCTGATAAGCGCATGCAGCTGCTGTTGACTGTGGCGCAGTTTTTCGGCATTAGTTATTAATGATTCGTTAAGCTGAATAATATTGTTCACCGCTTTTTTAAACTGCATTTTATAAGCCAGCGTTACCAGGAACGATACATAGGCTATCAGTGTAAAAACAACCAGCAAAATAATAAGTATACTTACCGAAATTCCAACTTTTGGGGCGGTGTAGTAGGCCGCAACTAAAGCAATAATATTTAATATGCTAATGCTTATAAACTCGCGGCGTTGTTTGCAAAATAAGGTTAAAGCAACAAATATGGTGATGGAACAGAAAACATATACGTGCGCAAAACTGTTCACACCTAATAATATGTAATTATTTACAAAAAGGTACGAGCATATGGTAACGTATACCATAACTTTAAACAGGCCCTTGTTTTTACTGTACGATAAGGCTAAGGTTACTATACAAAAAGCGCAGTTAACTAAACGCAGCCAAATAGGATCATAAGAATTGTTGTAGCACAGGTAATGCAGGGATGGACTGGCTATAAATAAGCCCAATAAAATAAGCCTGTAAATAGTAATGTCGTTTTCAATTAATAGCAGCACCCTGTTTTTAAACGACATATACAGCGGCCAGTTTTTTAATTATACCAAACAACATAGGGGATAAAGCCATAATTACTTAATAAGAATTTTACAAAGAGTAAATATATCTTAAAGGCTAATAATACGCAGATTTATTTACATTTGTTGCAAATACTATTTTAAATTCTATGTCTGAAACTGCACAATTAAAGATTGGTGATAAAACTTACGATTTGCCGGTGATAGAAGGTACCGAGGGCGAAAAGGCTATTGATATTTCTAAACTGCGCGATCAGAGTGGATATGTTACGTTAGATATTGGTTACAAAAATACCGGTGCTACAAAAAGTGCTATAACTTTTTTAGATGGCGAAGTAGGTATATTAAAATACCGTGGTTATTCTATAGAGCAACTGGCAGAAAATTCCAGCTTTATTGAAGTGGCCTACTTATTAATATATGGTAACCTGCCAACTGCCGAACAACTGCAGGCATTTGAATTTGAAATAAGCCACCATACCCTTGTACACGAGGATATGAAGAAATTTTTTGATGGCTTCCCTTCGGGTTCGCACCCAATGGGGCAGTTGTCATCATTAATTGGCGCGCTGGCTGCCTTTAACCCGGCATCATTAAAACCGGGCCTAACTGCCGAAGAGGTAAACCTGGAGATCATAAAACTGATTGCCAAAATGAGCACTATTGTATCATGGATATACAAAAAATCATTAGGGCACCCGGTTATATACCCACGTAACAAACTGGATTATGTAACCAACTTTATGTACATGACCTTTGGGCAGCGTACAGAAGATACAGAGATAGACCCGGTTGTAGTTAGCGCAATGAACAAGCTGCTGATACTGCATGCCGATCATGAGCAAAACTGTTCAACATCAACCGTGCGTATAGTAGGTTCATCAGATGCTAACCTTTACGCGTCAATATCTGCAGGGATCTCTGCGCTTTGGGGCCCGCTGCATGGTGGTGCTAACCAGGCAGTGGTAGAAATGCTGCAACAAATAAAAGAAGACGGCGGCGATACCGATAAATGGATAGCCAAAGCAAAAGATAAAAATGATCCGTTCCGTTTGATGGGTTTTGGCCACAGGGTTTACAAGAATTTTGACCCGCGTGCCAAGATCATTAAAAAGGCATGCGATGATATTCTTGAAAAATTAGGTATCAACGATGAAACTTTAGAGATAGCCAAAAAGCTGGAAGAAGTAGCCCTTAACGATCCATACTTTGTAGAGCGCAAGCTTTACCCTAATGTAGATTTTTACTCGGGTATTATTTATACCGCGCTTGGTTTCCCTACAGATATGTTTACCGTACTGTTTGCTTTAGGCCGCCTGCCGGGATGGATTGCCCAATGGAAAGAAATGAAAGCTAACAAAGAGCCTATTGGCCGCCCGCGCCAGGTATATGTTGGCGAAACAAACAGAGAGTATACGGATATTAAGAAAAGGTAGAGCCTCACCCCAACCCTCTCCAAAGGAGAGTGAGTTTGAAAATTAACGCTGTAGCTTAAGTCCTCCCCTTTGGAGAGGATTTAGGTGAGGCCAAGCCGGCCTTATTGCCGATTGACTCACCCCGATTACGCTACGCTGGTCAAGCAAAGACCGGATGAGTAAACTCACAGATTTTAAAAAATATTACATAATTTAAAGCCCGCCGCACGACGGGCTTTTTTTATACAAGCAATGACCACACGCGAAATATTAAAGCAGTATTGGGGACATGACAGCTTCCGGCCGTTGCAGGAAGAGATCATCACATCGGTATTGCAGGGTACAGATACATTAGCTTTACTGCCAACAGGCGGCGGTAAATCGGTATGTTTCCAGGTGCCCACCCTTGCCCGGGAGGGGATCTGTATTGTGGTATCGCCCCTGATAGCCCTGATGAAAGACCAGGTAGAAAACCTGAAGGCAAAAGGGATTGAGGCCATAGCCATAGTATCGGGCATGGGCAAGCGGGAAGTAGATATTGCTTTGGATAATTGCGTTTATGGCCCGGTAAAGTTTTTGTACCTGTCACCAGAGCGTTTACTATCCGAACTGGTTCGCGAGCGGATCAAATATATGAAGGTTAATCTTTTCGCGGTTGACGAGGCGCATTGTATTTCGCAATGGGGTTATGATTTCCGCCCGTCGTACCTGCATATTTCTGATCTGCGCGAGCTGCACCCTAATGTGCCCGTGCTGGCTTTAACCGCCACAGCTACCGCCGAAGTAAGGGACGATATACAGGAAAAGCTTTTATTTAAACAAGGCATAATTTATCAGCAAAGTTTTGAGCGTAAAAACTTACGCTACGTGGTGCAAACCACCGAAGATAAATTCCGCAAGCTGCTGGACGTGGCCAATGGCATAAGCGGTAGTGGTATAGTATATGTACGCAGCCGTAAAGAAACGTTTGAAATAGCTAAATTTTATCAGCAAAACCATATACAGGCCGATTATTACCACGCCGGCCTGCCAACTGACGAGCGGTCGGCAAAGCAGGAAGCATGGAAGAATAACCGCAACCGTATCATGGTAGCAACAAATGCCTTTGGGATGGGGATTGATAAACCCGACGTGAGGTTTGTGATACATAAAGATATGCCCGATAGTCTGGAAGCCTATTACCAGGAGGCAGGCAGGGGAGGTCGTGATGAGAAAAGGGCCTACGCTGTACTATTGTATAACCCAACAGACAGAATAAGGCAGGAAAAGAAATTTATCCAAAACTTCCCATCGGTTGAGGAGATAAAGCAGGTTTACCATTACCTGGCCAATTATTGCCAGATAGCCTATGATGCCGGCGAGGGGGTGAGCTTTGATCTTGATCTGGGTGAGTTTTGCAGTCGTTTTCAACTGGATGCCATTAAAACCCTTAATGCCTTAAAATTTTTAGAGCAGGATGAGTACGTGGCCTTTAACGAAAGCGTTTTTCTGCCCTCGCGATTCAGGTTTGAGGTGTTGAATGAAGAATTGTATAATTTCCAGATCCAAAACTCTGGTTGGGATCAATTTATTAAAACCTTGCTGCGTTCGTATGGCGGCTCTTTCGAGAATTATGTACGTGTAAAAGAGTTTGATATAGCCAAACGTACCGGCATGAACACCCAGCAGGTTATTAATGGCTTAAAACAATTGCAGGATTTTAACCTGTTAAGTTACCTGCCCCAAACAGATAAACCGCAGATAACCTGGTTAAAACCACGGCAGCACGCCAATAACCTGTATATAAATAAGGTGTTTATAGATCAGCGTAAAGAGACCTATCGTAAAAAGATGGAGGCTGTTTTCGCTTACGCGGAACATAAACGCTGCCGTAGCCAAATGTTGCTTGGTTACTTTGATGAAACCAACGCGAGCAAATGCGGCGTATGCGATGTTTGTCTGGAAGAACGCCGCCAAAAAAACGCCGACGAAATATTTGACGATATCACCAATGAGATAGTAGAACTGCTGAGCACCGATGCGCGCACCATAGATGAATTGATAACTTCCCTCAAGCTTGGTACCGAAAAGGAACGCATAGAAACCATTCGCTTACTGCTGGATGCCGGTAAGATAAAAACAGATGGCGGGAATTATTATTTGTAAGGAAGTTATTGCAACCCTATTTTTCTTATAATGCCAGGGAAACCTTCTGAAACATAAACAATGCCGGCGGCATCAACAGTTATACCCGAAAGTGATGAGAAAGATGCGTTTTGGCTTAGGCCATCTGTTGTTCCAGGCCAGCCGGTGCCTGCAAAAGTCGTTACCTCTCTTTCAGGGGTAATTTTACGTATTACGAAGTTGTCGGGGTCGGCAACATAAATGTTTCCTTTGGCATCAGCGACTATTGCTGTAGAGAATCCAAACGTAGCCTGGGTACCCACACCGTTTTTTAGCCCACCCGTTTCGTTCCCTGCAAAAGTGGTTACAACACCTTCTTTTGTTATTTTACGTATGCGGCGCATGTCAATTGCATACAAGTTACCGCTTTGGTCAATTGTTAGTCCGCTGAGGTTTTCAAAACGTGCCGATGTGCCTATGCCGTCATTATATCCATTCTCGCCCCCGGCAATAACGGATAACACACCATCCGTACTTATTTTCCTTATATCATGATCTGTAGCCACAAAAATAGTCCCTTCAGGGTCTACTACAATGCCGCTAACCTGGCCTATATTGTGTAACAATGGGTTGTATTTTGTAGAGATCATTTTTATGATACGATTGGGGGTTATCTTAAATATCCTGCTGCCGTAAAAATCGTCTACTACGTACACGTTGCCTTTTGCATCTGTCGTTACTTTGTAAGGGTTACTAAAAAAACTTGGAGAATTAGTGCCTTCTTCGTAGAAAGAATCGCCTCTAAGAAAAAGGGACGCGGTTCCGGAGCCGTCAATTTTGTCTAATTGAGCGATATTAATCTCTATAGCATAAATACTTCCCAGCATATCTATGGTAATATCGCGTAAGTAATGAAAACTCATCTTTTTCTTCCTACTATCATATATACCTTCGCCATTTAGCCCCGCATAGGTAGTTACCATCATAGCGGATGTATAAGTAAACACCGGCCCCATAGCTGGTGTACCATTATTAACTGATACACTTACTTTGCCCGCACCCGCGCTTAACGGAACTATTACAACTATTTTAGTATCGGTAGCTGATATTATTTTCGCGGCTTTTCCATTAAAATATACGGAATCCTTGGTCGCGTCGCTATTAAACATCTTGCCATTAATTTCAACAACCGTATTACACGACCCTGAATTTACGCTCAGCGAAGTAATGCTTACAGGAATATCCTGCGGGATCTCTATCGGTTTTTGCTTGTCTTTTTTACAAGCCGGCAAACAGGTTGCCAATAAAAGTATCGAGATAAAAGTAAATGCCCTGTCCCTGAAAAATGCTACCATAGTTTATGGTTACATAATTAAGGATAATTAATGGCTTACACGAAACAAGATTTTTAAAAGTTGACAGACCCATCCCTTTTGCCGATGCTGTAAAGGTCAACTAATTCGGTAACAGAATTAGCTTTAAAGAATAAAGCTAAAACGTTATGCGAAACATTAACAATGACCTCACTTTAAAACGTAACTATTTAAATAAGTATCGCTTTCTGATAAG
>NZ_JAQBOI010000222.1 GCF_028288105.1 Mucilaginibacter sp. | reverse complement strand
GCTATCCGGCCTTGCAAAATGAACTCAAATTTGTTAGTTTAGTTAGCTCAATCACAATGATCAACATTAAAAATACATTATAATGGAAAAAATAAAGTTGCGCGTGATGCTATCTGTTTTGATGATGGTAGCCGGATTTATATCGATCAGCCTGAAAATAAGCGCTCCGGAGGGGAGCCCGGCAGTTAATAAAATATCCACTCTTGAGGCCAGTGACTGGAAACCGGACCCGGGTTTTGAAAGCCTCTTTGACGGAACCACCCTCAACGGATGGTGCTACCGGGGCAAGAATCGTGAAGTCACGGAAAAATTCGACGGAAAGATAGTTTCCTCGGACGGGCGTTATTCCGCCGGTAACGGAATCCTGACGGTAAACTATCCGGTGGGAGTGGAAAGGAAGGTACAGGAGTCCTGGACCTTGCGGGAGTTTTCTAAAAACTTCATCCTGAAGATCGAATTCCGCGCTTCCAAAAACGCGGATAGCGGCATTTTTCTGCGTGGCGAGCAGCTCCAGTGCCGTGATTATCTATTGGCCGGCCCTTATAAGGATTTGAAAAATTACCGGCCACAGGATTGGAACACCATTATTGTAATAGTGAAGAATAATATCGCTCACTGCGTGTGCAACGGCGAAGTGCTTGAGGATGCATTGCTGCTGCCTGCAAGTGGCCCTATGGGTCTTGAAGGTGATCGCGGGCAGATGGAATACCGTCACATTCAAATAAAGGAGTTACCATGAGCCTGAACATAAGCTGAGTTTTAAAATGCCGATTCAATCGGCTTTACATCGCCAGCTGCGAACGCCTGCTGATAAAGTGTTTTATACTTCCTTGCCTCTTTTAGTTTTTTTTGTGCTTTAAGACTGATGTGCATGCCTAACTGCGACCAACCATTGCCGGGATTGTAAACCAGATCATCCCGATAAACCAGTTCTGCATCCCGGGCCCTGTTTATTTTTAACAGGCAGGCACCCAAGTATTGCCTGGCAGGTATGAACCATTCCTGCGGTTCGCGATAGGTCAGCTGGTCTTCGGCACTGACAGCATTTTTAAATGCGTTGATAGCCTCAGCAGTTTTTCCTTCAGATAATAATATTTCGCCTGAAAGTATGCCGGCCGCAATTTCACCACTTTGCTTCGGTTTGTTAAAAGGCATGCGGCGGATAGCTAACATACTGTCGGCAAGGTTTATTTGCAGGTCACTTAGATATTGCCGGGCAGCACTAAGATCACGTTTACGGACATGTGCAAGGCCTTTAGCAAAATCATCCATGATCCGGGCATATTTCCACTGGGAATTAGGGCTGGGTTCTTGTAAAATTTCCTGCCATTTACCTAAGCGCACCAACGCGATCTCGGGTAGCATGTAAACAAACTGAGCATAAGGGTCGTTCTTAAAATCCGGTTTTAGGGCTTTCATCCTTTCCCTTGCCCTATGGTAAAGCGGCCGGCCTTTTACATACATCCCGGCATTCATGGCACAATAGGATTGCACGGCGAAAAAATGTATCGGATTATATTTACTTAGGTGAAGACCGGGAGCAGCTGAATCCATTTTTTGGAAGATCGAATTTGCTTGTTCATTAACAAATACACCTTTGGCAAAAAGTCCGTTACGCTGGTAAGAATGAGTAGGCATGTGCACCATGTGCGCCACGGCGGGCATCAGGTCCTTCAGTACATCGGCATAAGGTAAAGCTTTTGCCGGATTGCGCGAGGCCTCGGTCAGGTGGATATAATAATGCAATGCGGCGGGCTGGCGGGGTTCTTTTTTTAGGATGCTTTCACATACCGAAACCAGTTCAGGTGTCCAGGATTTGGGCGTCCCATCGGTATTCCAGAAATCCCATTTGTGGCATAGCATCACAGCGTCTATGTACAATGCCTGTATGTCGTTATCAAGCGGGTATTTCTTCATCAGCGTTTTCATGGCTGCTGCGTAGCTTTCATCCAAATGCGCACGGTCAGCATTGGTGGTATCTGAAGAGTAGCGCAGTACCATGGCATTTGCTAAGTCACTTTCCTTTGTGCTGGCCCCGGTGTTAGTGCGTTGTAAAGACATCTTCGCAATCAGGACGACACCCGGCATCCTATAATTGTAATTATTATAGTAAGGGCCTAATGCAAGCGTTTGTCCCCACCAGGCCATAGTACAATTAGGGTCAAAACGAGCGGCTTCTTTAAAAGAAGCCAGTGCCTCGGCGAAATGATAACTGTAGTAAAAAGAAAGCCCCTGGTCAAAGTAAATTTGCGCGCTATCAGAACGGGTATTAATGTTATAATGGTGATGCCCGGTACCGGCGATTATGGAGATGAATTTTCCGTCTTTATTCGACGTAATATCCGGGGATAAAGCCGCCCCGCAAGTGCTCACCTCAGGGGAGATGACCTGGTATCTGGGCCTGAGCAGTGTCAGGCCCGCGAAGAGGAAGAGTATACCCCATAATAAGATCGGAGAAACTATTTTCATCATGATCTAATTTACAATATTCATTGCACAAATAAAATTCAGGATCCTTTTTTATCACCTGTTCCAAAATCCGCGCCTGACAGGAAGCTGTGAAAATGTACAGGGCTTGATGATCTTGTAATAGGATTTGATCATTATGCTGATTTTAATCGCCTACCTGAGGGGGCTTGACCTACCGGCCATTCTTTACCATATCGAGTCCGAAATGCCGGTTGCTCCCCTTGAGGTGCAATGCACTATGAATACTACGTTGGCAGGTTGGCATCAACCAGCATTTCTATCGGCTATCATATTCCCGTTCGGCTATTCTAATATTCATCATGCCGGCGCCACCAGATACCGTTTTCGTTACGGCCCAGGGGGGGCACGGTCAAGCCATTGGTACATGCCCCACAGGCCATCCAGGCCACGTGAATAGGCCGAATAGGTATGATAAACCACCCCGTCCTGTAGCACAAAAGTACTTAGGCCGGGCCGCTCGCGGGTAAATGTTGCAAGGTCGGTCCCGGCCATTTTTGCCACCTCTGCAACAGGGCCTTGGTTATTTTCAGTTTCCCATTCCTGTATTGATTTTCCGGCAAGCGGATCTCCACCTCCGGGCTCGCGTTTGTAATTGTATTCGGTACCTCCGCTGCGCTGCTGCTCCTCGGTAATCCCCACATTAAAGTCGAAGTTAAAATCGCTGTCAAACGAAGATGCCCAGGGAAACGTCCAGCCCATTCGCTGCTTATATGCCTGC
This sequence comes from Mucilaginibacter sp., assembly GCF_028288105.1. Classification (GTDB taxonomy): domain Bacteria; phylum Bacteroidota; class Bacteroidia; order Sphingobacteriales; family Sphingobacteriaceae; genus Mucilaginibacter. The sequence goes on along the minus strand of NZ_JAQBOI010000222.1, from coordinate 19,486 downwards.
AGTTTTGCAAAAGGTGCCCGCGATACTACAGTAAGCATCACATCATGATTGGCCAAATGGACCGCGATCCCGTTAAAACCATCGGCAATGGCCGAGCAGGACGGGCATCCCGCCTTGAAATCGGGCCCGAACATAAAGTGATATACCAACAGTTGCGAGCGGCCTTCAAACAAATCGGCCAGCGAAATTTTTCCTTTTTCGTTTTCAAATTGATACGCTTTGTCTACTTTAACCCAAGGCATTTCTGTCCGGTGGCGTGCCACCTCGTCACTGCGCCTGGTCAGTTCCTTTTCTTCCTTAAGCAGCTTCAACCGAGCTTCCAGCCACTCCTCCCTTGATACGATACCGTGGTTTTTTTCGCTTTCCATATCCTGCTATTGATAGACGTATGATCCCGATACTAAGTGCACAAACACAATGCCATTATCATTATTGGTAACCAGAGGTGTAGGGAACACTTGATCATTGCTAAATTGTGATTAACCAGGAAAAAACTGATATTTAATCAAATAAATCATCTCACCCCAAAAAATGTTGTCATGAATAGAGATAAAATGCTTGTCCCCACCATCATCCTTGATGAGGTAAAAGCCCAGGGCGTGCAAATCGTGAATTATAGCAAAATTGGCAACGATCATTTTGTTAAAGCACCTCACAGAGATACAGACTTCCTTTTTGCCTTTACATACGAGGGATTCTTAAAACTGATTGTTGACTCTCGTGAGATCTTCATTCCGAAAAAATCAATCTATTTTATCCTTCCGGGACAGATTCATCAGCATGTCGATTCCGAAGGGGATATATGGGTTATCGCGGTTGATGCTTTCCTAATCAACGATGTGTTTAAGTCGGTATTAAATGAAAGCTGTTTTGCTCAGGTTCCGGCACTTATAAATTTTACTAAAGCCGAGCGGATGAAGTCCTGTCTTACCTTATTTGCAGATATTATTAAGGATCTCTCCAATAACGTATTTAAACAACATATCAAGCGGGGCTTCATCGATGCGGTTACAGGTATGTTCACAGAAGAGTTTGCAGTTGTGCAAAAGCATGACAAAAAAGATTCGAGAGCTATTACCCTAACCCATGAATTTAAAAGCTTGTTGTTTCTTAATTATAAGCGTTTGAAAAGCCCTTCCGAATATGCACATGAATTGAAAGTTTCCACCCCTTATTTAAACGAAGCGATAAAATTAACATCCGGTCAAACTGTAAGCTATTGGATTCAACACATGATTACCATAGAGGCCAAACGTTTATTATTTTATACCGATAAGACTATAAAAACCATTGCTTACGAACTCGGTTACAGCGATCAGGCTTATTTTACCAGGATGTTTACCAAGGCCGAAAAAATCTCACCCATGGCATTCAGAGATAAAAACCGCTAATTGTCCAAAGTTTTCTTTCTTTCCTGCATTGTTTAGGCGCGCTGCGCTTTGTTGCTTTGTAATGCCAGGCAATGATCATTAGCCAGAGGCAATAAACAATAGCTCAAATCACTCAAACAACAACTTACAAAGCAATGAAAAACTCAAATGTTAAGAACGTAGTGCTTGTGCATGGCGCATTCGCTGACGGTTCCGGTTTTAAAGCACTTTATAACGAATTAACGAAAAAAGGGTATAACGTAATCGTTGTACAGAACCCCTTAACTTCACTTGAAGACGACGTTTTGGCAACACATGTTGCTTTGGATAGGATTGGCGGCCCAGCAATACTTGCCGGACACTCCTGGGGCGGTGCTGTCATCACCGAGGCTGGTAACCACCCAAATGTTGCTGCCCTGGTTTATATAGCTGCATTTCAGCCAGATAACGGCGAATCTGCCCTGCAATGGTTGCAAACAGCCCCGCCTGCACCTGAGAACGGCGTACTCCCTCCGGATGAGAAAGGCATTGTATACTATGACAAAGATAAGTACCATGCAGGCTTTTGTGCTGATATTGATGCTGATGAAGCAGCGTTTATGTATGCCTCACAGGGCGCGTTTTATGCTAAAGGCTTTGTAAGCCCTATCACTGACGCCGCCTGGCGGCACAAACCGGCCTATGGCCTGATCGCTACTGAAGATAAAAGTATTAACCCTGTGATACAAAGAAATATGTACAGTCGTTCGAACACGCAGGTAACCGAGGTTAAAGGCAGTCACGTGATCTTCATGTCGCAGCCTGAGATCGTTGCAGGTATAATTATTGAGGCTGCTGAAAAAGCATTAGTAGTTTAATTTTATTTATGTTGATTTTATTTGATCCGCATGCCGGTACCGGCATGCGGTATTTTTGTTTAAGCGAATATAGCAAAGGCGTAGTTTTAATTAAGCGAACTTAGTTCAAACTGTTCCATGCCAATATAAAAGGCGATAAAAGCAAGATGTTGTTAAAGAGTTAGCCGGGGATGAGTTATCGCATTTATGGTGGGGTAATAGCCAGATATCACCAGATGAAAGGGATGGTGCAGCCATGCTTACAGAAACTTTTGCTATGTATACCGAAATGATGCTACTTAAAAAGATGTACGGGAAAGAAAAATTGCTGGAGAAAATAAAACTGCTAAGGCCGGCACTATTCATCAAACATTAGTTTCCTTTCTATGCTATTTTTTTATAATTTCGCCGCCCTTTAAATTTTCACTGTTATCTGCATACTATGGGTAGGTTTTTATACGGAATTGATTTTGGTACTACCAATTCAGTTTTGGTTATTTACGACGAAGAAATAAAAGAAATACACAGCACCATCATTATCCCTTCGCTTATTTATTTCTATCATAAGCTAAGTGCGGCAAACGCCAAAAATTACGTTGTGGGCGAAGAAGCAATTGCAGCTTACCTTGACGACGGCATGAAAGGGCGTTTCATCAAGTCTGTTAAACAAATATTATCAAAAAGCAGTTTCACCGAAACCCGTATTCACAATAAGAAATATAACGCCTCTGCTCTTGTGGCTATTCTGTTAAAGGAGTTAAAAGATCGAGCGGATCAATTGATAGGGCAAGATTGCCGGAAAGCGGTAATAGGCAGGCCGGTCTTTTTTGATGACGACGATGTACAAAAAGACACTTTAGCGCAAACCCGGCTCAACAAAGCGGCAGAACTTGCAGGTTTTACTAACGTCTGCTTTCAATTTGAACCTATAGGTGCCGCCTTCGCCTACGAAAGGACCCTCGCAAAAAAAGAAAATGTATTGGTGGCCGATCTTGGCGGTGGTACCACAGATTTTACTTATTTAGTACTTGATCCTGAGAAAGCCGGCAGTAAGAACAGGAAAGACGATATGATGGCAACCACCGGGATCTATATTGGTGGTGATAGTTTTGATTCTGCCTTTATGTGGGAGAAAGGCACACCATATTTTGGCAAGCACACGCAATATGAAGCCACTCCGGGCAAGGTTTTAACTGTACCGAAGTCGCTTTTCGCAAATATTTGCTCCTGGGAACAAATGAATTTTTTTAATGGCCCGCGCATTAAAAAAGATATAGAAGACTACTATTACTTTTCGGGTAATGACAGGAAGTTTCAAAACCTCATCACGCTTATCGATAATAACCTGGGGTACTCGGTATTTCAATCTATCGAAAAAACAAAAATCGAGCTTACAAATGCAGATAAAGCTATGTTTAGCTACCAGAAAATGGGTATCGGAATTGATGAGGAAATACTTTTATCCACTTATGAACAAATCATAGCAAAAGACGTGGACCGTATAGCCAACTGCCTGGATGAATTTATGTTGAAAAACCATATCGATCCAAAAGATATTGATAGCCTTTTTTTAACGGGCGGTACCTCGATGGTAGGGAGCATTCAGAAACTGTTCAAAAACAAGTTCCCGCACGTTAAGTTAAATTCGGGAGATAATTTCAAAAGCGTGGCCAAAGGTTTAGCTTATAGTGGTTACTTGTTTGAGGATTAGCTTGTGCTGTTTAACCAGAAGAATTACGCTAATACAACTAAATTATCAGCGCATTAAAGCGGATATCAGGGCCATCATTGAAATTGCTATTGGACGAAAAAGATCCTAAAACAGGCTGGCTTGTTCGTTTCCCGCTCCCTGGATGTCCTGTTGATAAGCGCGTATCAGTCCAATAAGTTCAGCGCCATACTGCCCGGCTTTATGCGGGCCGACACCTTTGATCGCCCCCAGTGCTTTTAAGGTAGCAGGCAGTTTTTCCGCAATAACTGCTGCCGTTCTTTCAGAGAGCACCATGCTCGGCATAACTTTCTCTCTGGCAGCCATTTGTTCGCGCCAACCGAGTAACTGTTCATACAGTTTTTCATTAGGAATAGCGTTTAATGCTTTTAAATAAGAACGGTCATAACTGTTCAATTTATTTTTGCTGAGCACTAAATAAGCGGTCGTCGTAAAGGGGGTAACCGCAAAATGCTCCAGCAGGCGGATACGGTTCATTAGCCAAATGATGATCTGATCGGCTTTAGCGGCTTTATCTTTCGATTGACCGATCAATAAAGGTAATTGCAGGTGCAGGGTTTCAGTGGCTGTTTTGAGTTTTTCTAAAAAATAGGCGGCGGCTTGTGGGCTCCGTTCGGGGTTCAACTGTTTCCTGAATTTCGCAGCGACATCCAGAATATCTTTTTTCAGATCAGGCAGGAGGAGGTCAAGGTCTGCAAGCTTTACCTGGAGCGGAACGAAGTTAAATAGTTCGGTCAGCAGGAACCGCCGGTACAGTTCCCGGTCGAGCTCTAAACTTTGGGCATCAGGCTGGTTAGCTTTAGCCTGCTCGTTAAAACGGGCGATAGCAGGGTCGCCGATGATGTTGCGTGTGGCGATGGGATTGCGCAACACCATGCCCGACAAGCTGCGGCAGCGGCTGAGGGCTACATAGGCCTGCCCGTGGGCAAAAGATTCCGAAACGTCAATGATGGCTTTGTCAAAACTTAAGCCCTGGCTTTTATGGATGGTGATGGCCCAGGCCAGCTTTAAAGGTATCTGTGCAAAGCTGCCGGCGTTGGTTTCATTGATCGCTTCACCCTCCAGCTGGTATTTCACATTGCTCCACTCCAGGGCTTCGACAGGAAGTTCTTTTTCTTCCCGGCCGCATTGCACGAAGACAGTTTGAGCGTCCATGCGGGTGATGGTGCCGATCTTACCGTTATAAAACAGCTTTTCTGGGGAACTATCATTTTTGACGAACATGACCTGTGCGCCAATCTTTAATTTGAGGCTGGTTTCGGTTGGGTAAGCATCTTTAGGGAACTCACCACGAATGGTCGCCGTAAACTCCTGTTCCTGTCCAGGCAATGCTTCCAGCCATTCGGTATTGATTTGTTGCGCGATGTTATTATGGGTAGTGAGCGTTATATAAGGGTCGTTATCATCAGGCCTGAAGCCGGGCATATACCGGGCGTTTAGTATTTCGAGGCTGGGTGCGCTGATGGTTTGGTTACGCACTTCGTTCAAAATATCGACGAAGGCTTGCTCCTTTTGCCGGAACACATGGTCCAGTTCGATACGGATATAGGGCGCCTTTTGCATCACCAGGCTGCTGAAAAAATAAGGAGTGGTGTAGTACGGTCGTAAAATACCCCATTCTTCCTCGCGGATGATTGGGCTGAGTTGGGCAAGGTCGCCAATGAGCAATAGTTGCACACCGCCAAAAGGATAGGCCGAACCCTTGATATTCCGTAAAATCAAGTCGATCTGATCCAGTACGTCAGGTCTAACCATACTGATCTCGTCAATGATCAATAATTCTAAAGTAGCTAATAGGTCTTTCTTTTCCTTGCTGTAATGAACTTCAGGGCGGTCGGTACCTGCCGGGATGATCGGTCCGAAGGGTAGCTGGAAAAAGGAATGGATAGTCATGCCACCCGCATTGATAGCCGCTACACCCGTCGGTGCTATCACGGCCAGCTTTTTTTTACTTTCCTGCCGGATCTTTTGCAGAAACGTAGTTTTACCGGTACCTGCTTTGCCTGTCAGGAAAACGACGGTGTTGGTGGATTCTAAATAATCATGGGCCAATTGCATGGCCGGGTTCAGCTCACTCATCTCTTTTGCAATATTACAAGGATCATTTAAAATTACCGCCTTTGTGGAAAACACTTGTCGGCAAGTGCCTGGTCCCAGCGTGAGCTTGTGATGTAATGGGGCAGTTGCTCCCGGCTTTGCTACAGCAAAAGCTAAACACTCATTTGCATCTTAGTCACAAATTGGAATGAGTATGTATATTAGCAGGCCTATTAAACAGGCGCTTGTTATTAAAGCAACATACAATTGGTCGAAGATTCGTAGCTGGGTTTCAATAATTATTAATTAGATTTTTACATTTTATGATAAGGCGATTTATAGTCATGACGGCATTACTTTGTTCAGCCATTCTAAGTTATGGGCAATCACAAAGAGTGCATATCCCACTGGCAGATCCTACTATTTTTTATGATGAAGGCATTTACTATTTATATGGAACAGGCGCCCCGGACGGCTTTCCCGTTTATACTTCATCTGATTTAATTAATTGGACAAAGAAGGAGAAAAATGCATTGCAAATGGGAGAAAGCTATGGTACTAAAGGCTTTTGGGCTCCTCAGGTGTTCAAGTACAAAGGGAAATACTTTATGGCCTACACGGCTAACGAACACATTGCAATTGCATCAAGTAATAGTCCGTTAGGTCCATTCAAACAATCAGTACAACGCCCTGTTTCAGAAAATGGTAAGCAAATCGACCCCTTTGTTTTTAAGGACAGTGACGGTAGGTTATACCTTTATCATGTCCGGCTTAAGGATGGAAACCGAATTTTTGTCGCTCAGATAAACGAAGCCCTTGATGAGATTGACGAAACAACAGCCACAGAATGTATTCATGCCGAAAACGGTTGGGAAAATACAAATAGTGCAACTTGGCCGGTATCTGAAGGCCCAACCGTAGTTAAAAGGAATGGATTTTATTATTTATTCTATTCAGCTAATGATTTTAGGAATATTGATTATTCGGTAGGTTATGCTGTGGCTTCATCACCTGCCGGCCCCTGGAAAAAATACAAAAGCAATCCAATTTTAAGTCGGAGTATCACTGGAAAAAACGGCTCTGGGCATGGTGATTTGGTAAAAGGAAGAAATGGGAAATTGTATTATGTATTTCACACGCATGAGTCAAACGAAAAAGTTGGCAAACGGTTAACGGCAATCGTGCAAATCTCTTTCACTACGGGAGATCCGTCCACTGTTTCTACAAAAGCCAATTCATTTAGATACTTAGAAACCGACAACAAACTGCCTGCGAAAAATGTGGATTAGTACTGATTTACCGAAGGGGACATTACCTAATAACAAAAAGAAACGCCTATGAATTTCAAAGCGATTACTATAACCGATATAGCCAAAGCATTAAATATATCGGCTTCGACTGTGTCAAAAGCGCTAAGTGATAGTTATGAGATAAGTGCGAAAACAAAACAAATTGTTTTAACCTATGCCCGTGAGCCGTGTGATTGACCGGTCGTTTATCCGTTTTGACAATCTCGCGCTGTCTTATCTGGTACCCGCTGCCATCACCAAAAAGTTAGATATCAGCCAGCTTAGAATTAACGGCAGTGTAAGGAATGTAGCTGTTTATTCGCCAAACTGGGAGTACGGCGATCCGGAACCAGATCCGGCCTCACCATTTGTGCCAAGAACGTTTACCCTGGGTGTTAATGTTGTTTTTTAACCACTTAAATTAACTGAACATGAAAATCAAATCATATAAAATATTAAAAGTAGGCTTAATAGCTATTGCGCTACAGTGTGCCGCCGGCTGTAAAAGAGATTTTTTAAAGCCCCGACCCGCTTTCTATTTATGAACCGAGCGTTACTTTTACCACTAAGGAAGGTTTACTCGCTGCCGTTACTGCTGCAATCGCAACTTAACGCATGTGTGGTAAATATCTGTTAAATGGAAATTTCATAAAGATGATATTAATGCCCGAGAAGCACATATAGTGCGGTAAGAGAAGTTTGAAGATTGTTTTTCATTACGTAAAATGAGTTTAGTTAGTTAATTAGCGCTGTCCCGCAAAGGCAGCGCTTTTTAGCGAATAATGCCTTGAATGTGATCTCTTTACATCATTAGATAACCAATCAGATCGCAAAAAGAAAAAGTCCCCGGTTTATTGGGGACTTTTTCTTTTTATAAAACATATTAACAATTAATTATAATCAGGGTTTTGAACCAATACACCGCCGCTTTTGTCGATCTCGGTTTGTGGCAATGGCCATTTATAAAATTTGTTTTCGAAAGTGAAAGGCACCAAGCTGTCCTTAACATTATTAAGAACAGTACCTGCTATTCTCCATCTCACCAGGTCATAGTGGCGCAGGCCTTCAAATGCCAGTTCAACCCGGCGCTCATGCCTAATGCGTTCGCGCATTTCATCTTTGGTATAATTGGCCGGGTATTCGGGCATATTAACCCTTGCACGGAGGTCTTTCATGGCCTTATAAACTGTTTCATCCGGGCCTGCAATTTCGTTTTGTGCTTCGGCGTACATTAGTATTACTTCACCAAGGCGCAGCATCACAGCATCCTGCCCGCTTAGTGTGGAGAAACCAAACGGAAGGTTAGCAGGATCTAAAAACTTAAGTACACCATAGCCCGTTGGCCGTGGGTTAGACGGGTTGTGTATCTTACCACCACCAAAATCGGGATGATCTACATAAACCGTTTTACTCAATCTTGGGTCGCGGTTGTTGAATGGATTTTGTGTATCGGTAAGTGGAGAGGTACCATATGGCAAACCATCTGTACACTCAAAAGTCTTCACAAAATTAGGTAGCGGACTTGCAGAACACCAATCGCCGTAATCGCGGTCCCAATAAGCTAAGTTGTTAGGTGCCAGGAAATTGATAGAGAAAATAATTTCGGTATTGTTTTTCTGCGTAGCATCTCTAAAATTGTTCTCAAAAGCGGGAGTAAGCGCGTATAGTGGCATTACCTCTTTACACAGATCCCTCACTTGGGTTAGTATGGTTATATCAGGCGTGCCGGTATTACCGTAAGCTGCAAATAATAACACACGCGCCTTTAATGCTTTCGCAGAAGACGATGTTGCATGCCCACCGTTTGAGAAATATGGCGAGGTTGACAGGTTTGCGATACTGTAATCCAGATCAGTATTTATCTGTGCCAATACTTCTGTAGCTGTTGCTTTTGGTTGTTTTTGGGTGCTCAGGTCAAGTGGTTGTAGTACCAAAGGCACATCGCCATAAATGGTATACAGCTGATAATAAAAAAAGCCCCGTACAAATTTAACCTCAGCTTCATAGGCTTTTTTATCAGTGTCAGACATGTCTGTACCCTTGTAGGCGGCCAGTTTTTGTAAAAATAAATTTACCCTGCCTATGCCAATGTAACTATCCTTGTAAATGCCGGTTTCGTAACCGCCGGTTGTTGGGTTAAGATTACCCTGCACAACATCATTAACGCTACCCGAATTGAATTGGGCATAGCCATTATCGGTAAGGCAATCACGAATAGGTAATTCTTCTGAAAATTCATTCGGCTGCATGGAAGCATAAACAGCGGCCAGAGCTTTGTCAAAATCAGTTTTATTCCTGAAGAAGTTTTCCGCCGAGATCTGATCGAGCGGATTAAGTTCCAGTGTTTTTTTACACGCGCTTAAAATAAGGGATGTAAATAATATAGTGAGTATTATACGATTTTTCATGTGGATTGATTAAAAGGAAACATTTACACCAAAAGAATATATTTTATTCTGAGGATACTGAACAAGGTCGCCATTGCCATAACGCTCCGGATCGAGCCCTTTGAATTTGCTAATGGTTAGCAAGTTGTCGCCGGCAAAGTAAACTCGCAACCTATCTACACCAAATTTTTTGGTTAGGGTAGCAGGTAGGGTGTATCCAAGCACTATGTTTTTTAGCCTTAGGTATGATGCATCCTGTAAAAAGAAAGTAGATGGTCGTGTTAATTTTTGTGGCGCGCTCCATCCCCAATAAATTCGCGGCATAGTGGTAGAGGGATTTTCCGGCGTCCAGCGGTTTAACCAATCTGTTGTTGGGGGAGTACCCTGTACAAACGGTATAACACCCCAGTTAGATACGTATGATTTATTACCATAAACACCCTGCATCATAGCCGAGAAATCAAAACCTTTAAAGCTTGCAGACAGATTGAAAGAGTAGTTTAATTTAGGATACACTCCTCCAACAATCGTCCTGTCGTTAGCATCTATTTTGCCGTCGTTATTGATGTCTTTATATTTCAAGTCGCCGGGTAAAGTGTTGTCATTAAACTGTTTTGGCGATGAACTTACCTCTGCTTGGGTTTGGAATATACCGGCTACCTCCAGCATATAAAATGAGCTTATAGGTTGCCCATTCTGGTTGATGGTGTAATCGTATATATCTGTTTGCCCGTATTTAACCAGTTTGTTTTTAAAGCGGTCTAAGTTGGCTCCAATGCTGTAAGTAAAGCCGCTTAAAGCACCATCTTTAATAACATTGTTGTAGTTGATCCCCAGTTCCATACCGGTGTTATCAACTATACCGTCATTAATTGTTGGTGCACTTAAGCCTACTATGGCAGTAACCTGCGATTGTCTTAAAATATCAGAAGTTCTTTTCTTATACCAGTCAAAAGTTAAGTTGAAGTTGTTAAAGATGGTCAGATCCAAACCAACATCTGTCATGGTAGTGGTTTCCCATTTAATTGCAGGATTATTTAATGCGCCCTGGGCTACACCTGTTGTAAGGTTTGAATTATCAAAAGAGTAGTTGCCCGTAAGGTTTAGCAATGCCTGGTACGGGTAATTCTGACCGTATCCGCCAATCACAATATTCTGGTTACCCAATTGGCCCCATGATCCTCTAAGCTTAAAATTGTTTAACCAGGCTAAATTAAGGCCTTTTACAAACGACTCTTCAGTTGCGCGCCATCCGGCAGAAAATGAGGGGAACACCCCCCAGCGGTTACTGCCAAAAAATTTAGAGCTGCCATCATAACGCACGTTACCTTCTAATAAATAACGCTCTTTATAGTTGTAGTTTACCCGGCCGAAGTATGACATTAATGCCCATTGATTGGCTGTGCCGTTAGCCCTTTGAATATCCTGACCACCTGCGTTTAACTCCAGCAGGGTTTCGTCAGGGAAATTCTGGCGGTACCCCTGCAGATACGAGTATTTGCTTTGCTCCATGCTATAACCGGCCTGTACCTTAATGTTATTACCATTAAAATCGTGGTTATAGTTTAAGTAACTATATAAGTTTGAATAAACAGTTTGCTGATCTTGTGCAGTTAAGCCTTTACCCAGATCTAAAACTGTAGCCAACTGATTGGTGCGGAAGTTATATAGATCAAGGGTTGATTTATAATCCTTGTATTTATCCATATTAAAGTTTACCGCACCCTTGGTATACCACGAAAGATCTTTGTTGAACTGTATCTCAAACCATCCCTGCGCATTTACCGCGTAATCATTAATATCATGCGTAAATTTGCGGTCAAGTACCGCTATAGGGTTTTTGTTATTGTACTCGTAATCATACGCTTTATAAGTATACCGCCCGCTGCCATCTGCAAGGTATGGGCTATAAGTTGGTGCCTGCGACATAGCCGACAGGAAAAGGTCTTTAGACCCACCCGCAACAGATTCTGTAGTGCCCGATTTTAGCAGAACGTTTGTCCCAAATTTGATGTGGTCGTTTATTTTTGACGTAAGGTTGATACGTGCTGTGTATTTTTTATAGTTAAAGCCCTGTATAATACCGTTCTGGTTAACATAACCTAATGATACATTATAGGTTGTTTTATCGTTACCGCCATTAAAGGTTAAATTGTGGTTTTGTGTTGGGGCGGTTTTAAATATTAAACTTAACCAATCCGTATTTGGGTAATTAACCCTGTCTGTACTGTTACGATAAAGATCGATCTGGTCCTGCGGGTACAATCCGTATAGTTTCGTAGGATCATTAGGGTCATTTAAACCTGTGTTTATCCTGGCTTCATTATACAATTCCATATACTGTGCCGAATTGGTAATGAGGTCGAAAAGCTTTGTTGGCTTGTATATCCCAAAATTCCCGTCGTACTGAATTGACATTTTGCCGGCTTTGCCTTGTTTGGTTGTTATCAATACCACGCCATTGGCCGCTCTAGAACCATAGATAGATGCGGAAGCTGCATCCTTAAGTACCGAAACATTGTCAATATCTGTAGGGTTTATGTCATTAAAACTGCCTGGTACACCATCCACCAATACAAGCGGGGATGAGCCTGCATCGCTAAAAGTTCCGTTACCCCTTATCTGGATATTTACACCCTCATTACCCGGCTCACCAGATCCCTGGGTTACCTGTACGCCCGGCATGGTTCCCTGTAACATTGACGCCGGGTTTACTATGGGGCGTTTGTTAAGATCATTGCCGCTTACAGTTGATACAGCGCCGGTAAGGTTTACCTTTTTTTGCGTACCGTAACCAACAACCACAACCTCGTTTAAAGCCGAGGTTTGTTCTTTTAATACAACGTTTATGGTAGTTTGCGTACCAACAGGGATTTCCTGGTTTACAAAGCCAATATAACTGAATACCAGTATCGCGCGGTTATCATTAACGGCGATGCTGAAATTACCGTCGACATTGGATTGTACACCTGTTTCGGTGCCTTTTACTTTAACCGTAACGCCTGCTAAGGGAGTTCCTTTTTCATCTTTAACATTACCTGTTACGGTGATTGCCATAATAGGCTTTACAATTACATCTTTAGGTGTTACAACAATGGTAGTGTTATTAATAACATAACTAAAAGGCTGGTTTTGGAAACACTCAGCCAATGCATCTTCCAGATTGGCATTTTGAAGGTTTACAGTAACCGGGATAGCCCTTTTTAGCATTTTAGCATTGTATAGCACGCTAAATCCACTTTGTTTATGAATCTCTTTTAATGCTTCGGTAAGGGGGGCATTACTTTTTTTCATGCTGATCTTTTGCGCAAGTAAGTTAGCGGCGCTTACCTGCAGTACAGATATCAAACACAAAAAGACCGACAATTTCATAATGAGAAACAATTTAGATTTAACACAGGGAAGCGCCCTGCATCTTATTGCAGTAGTTTTTTTATACATTTGGTAGTTAGGTTAAATGATTGGTTATGAGAAATGATCCTTGGTTTTACCTGGCAGCTTCACAGCTTAATACCAGGGGCGGTGCGAACGCTCCTGGTTATTATGAAAAGACAGGTATTATTACTAAAAGCACATAGCTACTTCATAATAATAACCCTCCTTCCATCAATTTTGTAATGTATAGTACGGGTTAACCGCATGTTGTCCAGTAATTCTGTGATGTTTTTATATCTGGATATTGTGCCCCCAAACTCATTTTGCTGTACATCGTCCTGGAATTCTACATCCACATCGTACCATCTGCTCACCAGTTTCATGATATCAACAATGCTGGCATCCCTAAAAACAAAAAAGCCGTTGATCCACGCCAGGTTTGCTTCGGTATCGGCTTGGCTCACTGTAATACCTGAACCGTTTTGTGCTACTATACCTTGTTGGCCCGGGGCAAGCATTACGGTAGATGTGCCTTTAGACATGCGTACTGATCCTTCTAAAAGTGTAGTAGTTATCTTTGCATCATCGTTATATGCGCTGATGTTAAAATGAGTGCCAAGTACTTCTACCTGTGTACCATTAGCTTTAACAATAAAAGGTTTTGCCTTATTTTTCGCCACTTCAAAGTAGGCCTCACCGGTTATCTCAACCACCCTGCTGTTACCCGTAAAAGCTTGCGGAAATTTGATAGAAGAGGCCGCATTAAGCCAAACCAGGGTGCCATCTTCCAGGGTAACTTTATATTGGCCGCCACGTGGGGTGGTTATAGTATTAAATTGCGCAACATCGCCTGGGGCAATGGTGTTATTTGTTTTGCTGAAGCTATAAACCAGCATGCCATTCGCCGTTTTGGTCACTTTAACGCCTTCGCTTGCATTGATCTCGCCGTTTTTGGCATCGTCAAGAATAATGCTTTTGCCATTGGTGAGTGTTAAATAGGCTTTATTGCTACCCGGTAAAATTTCATGTTTTTTGTTTTTTGCAAAAGTAGTTGTTGCTGCCTGTTTACCAGATTTTTCTTTAAGTACAAATAATAGGCCTGCTAATACAGCGAATACAAGTACAGCGGCTACCTGCAGCCATTTATAATAGCCATTATCTAAAACAGGTTTATTAATTTTACGGCTATCGCTAAGTTGTTGCCAAATACGGTTGCGTACATCTGCTTGGGTTACGTTGTCGTACGTCCAGTTTCCGCCCTGCAACTGCAAGTCGTCGCTATAAGCCTCTATCAGCGCTTTTTCAGCAGGTGTACATGATCCGTCCATGTACTTTGGGTACAGGGTTAGAAACTCTTCTTTGGTTATCATGAAAATGGTAATTACCGGTTTATATAGTATAGGTGTGTTTTAAGCAGGGAAACACACATACTTTTTTTATTTTTTTATCGAAAATCAAAAAAAGTAAAGTTTCTATCACTTTTCATACCTTTACCTAACCAATTAATAATGCCGAACAACTCTATTAGCGATACCGATTTATGGGATGCCATTCGTATGGATGACGAGTTGGCTTTTACCGCTCTTTTTGACAGGTACTGGATAAGGCTCTATAAAACCGCGCAAACCTATATCAAAGACCATGAGGTGAGCGAAGAAATTGTGCATGATGTGTTTCTGAATTTATGGGAGCGGAGGCATGTGCTTCAGATAGGATCGTTTTCAAATTTTTTGCTTACGGCGGTTCGTTATCAGGTTTACAACAGGCTCCGCGCAGCCAAACCGCATGTTTTTTTGACTATTGATCATGCGGATACCCCCGAGATGTTAGCCCACAATGCTGGTGAGGAACACATTAATGAGCAGGAGTTTAAGCAAGAATTAAACCGGCATTTGGTACAGTTGCCCAAACGCTGCCAAGAGATATTTTACCTAAGCAGGATGCTGCATTTATCTAATCAGGAAATCGCTGCAAAGCTTGGAATATCGAAACGTTCGGTGGAAAATCAACTCACTGTTGCCTTAAAACATCTGCGCACTTTACTTAAACATACCGCCACACTTATTTTTATCACCTCCATGCTAAAATGAGGAATAGCTATCCGAACGTTACTGTAAGAAGGCAGGCTTTTTGTTTCAAAGGCCGGTAATGTTGAAGAGGGACAATGTAAGAAAGATGAGAAATATTGGTTTGGGAACCAGGGGTTCACAGCCAAATGAATTATTAAAACAAATAACATGTCTTTTTGGAAAAGTACTAAAGCTGCCTCGATTTATACTATTTACTTCTTTGTCATATTTATTTTAGCTTTTATTCAATTGGCCACAGACGGGTCGCCGACAACGGGGATGTTTATTATCATTGCGGTAGGCATATCGCTAATGATAATTTTGTTCTTTGGAGTTTGTCGCTCCTTATTCAAACTCAACAAAGAAAATCATGTATTCTTGGACGCTTTAATGTTATATTTATTAGCAGAGATATCTTTTTTATGCATGGGAGGTCAAATTTCATTTTTTGGTTTACTATACGTTTTTCATATGAATGATGACCTTAAATACCCTGTTTTAAATTCATTTAGAGAAAGAACTGAATTAATATTTTCATCCTCCGCATTATTTCTGCTTTTTTCTATTCTATTCAAAGCATGCTGACGAAAATTAAGTAGTGCCTTGCCGGCGCTCGCAAATAGCCTTTTTACCAGCTTATAAGCACACCGCTTTGAGCAGATGGTAATCACATTTTTTTTATATTTACCTGAACCAATCTTTAACCTTCGTTTATATATGGCTGCTGATGAACCAAAAGAGCAGCAGATGGGCCTGCTCAATCTGATCGTATTCGTATTGTCAGTTTATGTGCTGGGCGCTTTGCTGGTGGATACGGTGATGAAGTTGCCGCCGGAAACTTCTTTGCTCCTGACGTATATCGATCACGCGATCTGCGTGTTTTTCTTCGTGGAGTTTTGTGTGCGTTTTTACGGGGCGAAGAATAAGCTGGCGTTTATGCGCTGGGGCTGGATCGACCTGGTATCGAGTATCCCAGCGGTGAACTTCCTGCGGGCGGGCCGTCTGCTCCGGCTGATCCGTTTGCTGCGATTGATCCGGGCGTTTCGTTCTACCCAATCCTTTGTCAAATATGTGTTCAAGAATAAAGCGAAGGGAGCGTTTACCTCTGTTTCGATCCTGGCGGTATTGCTGATCATTTTTTGTTCCATCGGTATCCTGCAGGTGGAGAAAGATCCGAATAGTAATATCAAGACCGCGGAGGATGCAATCTGGTGGGCTTATGTGACGATCACGACGGTGGGTTACGGGGATAAGTATCCGGTGACAACCGAAGGGAGGCTGATCGCGGCGGTTTTGATGACGGCAGGGGTGGGGCTTTTCGGGACGTTCACGGCTTATGTGGCGAGTTGGTTTGTGGAGCCGGTGAAGTAATAGCGAAGCAGCCCAATTGACCTCGATTTACCAGTAGCTTTATCTTGCAGTTCATCAGACAAGTTGAGAGCTCGAAGTACCCTGCCAAATACTATTAATAATAACCTGCTTTAATATTCAAGTGTTTCCTCCAGATTTCCTCCCGACGACCTTTTTTAGTAGAAGCCGAAACTCCTACTGTACTAAGCAACAGGTCGCATCTGTTTTCTTTTAACTACATAAGTTTATTCCTTAAAAATTCATGACTTATTTGATCTTAAAAATAACTACGTGTAGCTATTTTTAGCAGCAATCTTTATGGTGACATTTATAAAAATTAAACCTTATGGCATCTCGTTATTATCTCATGGTGTGGCCGTTTTTTAGTAAAATCGGGATCGTTACAGCTTTTTTTTTATTGCCGCTGTTAATTTTTGCGCAAAACGTCAACCCAAAAACAAAGCAACAAGCATTGTCGAAGAAAGCTGAATGGGCAAAAATGGCTGCGATAAAACTAGCCACCGGGCCACAGGATAGCGTTGTGCGTATTAAAAATCTACGTACACAGCTGGATTCTGCCAAAATTAACGAGGTTATAGCCATTAAAGTGTTTACCCAACGCGATATCAGGTTATTCAATACCTTATATATCAATGGTTTCCCGGTCGAAAAGTTAACGCCGTTAAAAGCAAGTGACGCCGAAAAAATCATTTATTTCAAGCTAGGTAAACCCGTGCAATCACAACTTTTGTCCTTTTTGGAAAGCACCCCTTTTGAAACAACAGTTGTACCGGTATACTTCGGGGTAGGCGCAAACATAAAGATGAATTTAACGGTCAGGGACACTACGGTAATGAAAGACCCGCTGACCGCTGTAGAAAAAACAGTTATCAAAGATACGACTGTTCAGGTTGAACGGAGTATTATTGCCAAATCAAACGATCCTGTGTATGTTGAAGTTAAACAAAAGATAAAAATTGGCTGGGTTTATGCAGCCGCGTTGGCTGTGACATTCATAATCGTTTTAGGGTTGTTCAATCAAATGCTAAAAGATAATGCCAACCTTTATTACAGCCTGGCAAATACACAGTTATTCTTTTGGACGGTCTTGTTTGTGGTAGCTTACTTGAGTATTTGTTTTAAAACAGATACGCTGCCCGATATTCCTCTTTCCGTACTGGCTATATTAGGTATAAGTGTTTCTACAACAGCCGTATCAAAGCTCATTGATAAGAATCCTGCCAAGGCGCCAATTATTGATAAGGACGCAAAAAGTCAGGGTCTTTTCGTTGATATTTTATCAGATGGCGTTAGCATTAACGTCCAACGGGTTCAAAACGTGGCTTTTAATGCCTTCTTTGGGGTGCTGTTTCTTCAAAAGGCTTTCTCTACCAATTTACTGCCGGATTTTGATAATAATGTGCTGCTGTTGCTTGGCATCAGCGCGGGCGCTTATGCAGGCCTTAAAAATACGGAGCCCGCTAAAGAACAAACCGAAGAACCGGTAGACACCGTTGAAGACCGGGGCCAGGTAGCAAAAGAAGCGGATAAAGCACAAAGCTCAGGTCAGGAAAAGGTGGATGCTCAGGCCGGTACCGCTGCTGATACCCCAACAGATGAAGCCGCACAATCACAGTAACAAATTTTGCAGCAATGGGAACTGGCTTTATTAGAAAATATCTCTATCTCCTCGCCGGTTTCTGCATTACGGCGAATGCTGCGCGGGCGCAAACCGCTGAACAGATCTTCGCTGAAATAAGCAGGGTCAATAGCAGGGTGGTTAATGCGCCCTGTGCCGCTGGTACAGGACTGTTGATCTCCAATAAAGCGATGAATATTTTCCTTGCTAATCAAGTTAGTTCTTATTTATCCGATAATGATGATCTGTCACTTTATAAGAACTACGTCACTTTAAACGCTGCAGAAGGAAGTATAGCAATCAGTCATAACTTTCACCAGCCTGTCGACAGTGATGATCGGGTCAGGTCATTTTGGGTGATCAGCGCCAGGGCTAATATCGCTAATTCCTACGCTGGGAATTTTACGGGCAAGTATATCAATAATCAGTTGGGTGTTGCCCTGCAGAAAACGTGGATGGGCAAACCGGGGGCTATTTATGACTGCGCCAATCAAAAAATAGAGATGGATGCTGACAGGGCCATTTTGGTCCAAAACATAGCTACCGCGATACGTACCAGGATAACTGCATTTGAAAATGAACTGGCTGCCCTTAACGCGAATGATATACCCGGCCAGGAACTTCAAGCTGTAAAAAATACCCAGCGACAAAATTTCTACGCCGAGCTTAGGGAAGAATATCTTCAAAAATTTTCACAGGCGCAGTCTGATCTGCTGGTCAATACCAATAATTATAAATGGGTAAAAGATGCTTGGACAACCGTTGGCATTTATGCACCCATCATTCCGCAAAAGTTTGAAGTGGCGGATGGGGGCAATGATGCCGCCAGCCGTTATAATTACCCGTTTCAGGTTTTTGTTACGCATACCCGCTTTTGGGATAGCCCTAAAACTGGGCGCTTTTTTCTTACTTTTTCAGGCAAAGTAAGTGTCAACAACAGCGTTCAGGGGGGCGACCCAAACCTGACCGGTTCTGACGGCCGGTACGCCGGAATTTACCGCAATTATTTGACGCCGTCAATTTCAGGGAAGATGGTCTATATTCCCGCGGATTCTCATGTTGGCGTAAGCTTTAAACCGGAAAAAAATTTTGGACCATACCATGCGGTCAATTTAATAACCGGAATTCCGATCGTTCTCATCGACAAGAAGGGTGTACCCATGCTTAACTTTGAACCCCAAATTATTTTTTCTAATATCAACCACACGCCGCTCAGAGATGAAGTGTCGCGCAATGAAATTTTTGTGGGGTTAACTCTCGGTATCCCACTCAGTAAAATCGTTTATTGACACACATATTTTCAATTAAATTACAATTTACAAAATCTTATACTTATGCGATAAATATGTTATTCCTAAAACTTATCATCCCGGTATGTAGGACGTAAGCAAGGATGCTATTGGCG
>NZ_JAQBOI010000202.1 GCF_028288105.1 Mucilaginibacter sp. | reverse complement strand
TTCATAATGAGCCCGCGGTGATACTTGTGTTTTACCAGGTAAACCAGGCCATAACCAATACCACAAACCGCGCCAATACGAAACAGCGTTAAAATCAGTTTACCAAAATCACCACCCAGTTCAAGGCCCCAGGCCATACCGTTATTTTCGGTATAGTGCAGCATGCCCCGGTTACCCAAAAACTTAATTTCTTCACCTATGTACATGTGTTGCCTTACCCATATCTTAATGATCTGATCGGCAAGAATAATAAGTGCGGCTGTAAGGAAAGGTTTAATGTAAGCTACCTTCATTCTTACTGTTTCAATTTAGCTTCCATGCTTAAAGTAGTGTGCGGCACTACGCGTAAACGTTCTTTGGGTATCAGTTTACCTGTTTCGCGGCAAATACCATAGGTTTTGTTCTCTATACGTACCAAGGCGGCTTCTAACTGCTCGATAAATTTTTTCTGACGGGCAGCCAATTGATTGATCTGCTCTTTCTCTAAAGTGGCCGAGCCATCTTCCAGCGTTTTGTAAGTACCCGCGGTATCATCTGTACCGTTTGAGTTAGGGTTGCTTAACGAAGAAGCTAAGTTATTTAACTCTTCCTTGGCGCCACGTAGCTTATCTAAAAGTAATTGTTTAAACTCTTGTAATTCTGAGTCTGAATATCTGGTTTTTTCGTTTTCTGTCTTCATTATACTTTACTTATAACAATCAATATTTTATTTTCATCAATCAGGACTATGTCACCCTCATTTAACTGTGCATCAAGCACTAAGCTCTCTGCCAGAATTTCGGCGCAAATATAGGATAAATTATTGCTCACTGCATTGTTAATATATGGGTGCTCTTTTACGCGAACATTAATTTTATCCGTTACCTCAAAATTCTTCCCTTTACGCAGGTTCTGTATCCGGTTAATTAGCTCGCGCGATATACCTTCCTGTTTCAACTCTTCGGATATGCTAACATCTAAAGCTACGGTTAGTTTTCCTAAATTTGCAACTTGCCATCCCGGCACGTCTTCGGCTATAATTTCAACATCAGTTAAAAGTATGGAATAAGGTGTGTTGCTTATCGCGATAGTGCCCTCAGCTTCAATCTGAGCTATTTGTTCGGATGTGAAGTTGCTGATAGCCTCGGCCACCATTTTCATATTCTTCCCAACTTTTTGTCCTAAAGCTTTAAAGTTTGGCTTTATTTTCTTTTTAACAAAGCCTGCCGTATCATTAATATATTCAATATTCTTGATATTGGTTTCTGATAATATCAACTCTTTAACCAGCTCAACCTGCTGCTCAAAGTTTTTATTTAAGATAGGCAATAATATCCGGCCCAATGGCTGCCTTACGTTGATACTTACTTTTTTACGTAACGACAGCACCAGCGACGATACATTTTGAGCGATCTGCATCCGTTCTTCCAGCGCCGTATCAACCAGGTCGGCACGATATGCCGGGAAATCAGCTAAATGTACAGATTCAACCGTTTCCTGTTTAGTCGTATTATTCAGATCGCTAAACAAGCGCTCAGCGAAGAAAGGCGCTACCGGCGACATCAACTTGGCGATGGTAACCAAACAGGTATATAACGTTTGATACCCCGATAACTTATCTGCCGAGTTATCGCTCCTCCAAAAACGACGGCGACTTAAACGCACATACCAGTTGCTCAAATGCTCATCCACAAAGTTCTGGATGGCGCGTGTCGCTTTGGTAGGTTCAAAGTCGGCATAAAACTCGTCAACCTCTTTGGTTAAAGTGTTTAGTAACGAAATGATCCAGCGGTCAATCTCCGGTCTGTCGCTTAACGCGATCTCGGCTTCGCTGTAATTAAAATTATCGATGTTCGCATATAGCGCGAAGAAGCTATAGGTATTGTACAGCGTGCCGAAAAACTTGCGGCGCACCTCGTCCAGTCCCTCTAAGTTAAATTTCAGGTTATCCCATGGCGATGCATTGCTGATCATGTACCAGCGGGCGGCATCGGCACCAAATTGTTCAATGGTTGCAAACGGATCGATACCGTTGCCTAATCGCTTAGACATTTTGTTACCATTCTTATCCAGCACCAAACCGTTTGATACAACGTTTTTAAACGCCACACCTTTATTACCAACAAGTTTGTTTATCTCTTTCACTTCGTCGCTGGCTTCGCTTAGCATCACCGCTATGGCGTGCAGGGTAAAGAACCAGCCACGGGTTTGGTCAACACCTTCGGCAATAAAATCTGCCGGGTAGGCAGCAGCAAATTCCTCTTTATTCTCGAAAGGGAAATGCCATTGCGCGTAAGGCATAGCACCGCTGTCAAACCAAACATCTATCAGGTCGGGCTCGCGCAACATGCGTTTGCCGGTAGATGATGCTAATATCACATCATCCACATATGGGCGGTGCATATCTTCCAGCTTAAAGCCTTGCGGCATTAAACCTGCATCAATAGCTTTTTGGATCTCGGCATTCAGTTCTTCTATCGAACCGATGCATTTTTCTTCGGTACCATCTTCCTCGCGCCATATGGGCAACGGGGTTCCCCAGTAACGTGAGCGCGAAAGGTTCCAGTCAACCAAATTTTCCAGCCAGTTCCCAAAACGGCCTGTACCTGTACTTTCGGGTTTCCAGTTAATGGTTTTGTTTAGCGCAACCATTTTATCCTTCACCGCGGTGGTACGGATAAACCAGCTATCTAAAGGATAGTATAAGATTGGTTCATCAGAACGCCACGAGTGTGGGTAGCTGTGCTCATATTTTTTAACGTCGAACGCTTTGTTCTCTGTTTTTAGCTTGATAGAGATCAATACATCAGTTGGTTTGAAACCTTCTGCCGCGCGATCTGCATCTGTGTAATATTCTTCTTTAACATAACGACCTGCAAAATCGGTAACCTCTTCAACAAAGCGGCCTTGTTTATCAACCAAAGGCACTTCTTTACCGTTCTCGTCCTTCACCATTACCGATGGCACGTTGTTTTCCTTACATGCCCTAAAGTCATCCGCACCAAAAACAGATGCGGTATGCACTATACCAGTGCCATCTTCGGTAGTAACAAAATCGGCAGGGATAACACGAAAAGCATTTTTCTCCAGCTCGGCATTGGTTACGTATGGCATTAGCTGCTCGTAGTGTAAGCCAAGCAGGTCGGTACCTTTAAACTCTCTTGTTAAAGTCCAGGGGATAATTTTATCGCCGCCTTTATAATCTTCAAAAGATGCATTCTCGCCTTCGGCCTTAAAGTATTTTTTTACCAGGTCTTTTGCCAATACAACACTAACCGGCTCATAAGTATAAGGGTTAAACGTATTCACCTGCACATAGCTGATGCTTTCGCCAACGGCTAAAGCACAGTTTGATGGCAGGGTCCATGGGGTTGTTGTCCAGGCCAGTATAAATACGCCTACTCCGGTGTCGACACCGGAGTACAAGAACTCCGAATCTTTATCGCGTTTTACTTTAAACTGGGCAACAATGGTCGTATCCTTCACCATTTTATAAGTGCCCGGCTGGTTCAGCTCGTGCGAGCTAAGGCCGGTACCCGATTTTGGTGAATAAGGTTGTACAGTATATCCTTTGTACAAAAGGTCTTTATTGTAAAGCTGCTTTAGTATCCACCAAAGGCTTTCTATGTATTCGTTCTCGTAAGTAACATAAGGATTGTCCAGATCTACCCAATAGCCCATTTTCAGGGTAAGGTCGTTCCAAACATCGGTATAGCGCATTACCTCTTTGCGGCAGGCGTCGTTATATTCCTTAACGGTAATTTTTTTACCAATATCATCTTTAGTGATGCCTAAAGATTTTTCAACAGCTAGCTCAATAGGCAAGCCATGGGTATCCCAACCGCCTTTCCGTTTAACCTGGTAACCTTTAAGGGTTTTATAACGGCAAAAAATATCTTTAATGCTCCGGCCCATAACATGGTGAATACCGGGCATCCCATTAGCGCTTGGCGGACCTTCATAAAAGGTGTACGGCTTACTTGCCGGCCTGCTGCTGATGCTTTTTTCAAATATGCCGTTCTGTTTCCAGAAATCGAGCACTTCTTTGCCTGTTTGCGATAGATTTAACTGCTTATATTCCTTGTACATCAATATGTTCCACCTCAATTTTTAGAGGTTGCAAAAATAGGGAATTTATTATTAATTAAGTATAGTTGGGTGAATTATGACGGTATGATTTTGTTTAATTAACATGGAGTATAGCTTGGATTTAACCGCAGAGGGCACGGAGAAGGAATCACAGAGAACGCAGAGGTTTGAACTCTAAGGTCCGCTTTACTGGGTTGACTCACCCTCTGCCCCTTTTATCCGTTGGCTGAAGCCAACGGCAATGAAACTATTTTCTTCACCCTCTTTGCGCAGCAGAGAGGGTCGACAAGCGAAGCAACGTCGGGGTGAGTAACCCCCCTTGTATAATAATCATTACAATCTCCATACCCTCTGTGGTTAAAAAAACCTTTCTATATTTGATTTACAAATCAATCCCACCATGAAAATCAATTCAGGATTTATAGCTATTGCCGCACTGACTACACTATTAGCCGGTTGCACGGGTAACGATAAAAAACAGACTACTGTAATTGCCGATACCGGCATATCGGCAGATATTAAACAACATATTGCCGTTTTAGCCAACGATTCGCTATTGGGCCGCAAGCCTTTTACCAAGGGCGAGGACAAAACCATTGCCTACATAGCCGCCGAATTTAAAAAGCTGGGACTGGCGCCGGGTAACAATGGTAGCTATTTTCAGGAAGTACCATTGGTAGAAATTACTTCTGCTTCGCAGGATATGAATATCAGCGGCGCGGCAACGGTTGCCCTTAAACCGGGCGTTGATTTTGTTGCCGCCACCCGCCGCGAAGTAGATACGTTAAGTTTAAAGAACTCTCCGCTGGTTTTTGCCGGCTATGGTGTTGTAGCACCCGAATATAACTGGAACGATTATAAAGACATTGATGTAAAAGGCAAAACCGTAATTGTTTTAGTAAACGACCCGGGCTTTAAGGCCGGACAAAAACTGTTTAAAGGTGACACCATGAGCTACTATGGCCGCTGGACCTACAAATACGAAGAGGCTGCAAGACAAGGTGCTGCGGGTGTGATAATCATCCACCAAAGCGAGCCGGCAAGTTATGGCTGGCAGGTGATACAGAATAGCTTTACCGGTGCAAAACTATACCTGCAACAAGCCGATAAACACATGAACCGCTGTATGGTGGAAGGCTGGATGAGTGAAGAAGCCGCAACTAAACTGCTATCATCGGCACATATTACAGGCGATATACGTGCTTATGCGCGTAAGAAAGATTTTAAGGCTGTGGCACTGAATAGCACCGTATCACTATCATTGAAAAACACCCTGAAGTATTCAAAATCGCATAATGTGATAGCCACCTTAAAAGGAACTACCAGGCCCGATGAAACTATTTTATACACCGCCCATTGGGACCACTTCGGCATAGGTAAACCCGATGCCAAAGGCGATAGTATTTATAATGGCGCGGTAGATAACGCGAGCGGTGTAGCCGCGGTACTGGCGGTTGCCAAGAAGTTTACGCAGCAAAAAAATAAACCAAAACGTTCTATTGTTTTCCTTGCCGTTACCGCCGAGGAACAGGGCTTATTAGGTTCGGAATATTATGCTACCCACCCTATTTACCCGTTGAATAAAACGGTTGCCAATTTAAATATCGATGCTTTATCTGATTTTGGCGAAACCAGCAACTTCTCTATCACCGGTAAAGGCCAGAACGATCTGGACGATTATGTTATCCAATTAACCAAAGTAAAAGGCTGGGATGTTGTAGGCGATGAAACACCGGGTTCTGGCAGTTATTACCGCTCAGACCATTTCAATTTCGCTAAAGTAGGCGTGCCTGCGCTTGATCTGCATAACGGATCAAAAAGCATCCAGCGTGGCGAGGAATATGGCAAGGAAAAAGCCAAAGAATACAACGAACAACGCTACCACCAACCGTCTGACGAGTACAACGAGGCCATGGATACAAAAGGCATGGCGCAAACAGCTAACCTGATGTACCAACTGGGCGTTAAGCTAAGCAATGAAACTACTTTCCCCGGATGGAAAAAAGGTTCGGAATTTAAAGCGATCCGCGATAAAGCGATGGCGAAATAATTCGCGTTGGCAAACGCATCAATCGTCTGATTTTTCAACGCAAAAGGCCGCGAAAAGATCCTAAATTTTAAACGAATAATCTTTTTATACCAAAAAACGGCAGATAAAAATATCTGCCGTTTTTTGGTCGTTTCCAGGGCGAATTAAGGACGTTTTTTGGCTATATTTTGTCCCTTTTTTACCGGAAATTATACCTTATCTATCCTTACCCATTGCATACCGGCGGCTTCGGCGGCTTGTACACCGGGTTCGCCATCTTCAAATACCAGGCACTGGCTCGGGTCGACACCTAATTGTTTGGCAGCCGCCAAAAAAGGATCGGCATAGGGTTTGCCATGGGCGGTTTCGCCGGCACAGATCAGCACCTCAACTAAATCACGGATACCCAAAACCTGCAAAGTTTTTTCGACCGAGGTACGGCTCCCACCGGACACTACCCCTATTTTAACCTTGTCAGCATGGTTTATCAGATGATTCACTACATAGTCGATAGGTTGGGTTTGCTCAATGTATTCGCTAAAAAAAACCTTATGCTTGCGGGCGGCAAAATCCACCGGATCAAAGGTGGTATTGTAGCGCTTGTTTATTTCGCCAACAACATTCAATATAGGCAGGCCTGCAAATTCGTCTATTATATCGCCTTCTATTACATAACCATCGTCCGCAGCTACACGGATGTAACTTTCCTTATGCGCGCCCATATTGTCGGCAAGGGTACCATCGCAATCGTATAAAAATGCTTTAAAATTTCCGGATGAAAGCTTTGTTAGGGCCTTATATTTTTGAGTTGATATTTCGTAATCCATTATGGCTGCAAGTATAAATAAAGCTGCAAACATTATTGTAATAGACAAGTAAAACAGGTAGTTAACATTGAATTAACCTTTTTTTAATATCTTGCATAACCATTATATACCCCTTCATGAAAAAAACCATTACCTGCCTGTGCTTATTGCTTTTAGTTTTTGGCTGTAAAAAAGATAGTATAAAACCACCGGTTATCCCTCCGGTTGTCGTTACCGGGCCAGACATTGACTTTAAAATAGAGGCTAAGAACAATACAGGAAAGGTTACTGCAGATGTAACGCTTAGTGTTGATGGCACTAATTTGAAGGGATATACCCCAACTACAGTAACCAACCACAGCTTTATATTAACCTTTAAATTGAAAGACAATGCATCTGTAGTAAAAGTTAAAGATGTAGTACAGGTTAGTGGTGTTACCGCAAATGATTTTAGCAAACCGGTTACTTATAACATAACCGATAGTAAAGGCGCAAGTAAAGATTATATTGTAAGTATTTACAATTTTACCGGCCTGCCTATATTTAATATTACAACGTCGGGCCCGGTGGTATCAAAAGAAGATTATGTTACCGGCAGTATAAATATAAACACCAATGGGCTTTACGTACAGGAAACCAATGATATCGCTTTACAAATAAAAGGGCGCGGAAACTCTACCTGGGGCCTCCATCCAAAAAAACCTTACAGGCTAAAATTCAATTCAAAAGCTAAAGTTCTTGGATTAGCCTCGGCAAAAAACTGGGTGCTGCTGGCCAACTACTCAGATAAAACTTTAATGCGCAATTATATTGCCGACGGCATTGCTCAAAGCCTTAATGGTGATTTTACCCCACACGGCATATTTGTAGAGGTGGTATTGAACGGTGAATACCAGGGCACCTACATGCTTACCGAACAGGTTGAGGTGAATGCAAATCGCGTCAACATTACCGAAATGAAAGCAAGTGATAATAGCGACCCTAATATTACAGGTGGTTATTTATTAGAACTTGACCAACGCCAGGAAGACCCAAACCGGTTTATAACGGCCGCCAACCTGCCATTTACTATAAAAGAACCCGAAGATATAACATCGGCACAATTGGCCTATATCCAAACTTATATACAGGATACCGAGAATGCCATTTTCGCGGCAAACTTTGCCGACCCTGCTAATGGTTACGCTAAGTACATTAATTCCGACTCGTTTATTAACTGGTTTTTGGTGAACGAGCTATTTAAGAACCAGGATGCCGCAAATTTTAGCAGCATGTTTTACTTTAAAGACCGCGGCGGCAAACTGGGCATGGGCCCGGCATGGGATTTTGACCTGGCTGCCGGCAATGTTGATTATAGCGATGCCACTAACCCTACTGGCTGGTGGGTAAAAGGTGGGCCATGGTTTAGCCGACTGTTTCAAGATCCGGCTTTTGCTGCTAAAGTTAAAACCCGCTGGCAGTTTTTAAAAGCTAACGGCATACCGGCTATGTATAAAAACATTGATGACACGCAGGCTTACTTAACCCTGCCTGCTAAAGAAAATTTCACTAAATGGAATATATTAGGCACTTACGTGTGGCCTAACCCAGTTGTATTAGGAACTTACCCTAAAGAAGTAGAGCAACTTAAAAAATGGCTTACGCAACGCGTAGCCTGGCTGGATAGTAATTTGTAATAGTATGTTTAACTTTGCCGCATGAAAACTAAAGTTTACCTGCTGATATTTGCCGGGATAATAGCAATATCGCTGGCAGTGTTCAGTTTACTAACCGTTAACCCCAATAATGAAAGCTGGAGCAGCCTTGCCCTGGGTGCGGTTGTTGGCTGTATACTGGCATTTGGCTTGCGCTTCTTAAAAAAGAAAAAACCGGCTGGCAAAGTTTAATAAATATTACGCCCGGCACCTCCATCAACCTGTATAGTTTGCCCGCTGATATAGGTGGCCTGCTCTGATGCCAGGAAGGTTACCAGCGCTGCCAGTTCTTCGGGTTTGCCAACGCGCCCCAGCGGGATACTTTTGGCCTTTTCCTTAATAGCCGCGTCTGTGTCAACATCTTTTGGCAGGGTGTGTTTAATTCTATCGGTAAGTATCAGACCCGGCGCCACATTGTTTACCGTAATGTTATAAGGGCCAAACTCATCTGCCATTAGCTTTGCCATACCTATTACCCCCATCCGCATAGCGGTAGAGAGTACCGAATTGGCCAATACCGATTTTACCGAGCCGCTTATAATATTAATGATACGCCCGCTGCCTGTTTTTTGCAGATGCGGTAACACCAGTCTGCTGGTACGTGCCATGCTTAGCAGGTTCAAATCAAAAGCCTTTTGCCATTGCTCGTCATCAAAGTTTTCAAACTTATCAAAGGGTGGGCCGCCCGCGTTGTTCAGTAAAATATCTATCCGGCCAAATGCGGCGGCAGCCTTATCTATAAATGCTGTAACCTGCGCTGCATCAGATACATCAACCGTTATGGCTACAACATCATTACCGGTAAACTGTTTAATTTCGGCAGCGGTTTTATTCAGCGCCTCTTCATCGCGCGAGCCAATAATAACTTTCGCGCCTTCGGCAGATAATGCCATGGCGATAGCTTTGCCTAAACCCTTGCTTGCAGCCAACACAATGGCCACCTTGTTATTCAGTTTCAGATCCATTTTATTATAATGCTAAATTTTAATGCTTGTTAGTTAATACTGTAAAGCATGTGTTACCCGTTGCTAACATAAATAAAATATCTTTGTACTAAGCTAAACAAGCTTTAGCTGCTCATTTATAATATAAATTTAAGCATGAAAAATCAGGTTGCCCGTACTTATTTATTACTGGGGATGGCCCTTATACTATTTGCATCGGCAGAGTTATTTGTAGGTCCTGGCAAAATAAAGGATATATTAAACGGAGCTTCCGCAGGTTTTGGTTTGGCCGGCTGTGTCAGTTTTGTTATACTATTAGTTGAGAATTTTAAACAACGCAAAGCCTAATGAAAAAATTTATCCTGAGTGTTGGTTACGCATTAAAGGGCCTCGGGTATGCCTTTACCACACAGCTAAATTTCAGGATCCAGGTTTCTATCGCGCTGATAGCGATTGCGATGGGAATCTATTTCAACATTAGCACCAGCGAATGGCATTGGATAACCCTTTGCATTGCCATTGTGTTAATGATGGAACTTTTTAATACCGGGATAGAAGCATTTGTAGATTTGGTATCGCCGGGTTACAATAAACTGGCGGGGCATGTAAAAGATATAAGCGCGGCAGCTGTATTAATAGTAGCCATATTTACAGTGGTAACAGGTTTAATTATTTTCTTACCCAAAATTTTACTATTAATCCATGCTGCATAAAACCCGTGGCATAGTATTTAAAACCACCGATTACAGCGAAAGTAGTGTTGTGGTACAGATCTTCACCGAGAAGTTTGGTTTGCAATCGTACATTATTAACGGGGCAAAAAAACCGAAAGCCAAAATAAGCCGTAATATGCTGCAGCCACTTCACCTGGTTGATATGGTAGTTTATCATAAAAGTAATGGAAACGTGCAACGCATAGCCGAACTTAAGAATTCGCCTACGCTGCAAACCATCCCTTACGATGTAATAAAAAGCTGCATTGTCATGTTCCTGAACGAGGTGCTATACAAAGCCGTAAAGCAGCAAACGCCTGATGAAACCAT
>NZ_JAQBOI010000189.1 GCF_028288105.1 Mucilaginibacter sp. | reverse complement strand
TCGCACTTTAACTTTGATTTTTTTGTGTCCTTAGAATCCTTTCCGGATAGCCGTTCAAACGAATGGTTAAGAAGTGATTATAATACCTACGTATTATTAAAAGATGCTAAAGACCATAAAAAACTGGAAGCCAGTTTCCCTGCGTTTTTACAAAAGTTTAGTGGCTCGCAAATGCAGTCAGAGTTGGGCATGAGCGTTGCCCAATTTGAAAAGAGCGGCAGCCATTTTCGGATGAACCTTACCGCGTTGACAGATATCCACCTAAAATCAAATCGCTCAGGTGAGCTTGGCCCAAACAGCACTACGCAATACGTTTATATATTTTCGGCCATTGCCCTGTTTATATTGCTGATAGCTTGCGTAAATTTTATGAACCTGAGCACAGCCCGTTCGTCAAGCCGTGCGCGCGAGGTAGGGGTGCGCAAGGTATTAGGTTCATCACGTAAATATCTAATACTCCAGTTCCTGGCCGAGTCTATACTGGTAACCTTTGTGGCAACAGTTATAGCAATGATTGCTGCCGCAGCTGTGTTGCCGTTTTTCAATCAGCTATCTGGTAAAGGGATAATACTCACAGTTGAGTCGCTTAAGTGGTTGGTTCCATCGTTGTTACTTATCGTATTGGTGATAGGTTCGCTTGCAGGTTCGTACCCGGCGTTCTTTCTTTCGGCATTTCAACCCATCGATGTTTTAAAGGGTAAACTTTCGGCAGGTTTTAAAGGTGGTGGCTTACGCAGCTTTTTAGTAGTGTTCCAGTTTTTTGTATCTATACTGCTTATTATTGGCACATTGGTTATTTACAACCAGCTAAACTTTATCCAAACCAAAAACTTGGGCTATAACCGTAACCAGGTGCTTGTAGTACAAAACTCCTCTGAACTGAAAGATGAGGCTAAAGTATTTAAACAGGAATTAGCGGAACTACCGGGTGTTAAAAGCGCCACCATGACAGGCTTTTTACCTACTAACGGCTGGAGAAACACCCGTATTTATTTTAAAGATGCCACCTTTGATCAAAAGAAATCACTGTTTCCGCAAAGCTGGGAGGTTGATGCTGACTACATACCTACCATGGATATGAAAATGGCTGCAGGGCGTAATTTCTCTAAAGAGATGATGACGGATTCATCGGCAGTTATTTTAAATGAAGCGGCCGCTAAGTTCCTGGGGTTTGCAGATCCTATAAATAAAACCATCTATCAATCGTTAGGTGGCGACCGTAAAGGAGGTGTCCAAAATGTTAAAGAATGCCATATAATTGGTGTGGTTAAAGATTTTCACTTCAATTCGCTCCGCGAAAAAATAGAACCTGTTGTAATAACCCTGGGCCAAAACTCAGGCGCATTGGGTATCCGGGTAAGCACTTCCAACATTACCGCGCTAATGGCCCAGATAAAAAATAAATGGAACGAGCTATCGCCAAATGTGCAGATCAACTATTCATTTATGGATCAGGATTTTGATGCATCGTACCGTTCCGAGCAACGTATCGGGACAATCTTTGTGATATTCACATCACTGGCTATCATAATTGCCTGCCTGGGCTTATTTGGCCTGGCTGCTTACGCTGCCGAACAACGTACCAAAGAAATAGGCATCCGCAAGGTTTTAGGTGCCGATGTATCTGTTATTGTTGGCATGCTGTCAAAAGATTTTATAAAGCTGGTATGCATCGCTATCATACTTGCTTCACCAATTGCATGGTTTGTAATGACCAAATGGCTGCAGGATTTTGCCTACCGTATAACCATACAATGGTGGGTAATTGCCGTGGCGGGTGCAGGGGCATTGGTAATAGCATTTGTTACCATCAGTTTTCAGTCTGTTAAGGCAGCGCTGGCAAACCCGGTAGATAGCTTAAAGAATGAGTAAAAAATAGATTCAAGATATAAGAATCAAGAAACAAGATAATTAACGGAGTTAGTAACCAATAAAACGGTGATAGATGTTTAAGAATTATTTAAAAATAACCTGGCGTAACTTATTGAAAAACAAGAGTTTCACCAGTATAAATATTGCCGGCCTTGCTGTAGGTATGGCCAGTGCTGCGCTTATATTGTTGTGGGTGCAAAACGAGGTGAGCTATGATCAGTTCCATCAAAATAAAGATAGGTTGTACCAAATGTATAACAGGTCGGTTTTTGATGGTAAGCTTTGGTGCTGGGGCACTACGCCAAAACCAATGATGAAGGCTTTAAAACAGGATTATCCGCAGGTAGACCAAGCCGCACGTATAAACTCTACCAGCTTTCTGTTTACCCTTGGTGATAAGCACCTAAATATGCCCGGATATTTTACCGATCCTGATTTCCTAACCATGTTCAGCTTTCCACTGATACAGGGTAATCCTAAGGTTGCACTTAACAGCATGAATAATATTGTTATCACCGAAAAAACAGCTAAGAAATTGTTTGGTAACGAGGATGCTATGGGTAAAACCGTTAAGATAGATAGCGTAGATTTCTTTACTGTGACCGGTGTAATGAAAGATCTGCCAAATAACACAGAGTTTGATTTTGAATACCTGATGCCTTGGTCATACTGGGAAAAATTAAACAAAAGTGAAGATAAAAACAGGGGCAATAACTCCGTACAAACCTTTGTGGTGTTAAAACCAGGTATCACCGAAGCATATATAAATAGCCGTGTAAAAGATATTACCCGCAGCCATTCAGATATTAAAGATATTGATGTGTTTATGCATCCCGCAACTAAATGGAGGCTATATTCAAAATTCGAGAATGGCAAAATAGTAGGCGGCCGAATAGATATCATAAAGCTATTCAGCGTTATAGCAGCCTTTATATTGTTAATTGCCTGTATAAACTTCATGAACCTGAGTACCGCCCGCAGCGAGAAACGCGCTAAAGAAGTAGGGATCCGTAAAGTTGTAGGCGCGTCAAAAAGCAGCCTGATAGCACAGTTCCTGGGCGAATCTATAATGATCGCGTTAATTGCCGGTGTTGTGGCATTGATAATTATCGAGCTATCGTTGCCCGCGTTTAACACCCTTACTCAAAAACACCTATTTGTACCATTCAGCAGCCCTTCATTTTGGTTAATCGTATTATCCTTTATCCTGTTTACAGGTGTGGTATCTGGCAGCTATCCTGCGTTGTACCTGTCATCGTTTATGCCGGTTAAAGTTTTAAAAGGCACATTTAAAGCAGCCAACGCGGCTTTTTCACCACGCAAGATCCTGGTTGTTACTCAATTCACATTTGCTATTGTACTCATAATATCTACCATTATTGTGAGGCAGCAGCTGGAGTTTGCCCAAAACCGGGACATCGGTTATAAAAAGAATAACCTGGTTTATACCATGATGCAGGGTAATATAGAAAAGAATTATTCGCTTATCCGCAACGAATTAATAACAAGCGGGGCCGCCACAGCGGTAACCAAAACCAGCGCGCCCATGACCGAGGGATGGAGCGATACATGGGATTTCACCTGGGATGGTAAGAATGAAAAGGAAAAATTAGACTTCAATATATTTAATGTTGATGGCGACTTTACAAAAACCATGGGCCTTAAAATTGTAGACGGGCGGGATATTGATGTTAAAACCTACCCTTCAGATTCGCTTGCGGTATTACTTAACGAGGCTGCTGTAAAGATAATGGGCTTTAAACAGCCTGTAGGGCAAATTTTAAGGAATAACGATAAAAAAATGAAGGTAGTAGGTGTTGTAAAAGATTTTATTCTGCAATCGCCATACGAGCCGGTTAGACCAATGATCATACAAGGGCCAAAATCGTGGTTCAATGTTATCCATTTTAAACTTAACGAAAAAAACACTACGGCAGAAAACCTTAAACTGGCCGAAGCGGTATTCAAAAAATTCAATTCAGAATACCCGTTTGAATACCACTTTGTAGATGATGAGTATAGCAAGAAATTTGCAGATGAACAGCGTATTGGTGTATTGGCTTCCTTATTTGCTGGCTTAACCATATTTATATCCTGCCTGGGTTTGTTTGGCCTGGCAACTTATATGGCTCAAAACCGGATAAAGGAAATAGGTGTACGCAAAGTTTTAGGCGCATCTGTAATGGGCGTTACCACCATGCTGTCGAAAGATTTCCTGAAGCTGGTGGGCATAGCTTTCTTATTCGCCACGCCAATCGCTATCTATTTTATGCACGATTGGTTACAGCATTACTCATATCGTGTGGATATCAGTGTTTGGGTGTTTGCCATAGCCGCGTTTTTAACAACGCTTATATCAATCATAACGGTGAGTTTCCAGGCTATTAAAGCAGCACTGGCAAACCCGGTTAAGAGTTTGCGTTCTGAGTAGGGTTGTGGTTAGCCAATTAGAGTTTAATATTTAGGAATTAGAATTTTTAATATCATGATCAGAAACTATTTAAAAACCGCCTGGCGTAACATTATAAGCAATAAGTTTTATGCTACCATTAACGTAGCCGGGTTAACAGTAGGCCTTGTGGTAGGTTTGTTTATGCTGCTTTGGGTGCAGGATGAGTTAAGCTTTGACAGATCCAACTCTAAAGCCAATAAAATTTATAAGGTAGGCATCGTTGGTGGTACAGGCATCAGTAAGCAGATCTTCAATAACATAATAGGGCCGGTTGCCACATTCGCCAAAAACGAGATCCCCGAGGTTAAAGATGCCGTACGCATTATAGCACTTGGCGATGCTCCATTTAAATACAAAGACAAGATTTTTTACGAGTCAAATTTTGCCTTTGTGGATCCATCATACTTTACTGTGTTTGATTTTAAATTAATAAAAGGCGACAAAAGTAACCCGTTTCCCGATAACAATTCCGTGGTTATTACCGAGAGTACCGCCAAAAGATATTTTGGCAACGAGGACCCAATAGGTAAGGTGGTTATTACCGGCCAGGATGAGCAGAACAAGGTTACCGGGATAATACCTGATTATCCGGTTAACTCAAGCTTTCAATACCATGTGTTAATGCCGATGTCCAGGTTTAATTATCTGGCCTACGTGAAAAGTAAAACCAGTTACGATAATAAAACTGTTGTTTCATCAATAGATGCCGACTGGTCGGCCTTTAGGTTTCAAACCTACTTGTTGCTAAATAATGATAAAATAGATGCAGCCGCACTCGAGAAAAAACTACAGGCCATTCACGAGCGCAACAAGCCCGAAGATGCGCCGGTACCATACCTCACTCAGCCACTGCTTAAAATGCACCTTTACAAGGCAGATGGCACAGATGGAGGATTTTCAACGGTACGTACCTTTGCTATTGTTGCTTTAATGATATTAGTTATTGCCTGTATCAACTACGTAAACCTTTCAACCGCACGCTCTATGCTGCGCGCAAAGGAGGTAAGTATGCGTAAAATTATCGGCGCGGGCAAATTCCAGCTTTTCATGCAGTTTATGGTAGAGACCACCTTGCTGTTTGTAATAGCGGCTGTGTTTGCATTTATACTAATGTATGTGCTGTTACCATCTTTCAACCAGTTCTCGGGTAAGCAGATCGCGTTCGATCTTCAAAACTATAACATCTGGGTTTGCATTATACTAACCTTGTTGGGTACGCTTGCGGCTTCAAGCATTTATCCGGCATTACTGTTATCATCTTTTGAACCATTAAAAGCGCTGAAAGGCAAAATATCTGTCAGTATAGGTAACGTAGCCTTCAGGCGAATATTGGTAGTAGTGCAGTTCGCGGTGTCAATCATTCTTATCATCGGCACATTGGTTATAGGCAACCAGCTTAAATATATCCGCAATAAAAATCTGGGGTACGATAAGGAAAACGTTTTCTCCTTCAATATGCGTAACGAAATGCAGAAGCATTATGATGTAGTAAAAACCGATTTGCTGAAAAACCCGGCAGTGTTATCAGTAACCCGGGCCGGAGCTGATATTATACAAAGCGGTAGCTCTACAGGTGATAATGATTGGGATGGCAAACCTACAAATTCAAACATGTGGTTTACCCAGATTTATTCTGATAAGGACTTTATCCCGTTCTTTAAAGTGAAGATACTGGAGGGCGCTAATTTTACAGGTGCTGTAGCCGATTCGGCACACTTCCTGATCAACGAAACCGCTGTAAAGGAGATGGGGCTTACAAACCCGGTTGGTAAACGCCTGCGTATTCAAACCCGAAACGGCACTATCATAGGAGTGGTTAAAGATTTCCATTTTACCACAATTCATAAAAAAATTGAGCCCGCGGTTTTTCAATATCAGCCTGACTATTCGTGGAGGGTGTATGTGAAAACAACCGGCCGCGACGCGCAAAAAGCCATAGGCGCGGCACTGGCCTCATGGAAGCAGTATAATAACGATGTACCGTTTAACTACGCCTTTTTAGATGAAACCTATACCAAGCTTTATACAACCGAACAGAAGCAGGGCTCGCTGTTTAACCTGTTTGCCACCATCGCTATTGTAATATCGTGCCTGGGTTTATTCGGGCTGGCAACGTACTCGGCTCAGGTAAAAACAAGGGAGATAGGCATCCGCAAGGTACTTGGCGCAAGTGTTGCCAAAATTATAAGTCTACTGGCTACCGAGTTTATGGTGCTTATTATTATAGCAATTGTAATAGCCATGCCCATCGCCTGGTTTGCCATGAACAGTTGGTTGCAAGATTTTGCTTATAAAATAAATATAGGCTGGGTAGTGTTTTTGTTTGCCG
Organism: Mucilaginibacter sp.; assembly: GCF_028288105.1. Lineage (GTDB taxonomy): Bacteria > Bacteroidota > Bacteroidia > Sphingobacteriales > Sphingobacteriaceae > Mucilaginibacter. Next base: position 16,166 of record NZ_JAQBOI010000189.1, on the reverse strand, counting down.
GTGGTGGTGCCACATTAATTGCATTGGCAACTATCAGCATACAATCAATAAAGGCCGCGCTGGCTAATCCCGTTAAAAGTTTACGTTCCGAATAAATGACTAATCACCAATATCATGATAAAGAACTATATAAAAATTGCATGGCGTAACCTTGTCAGGAACAAGGGTTTCGCTATAACCAACATTTTGGGGCTTACTATTGGTATGATCTGCACCATCTTTATCTTTTTATGGGTGAAAGATGAGATAGCATTTGATAAGTTTCACAAAGACCACGACAATATTTACCAGGTAATGGCTACGCGCGATTTTAAGCCCACCATTTTCACCGACCCTAATATGGTGCTTCCGTTGGCTAAAACCCTGGAAGGTGGTAATCCGCAAATTGTAAGAACGGTAGTTACCTCGCACCAGGAATCGCACCTGGTTGAGTATAACAATACCAAACTTAAAAAAGACCTTTACCAGGCGAGTGAACAGTTCTTTAACATGTTTACCTGGAAAACAATTAAGGGTGACCCAACCGAGGCACTTAAAGACCCGAAGTCGATAATTATAACAGAATCTGCAGCCAAATCATTTTTCGGGAATGATGATCCTATGAATAAATCTGTAAGGCTTGATAACCAGCTAAGCTACAAAATAGCGGCTGTTGTAGCCGATCCTCCGGGTAACTCTACCTTCAAATTTGATTTTATTCAACCGTTTGATTACACATCTGATTATGTGAAGAACCGCATGAAGGAATGGAATAATTCATCGCATAATGTATTTGTTGAAACTACGCCGGGCGCAAATATGCCTGCTGTAGATAAGTATATCGACAAGATAAAACACGACAATGCACCCAAGGATAAGATAAGCACTTATTATACCTTCCCCATGAATAAATGGCATTTATACAGCGAGTGGAAGGATGGTAAAAACGTAGGGGGGATGATTGAGTACGTACGCATGTTCACCGTTATCGCCATCATCATATTACTCATTGCCTGTGTAAACTTCATGAACTTGAGTACCGCACGCTCAGAGAAACGTGCCAAAGAAGTGGGGATCCGCAAAACTTTAGGCTCTGATAAAAGGCAGCTTATTACCCAGTTCTTTTTCGAATCTATTATACTGGCACTGATCGCGTTTGTGCTTTCGGTGGGTTTTGTTTACCTGCTGATGCCATTCTTTAATTCGCTGGTTGGTAAAAACCTTCATTTGAGCATTTTTGAGCCGTTCTTTATGATCGGCGCGCTCATCATAATTCTGTTCACCGGTGTGGTTGCGGGCAGTTATCCGGCTTTATATCTTTCATCGTTTAATCCGGTTAAGGTACTTAAGGGCACATTCGCGGCGGGTAGAAGCGCTGTATTACCAAGGCGTATATTGGTTGTTGGGCAGTTTGTAATGTCGATACTGCTGATATCGGCTACCGTTATTGTTTACCAGCAAATACAGCATATTAAAAATCGAAGCATTGGGTATAATCCCGATAACCTGGTGATGGTGCCATCGTCAAGCGATATAGATAAAAACTACACGGTCATTAAGCAAGACCTGCTGAATACCGGGTTAGTAAGCGCGGTAACCCGTACATCATCGCCCATCACACAAATTTGGTGGAAATCGGGCTCGCCTGATTACGCCGGTAAGACCGCAAATGGCGATATTATTTTTTCGGGACTGAATGCCGATGCTGACTTTACAAAAACCATGGGCATTAAAATATTACAGGGCCGAGATTTTAACAAGACACCGGGCGATACATCTGTAATGCTACTTAACAAAGCCGCTGTTGAGGCCATGAAATTGAAAAACCCTGTTGGTATGGAAATGCGCTACGGCAGGAAGTTTACCGTTGCCGGCGTAATAGATAACGTTGTTATGGCGTCGCCATATGACCCAGTGGAACCACTAATGATCTATTATGACCCCAATAACTCCAGCATGGTCAATATAAGGTTCAAGGATGGCACTAACCCCAAAGCCGGCATCAAGGCAATGGAGCCTATTTTTAAACAATACAATCCGCAAAACCTGTTCGAGTACCAGTTTGTAGACCAGGAGTTTGGTAAAAAGTTTGTAACTGAAGAGCTGATAAGCCGCATTACCAACATATTTGCAGGCCTGGCCATATTCATTTGCTGTATAGGTTTAGCCGGGTTGGCATCATTCACTATAGAGAAACGCTTCCGCGAAATTGGTGTGCGTAAGGTAATGGGAGCATCGGTACAACAACTGTTAATGCTAATATCAACCGAGTTTTTAAAGCTGGTGTTGGTAGCCTTTGTTATTGCGGTGCCATTAACCTGGTACTTGATGAGTAACTGGCTGCAAAAGTACACCTACCATATCAATATCAGTATTTGGCTGTTTGCCTGTGTAGGGGCGTTGATATTGCTTTTAACCATGATAGTAGTAAGCCTTAATACCATGAAAGCCGCGACGGCCAACCCGGTTAAAAGTTTACGGTCAGAATAAATTTAGTATCAGGTATCAAGATAGACAACTAAATAAAATCATAATATAATATCGATTTGCATGTTAAAAAATCACTTCAAAACCGCGTGGAGAAACTTTTGGAAACACAGAACAACCGGCTTTATTAATATTGCCGGTTTATCTGTTGGTATGGCTGCCGCCGTGCTCATTTTTATATGGGTACATAACGAATTGAGTTTTGACAGGCAGGAACCCGATGCCGAAAATATTTACCGGATAAAAACTTATCTCACCATTGATAAAACCAGCACCTGGCTTTGGGAAAGCTCGCCATATAATTTGGGCGAAGAAGCTAAAAAACAATTGCCCGAGGTTGATAACGTTACCCGTTTAAAAGTGATGTCGTATACGCCGTTATACTTTAACATTAACGGTCAGTTTTTCCCCGAAACTAAGGCGGCTTATGTAGATAAGGAGTGGTTTAATGTATTTAAATATGATTTTTTAAGCGGTAACTCCATATCATTCAATCAGCACCCATACAGCATCATATTATCAGAAACTAAGGCAAAAAAGTATTTTGCCAACCAGGATGCCGTGGGTAAAACAATACGGATAGATTCTACTGATTACCAGGTGCAGGCTGTTGTGAAAGATGCTCCCGCAAATTCGAGTTTTAGGTTTGACGTGCTTTTACCTGTCGCGGCCAGGCAGATGGTACCTAAAGAAAAAGAAAACGAATTGCAGTGGGGGAATTTTTATTACCAAACTTTCTTAAAGCTGCATCCGGGTACCGATCCTAAAAAAATATCGGCCAAATTAAAATCGATAATGGATATCAACCACAAGCGGGAGCAAGAAACCAGGATAGGTTTGATGCCGCTGGCTGGTATACACTTTGAGAACGATCTGCTAAGTTCAGATATCATACATGGCGATAAAAAGGTGGTTTACATATTTGTGGTATTGGGTATACTACTTTTACTTATTGCCTGTATCAATTATATTAATTTAACTACGGCAAGGGCCAGTTTACGTGCCAAAGAAGTAAGCATTAAAAAAATAGTTGGTGCCGGCCGTGATCAGTTGTTTACGCAGTTTGTTGCCGAATCGGCATTAATAAGCTTTATGGCTTTGGTATTAACTGTTATTATTGTTAGTGCCTGTTTGCCCGCCTTTAACAGCTTTAGCGAACGCAATTTTGTTATATCGGCAAGTTCGGGCTATTTATGGCTGATACTGCTGGGTACCTTGCTTGCCACTATTGTTTTAAACAGCATCTATCCGGCCTTGCTATTGTCATCCTTTAAACCATTAAACACCTTTAGGGGGGCAAGCGTATTGCGTTTAAAAGATAGCTCGCTGCGTAAAGGGCTGGTTGTTGTGCAGTTCACTTTCTCAATATTCCTGATAATTGGGGTGATCACTATTTACAGGCAACTGGCGTTTATACGCACACAAAACCCGGGTTATAACCGCGAGCAGATTATGTCGTTCAATATTTCATACAAGTTGCTTCGTAAATACGACGATGCAAAACGTGCAGCAGTAACGGCAACTATAAAGCAAACCTTGTTAGAGCAATCGCCGGTACAGGCGGTATCATTAATAGGGTTGGAGTCTATCCAAAATAATAGCAGCTATTCATCGGGCAGTGCCGATTGGGACGGCCGCCCAAAAGATTTTGACCCCGCAATTTCCTATTTTAGTGTAGACCGTGATTATACCAAGTTAGTGACCTTGAAAATGACAAGCGGCAGGTGGTTTTTACCGGGCAAAGCTGATCAGCATAATTTTATACTCAACGAAACAGCCGCGAAGCAATTTAATCTTCATAAACCCTACATTGGTCAGCGCTTTGTAGCGCAGGGCGATACCGGGCAGGTGATAGGTATGGTTAAAGATTTCAACTACCGTAGCTTCCATGATAAGATAGGCCCTGTTGTATTCAGAAATAACGACGATTATAGCACAAATTACCTGGTAAAGGTTGCAGCTAACAAACAAGCTGATGCCATAAAAAAAATAGAAGATGTTTGGAAGGCAAACTTCCCCGGCGAACCGTTCTCTTATACTTTCCTTGATCAGGAGTTTGATAAGTTATACCGTAACGATGCAAAATCATCTGGTTTAATGTCGGTATTTGCAGTAGTGGCGGTTATTATTTCGTGCCTTGGTTTGTTTGGTTTGGCAGCATTTACCGCCGAGCAACGTGGTAAGGAGATTGGTATCCGTAAAGTGCTGGGCGCAACGGTATCCGGTATTGTGTCTTTGATATCTATAGATTTTATTGTGCTGGTAATTGTAGCATTGGTGATAGCATCGCCGCTGGCATGGTGGCTTATGAATATGTGGCTGCAAAACTTTGCCTACCGTATTGATCTGCAATGGTGGGTGTTCCTGCTGGCAGGTATTATAGCGGTGATTATAGCTTTTGCAACCATCAGTTTCCAGGCTATAAAAGCAGCTGTGGCAAATCCGGTTAAGAGTTTGCGAAGCGAATAGAGATTATGGTTAGGGTTTAGGATCTGGGTTTTAAAATTTCAAACATCATGATAAGGAACTATTTCAAAATTGCATGGCGCAACCTGGTAAAGGATAAACAGTTTACTTTATTGAATGTGGTTGGCCTTTCGGCGGGCATTGCCTGTACCTTACTCATTTATTTATGGGTACACGATGAGGTAAGCTATGATAAGTTTTTTGAGAATGATAGCCAGGTTTACCAGGTTATGGAACACCGCAAAGGTGGAGAAAACCAAGGGCTTACAGATGAATCATCGGGTCTGGTAAGTGAAGTTTTGAAAGTGCAAAACCCCGAAGTGCTTTATGCCGCGGCCGTTGCACCTGCAGACTGGTATCAGAAATTCACCCTTTCATCCGGAGATAAAAATATTAAAGCATGGGGGCAGTATGCCGGTAAAGATTACTTTAATATATTTTCCTTTAAAATGCTTGATGGTGAACGGGGGAAAGTGCTTAATGATAAAAACTCTATTGTAATATCTGACGAGCTTGCAAAAAAACTTTTTGGCACAAGCGAGAACGCCATAGGTAAAGCCATTAAGTTTCAGCATGATAAAGATTTTTTTGTTTCGGGTGTATTTGAAAAGCTGCCCGTTCATTCATCGCAGCAGTTTGATTTTGTGTTATCGTTTGATTACCTGGCGGATGTTCAGGGATGGGTTAAAACCTGGAACAATGGTGGCCCGCATAATTTTATCCTGCTAAAAAAAGGCACCGATGTTAATGCTTTTAACCAACGCATTGCCGGCACTGTTACCAAAAATAGCGGCGATACTACACGCAGCGCCTTTGCTATGAAGTTTTCTGATAACTACCTGCAAAATACCTTTAACCACGGTGCAAGGGTGGGCGGCCGTTACGAGTATGTAAAGTTGTTTTCGCTGATAGCCATTTTTATATTGGTTATTGCCTGTATCAATTTCATGAACCTGAGTACCGCCAAAGCATCGGGCAGGATGAAAGAGGTGGGTATTAAAAAAGTTGTAGGTGCCGAACGCAGTCAGCTCATTATCCAGTTCCTTTCCGAATCGTTACTGATGGCGATATTTACAATGATTGTGGCTATTGTGGTTGCCTGGTTGTTATTGCCACAGTTTAATCTGCTTACGGGCAAGGATATAAAAATGCAGTTTGATTTGCCGCTGGTGACCGTGTTGATAGGCATTACTGTATTTACAGGTCTTTTATCAGGAAGCTACCCGGCGTTATATCTATCCAAGTTTAAACCCTTAGCTATTTTAAAAGGGAAGCTTAAATCATCATTTGCCGAACTTGTTGCCCGTAAAGGTTTGGTGGTGTTTCAGTTTACGTTATCAGCAATGCTGATAGTAGCAGTATTGGTTGTATACAGGCAAATACAATTTATACAATCAACCAAGCTGGGTTATAACAAAGATAACGTGATCAGGATTGATTCGGAAGGTAAATTACAGGGTAATGAAGACGATTTTACTACGGCTTTAAAAACTATCCCCGGTGTGGTAAATGCCAGTTTTACACAACACAACCTTATTGGCCGTAATTTTGGTTCGGCCGATTTGAGCTGGGAAGGCAAAAATCCTCGCCAGAATGTTTATTTTGAGGGTATGTGGGCCGGCTATAACTTTATAAAAACCATGGATATGAAAATGGCCGCGGGCAGGTACTTTACAAAGGGCTTTGGCGACGATAATAATAAAATCATAATCAACGAAACGGCAGCAAAGGCCACTAACCTTAAAAACCCTATTGGTAAAACCATCAAATGGGGCGATACGCCATTCCAGGTAATTGGTGTGGTTAAAGATTTTCATTTCGAATCGTTACACGATGTGGTAAAACCAACTTTTATACTGTTGGGGCAGGGCATAAATCCATGGTTTAAGATCATGATAAGGATAAAAGGAAGTCAGCAGAAAGAGACCATCGCGCAGATCCAAAAAATGTACGAATCGTATAATCCGGGCTTCCCGTTCACTTATAATTACCTGGACGAGGCTTACCAGAAACAGTACGAAACCGAAACCAGGGTATCTGTATTAGCGGGATATTTTTCGGCACTGGCTATCATCATATCCTGCCTTGGTCTGTTCGGGCTGGTTGCCTTCACCGCGCAAAAACGGCAAAAAGAAATTGGTATCCGTAAGGTAATTGGGGCATCGGTAAATAACATAACCATTATGCTTACTAAAGATTTTTTGAAGCTGGTAGTTATAGCCGTTGTAGTAGCCTTCCCGCTATCGTGGTGGGCCATGCACCAGTGGTTGCAGGGCTTTGCGTATCGTATTGATATTGGTGCAGGCGTATTCTTTATCGCCATAGTATCTATTGTAGTAATAACTTTGTTAACGGTTAGTTTCCAGGCTATTAAAGCAGCCATAGCTAACCCGGTTAAGAGTTTGCGGAGCGAGTAAGCCTCACCCCAAACCCCTCTCCGGTAGAGAGAGGCTTAAAAGTTCTCCCTACCGGGGAGGATTTAGGAGGGGCAAACTGTATCATAACCGAACATATACTGTTACACTTACGAACGTATTACTAAATATATAATTGAGTTAATATATTGATAATTAGTCTATTATATATTTGGCATTTTATTTAAGTTTATCTGGTCAAACAACATCGCCATGATCAGGAATTATTTCAAAATTGCGTGGAGAAACCTGCAGAAGCACAAAGCATTCTCGTTCATTAATATATTTGGCCTTGCTATGGGTATAGCGGCATTTTGGCTAATCGCGTTATATGTTACCGACGAATGGAGTTACGACAGGTACAATACCAAAGCCGACCGTATTTTCCGCGTTGCCCAGCATGGCCAGTGGAACGGTGGTAAGTTTGACCTGGCAGTTACCTCGCCGCTATACGCGCCAACTTTAAAAGCCGAGTTTCCGCAGGTGGTTGATGCCTGCCGCATAGACCCCGAAGGTGGTAGCAAGATCACTTATGGTGATAAAATCATAAACGAAGGCAGTATATTGTTTACCGATAATAGCATCTTCAATATATTTAGTTACCAATTTTTGTATGGCGATGCTAAAGACGCTTTATCAAAACCGCAGACCATCGTACTTACAAAAACACTTGCCGAAAATATTTTTGGCGATGCTGCTGAAGCTCTCAATAAAACTGTTATACTTGGCGACCAGCCGGCAACCGTTACCGGTGTTATAGCCGATGTACCCGTAAACTCTCACTTTAGCTTTAAAGCATTGCGTGCCATACCTGCCGATTATACTAAAGGCTATGGCGGCAACTGGGGCAATTCAAACCTATACACCTACCTGTTACTTAAAGATCATGATGATCACAAACAAATAGAGGCAGCCGGAGACGCTTTCTTTAACAAACATGTTAAGAATGACCTGGGGCCAATGAAGTTTACAATGGAACTGCAGCCGCTTACAGATATTCACCTGCGTTCAAACCTGAGCTATGAACTGGGCTCTAATGGTAATATCACTTATGTATATGTGTTCAGCATTACCGCTTTGCTGATACTGGTTATCGCTATTATCAACTATGTTAACTTAACTACAGCGAGGTCATCCATCCGCATCAAAGAAATTGGCGTACGCAAGGTGATAGGATCTGATAGGGCACAGCTAATGGTTATGTTTTTCTCTGAGTGCATTCTGCTTACTTTTATTTCTACCTTATTAGCGGCAGCCATTATCCAGTTTGTGTTGCCCTACTTCAATCAGCTATCAGGTAAAAGTTTGATACTGTTGCAATTTGGCGCTATAAAAACAGCGGTAATATTCATCGGATTCTCTTTATTGGCAGGTATATTAAGTGGCATTTATCCGGCATTATTCCTTTCGGGCTTTAAAACTATACCGGCCATGAAGGGACAGTTGGGTAACCAATTATCAACCATACTTTTCAGGAAATCATTAGTAGTATTTCAGTTTGTTATTACCATTGTAATGATAGCCGGTTCCTGCATTATCTACCAGCAATTAAATTACTTCCAAAAAAGGGACCTTGGCTTTAATAAAGCGCAAACACTTACCTTCCATATTAATAACCGCGAGGTGCGTGGCAGGGTAGACGCATTAAAACAACAGTTACTGCAAAACCCGGCCATTGAAAGCGTTGGCGTAGCAGGTAACCCTATTGGCAACAACAATATAGGCGGCGGCGATTTTAACCTTGGCCCCGATGGTAAGGCAACTTCCGAATCAAAGATTGTCCAAAACCTGCAGATCGATGAAGATTTTATCCCAACCCTGCAGATAAAAATGGCTGGTGGGCGTAACTTTTCAAAAGCCGTTACAAGTGATGTTAAAGATGCTATCATCGTAAACGAAACCCTGGTTAAAGAACTGGGCTGGAAAGATGCTGTTGGCAGGCGTGTGCGCACTGGCGTTGATGAGAAGGGCAAAGTTATAGAGCAAACCATTGTGGGCGTAGTAAAAGACTTTAACACCTATTCGTTGCAGCACAAAATAGCGCCGATGACCATGGAGCTACCGGCCGAAGCAAAAGATAAAGACAATTTATATGTGCGCATTAGCAGGGGTAATGTACAGGCATCGTTAAATTATATATCAAAAGTTTACAGCACTTTTGATATCGAGAACAAAGCCGAATTTCACTTCCTTGACCAGAATTTTGCGGCACAATATCAAACCGAACAAAAGCAGGGTACAATCCTGTTAATATTTACAATTCTTGCCATCAGCATTGCTTGCTTAGGCCTGTTTGGCCTGGTAACCTTTACCGCAGAACAGCGTGTGAAAGAGATCGGTATCCGCAAGGTATTAGGCGCAAGCGTGGGCAGCATTGTAAACCTGCTATCAACAGATCTGATGCGTTTAGTAGTAATAGCCATACTTATTGCCAGCCCAATAGCCTGGTTTGCTATGGATAAATGGCTGCAGGACTTTGCCTACAAAATTACCATTAACTGGTGGATATTTTTATTGGCCGGTGGCGGTGCGGCGCTTATAGCCTTTGCTACAGTAAGTATACAATCTATAAAAGCGGCATTAACAAACCCTGTAAAAAGCTTACGAAGTGAGTGAGATGATAGTTCATGGTTCATAGCAGTTCCACCATGAACTAAAAATACAAACTGATGCAACCAATTACTTAAAAAAGTGGTCTTCTAATAAACTTAAACATTATGAAAAAGTATTTCCTTTTATTATTGGTGGCGTCGCCGGTTTACTTTGCTTCGGCACAGGACAGCAAAACACCATATTACACCCGCGCGTTAGCAAACGACGGTATTAAAGCCGTGTTTGTGAATACCAGTGGTGGTAGCATTTCGGTAAGTGGCGCGGGTACACAGCAACCCCATATTGATGTTTACGTGGTAGGCAACAATAACCAAAGCCTTACCAAAGAAGAGATCAAGAAACGCCTGGAGGAAGATTATATCCTTAACATTGATATTCAGAATGGCGAATTGCATGCAACCGCGAAAAGCCGCAGAAACAACATGAACTGGAGAAGATCATTAAGTATTGGCTTTAAAGTTTATGTGAACAAGCAAACCGCTACAAACCTTAATACCAGCGGAGGCAGCCTTCACCTGGATAACTTAACCGGTAACCAAAATTTTGAAACCAGCGGCGGCAGTATCAGTGTAGACAGGTTAACCGGTGTTATTAAAGGTGAAACATCTGGTGGCAGCATCAATGTTTCAAACTCAAAACCGGATATTGACCTGGAAACCAGCGGTGGCAGTGTAACTGCAAATAATTGCGAAGGCCGTATAAAACTGGAAACCAGCGGCGGGTCATTAAACCTTACCAACCTGAAAGGAACTATCAACGCGCAAACCAGTGGTGGTAGTGTTAGGGGCACCAGTATAGATGGTGAATTGGTAACCGGTACTTCTGGCGGTAGTGTTAATTTATCGGCTATGTCTGGCAGTGTAGATGCTTCAACCAGCGCTGGTAGCATGCATGTACAAATGTTGCGTGTGGGTAAATATGTAAAAATTGATGCCAATTCGGGTCACGTAGATCTGGAATTACCAGCCAGCCAGGGTGTAGATGTTGACCTTAGAGGTAACAACGTCAATTTTAACATCAGTGGTAAATTTGAAGGCCACAAAGAAAAAGAACGGGTAACCGGCAAGCTTAACGGTGGCGGTTCACTGGTTGAAGTACGTGGCGATGGTACCGTTAATGTATCGTTCAAATAAAATTAATACAGCATAAAATAAGAGGTATATGTTAAAGAATTATTTCAAAATTGCGTGGCGTAATATTATCAAGCATAAAGGTTTCTCGTTAATTAACTCGGGCGGATTAGCATTAGGTATGGCCAGTTGCCTGCTTTTGCTGCTTTATGTAACTTATCATTTAAACTACGATAAGCAGTTTAAAAATATCGATAACATATATCTTGTTGAGAACAACCAGCCCGGCGATGGCAAGATCTACACCTTCGCGGCCACACCGCGGCTTGCAGCATCAACCATTAAAACCGAAATACCGGATGCCGTACGCGCGGTAAGGGTTATTACCTATACCGCAGAGGGTTTGCTAACCTACAAAAACAACAGCTTTAAAAAATCGGGCCTGTTTGCTGATGACGGTTTCTTTGATATATTCTCCTACAATTTTATAAAAGGCACGGCATCCAGCGCGTTAAAATCGCCAAATTCCATTATCATCACCCAAAAACTGGCTAAAACGCTTTTTGGTGATGAAGACCCGATGGACAAGGTCGTAAAACGTAATAACCAGTTGCCGTTAAAGGTTACCGGTGTTATTGAGGATGTACCTGCGAACGCTACATTCCAGTTTGAGTTTGTTTTACCATGGGTGATGTTTGAAGATTCGAACGCGTGGGCAAAAAATGCCGATTGGGGCAGCAACTTTGCGCGTACTGTTGTACAACTGAAAGACCCTTCGGCATTAACACGTGCCAATACCATCATGAAAAACATGGTAGAACGGCATAATGATGGCAACAAGAACCAGCTGTTTCTTTATCCGTTCAGCAAATTGCACCTGTATTCGGAGTTTGTTGATGGTAAACCTGTAGGAGGGATGATAGATCAGATTAAACTGTTTATCACCCTGGCTATCTGTATTTTGCTGGTTGCCTGTGTAAATTTCATGAACCTGAGCACCGCCCGGTCAGAGGAACGTGCCAAAGAGGTGGGGATCCGCAAGGCTATTGGTTCAAGCAGGGCATCTTTGGTTAGCCAGTTTATCACCGAGTCAATTATTCTTTCGTTGCTCTCCACGGTGGTCGCTATTGTTATAGTGATCGTTTCCTTACCTTATTTTAACAATTTGTTGGGGATACAATTAGCATTACCGTACAGCAGTTTGCTTACATGGATAGCTATAATAGGCATTGGCCTGTTCACAGGCGTGCTCGCGGGCAGTTACCCGGCATTTTACCTGTCGTCATTCGAGCCTATAAAAGTTTTAAAGGGCATGTTTAAAGGCGGTAGTTCGGCATTGCCTTTACGTAAAGTGTTGGTTGTGGTGCAATTTGGTTTTGCCGTGTTCCTGATAACCGCTACCATCTGTATTTATCGCCAGATAAAGTTTGTACAGGATAAATCGGCAGGGTTTGATAAGAACAACCTGGTGGAGATACCTATAGAAGGCGACCTGCAAAAAAATAGCGATGTGTTGATAAACCAGCTAAAAGGTTCGGGTACAATTACCAACGCTACCATATTTTCGCAAAGTATTACCGAAAATGGCAACAATACATGGGGTGTAAGCTGGCCCGGCAAACGCGATGACGAAACCATACTATTTGACGTGTTTAGCGCAGGTAATGATTTCACCAAAACGGCGGGTGTTAAGCTGATAGACGGACGCGAATTCTCACCTGCTTACCCGGCTGATACTTCGGGCAAATCAGTTATGATAAATGAATCGGCCGCTAAAATAATGAAATTTAAAAATCCAGTAGGCACGCTAATAAAATGGGGCGATACCGAGTTAACCATTATTGGTGTTTATAAAGATTTTGTTTGGGGATCCCCATACGAAAAAACCCGCCCTATGTTAACCAGTTACGGCGGCAATAACGGCGCGACCATTGACCTGCGCTTGAACCAAAACAAAAGCATTAGCGCTAATATAGATGCTATAAACAAAGCCCTTAAAACGTTTAACCCGGCTTACCCGCCAACCGTTAAATTCGTGGATAGTGATTTTGAGAAGAAATTCCAAAACGAAAAGTTGCTGGCTACGCTGTCTAATCTTTTCGGCGGCCTGGCTATTGTTATATCGTGCCTGGGCTTGTTTGGCTTAGCAGCATATGCCGCCGAGCAGCGTGTTAAGGAGATAGGTGTACGTAAAGTACTTGGTGCAACGGTATTTAACCTCACTGCTCTGCTTTCAAAAGACTTTTTAAAACTTGTAGGCATCGCTATAGTGTTAGCCATTCCGGTATCTGTTTGGTTGCTGAACAAGTGGCTGCAAAAATTTGAGTACCGTATTACACTAAGCTGGTGGATGCTGGCATTAGCGGGTTTAATTACCGTAATTATTGCCATTACAACGGTAAGTTACCAGGCCATAAAAGCGGCGCTGGCAAACCCGGTAAAAAGCTTACGATCAGAATAAGTTAAGAATCAAGAGACAGGAGTCAGGAAACAAGAATGCTTTTTAAGTCTTGTTTCCTGACTCTTATTTCTTACATCTTCCTCAAATACTGTATCATAACCGCACAATCCCTGTTACGTTAACGTACATACGAACGCTTTTCTTATATTATTAAATATCTGATAATTAATTAGTTAAATAATTGGTATTGATTTTAAGTATATCATACTATCATGATAAAAAACTATTTTACAATTGCCTGGAGAAGCCTGACTAAAAACAAGGTGTTCTCGTTCATTAATATGTCTGGCCTGGCCATTGGGCTTGCTTGTTGCATGCTCATTAGCGGCTTTTTGTACCAGGAATTAACTTATGATACCTATTCGGCAAATTCAAACCAGTTGTACCGGGTAAACCTGGGAGTTGCCGAAAATGGTGGCAGCAGCGTTTATCCTTCAGTTGATATCGCGGTAGGCGATGGCATGAAAAATGCATATCCCGAAATAGCAGCGTCCACCCGCCTGGGAGGTCTTTCGCCTCAGTTTGTTAAATATAATGATCGCCAGTTTAAAGAGCCCGCTATTGTTATGGCCGATGCTAACTTTTTAGAACTATTCTCTATCCCCTTAATTGAGGGCGATGCAAAAAGTTGCATGACCGAACCAAACAGCATTGTGATTACTAAAGATATGGCCAAAAAATATTTTGGCGATGCAGCTGCCATGGGTAAAATGCTTACCGTTGGCGATAAATCAATGAAAGTTACCGGCGTTATTAATAAAGTGCCCGATAATTCGCATTTCCATGCCGATGGCTTTGTAAGCATTATAACCTACATTACCGGCAGGCGGGCAACATGGAGCAATCTGGGTTATTACACCTACCTATTATTAAATAAAGACACCGATCCTAAAAAGCTGGAAGCCCATTTCCCAAATCTTGTAGCTAAATACGTAGTGCCCGAAATTCAACAGGATATGGGTGTGAGCCTGGCCGAGGCACAAAAATCAGTAAACACGTTTCTTTTTACCCTGCAGCCAATTAAAGATATCCACTTAAAATCGCATACCAAATACGAGCGCGAAGCAAACGGAGATCTGCAATACATATACATATTTGGGGCATTAGCGGCATTTATATTGATACTGGCCTGTATCAACTTTACTAACCTATCTACAGCGGCTTCGGCTAAGCGGTCAAAAGAGGTGGGTATCCGCAAAGTGCTGGGTTCATTAAAAAGCAACCTGGTATCGCAGTTTTTGGCAGAATCTATACTGCTTACGGGGTTTGCAATGGCGCTGGCCTTGGTATTGGTTTACTTGTTATTGCCCTACTTTAACGATGTTGCCGGCAAGCACCTTACCATGGCGTTTTATTTAAACTATAAAGCCATTGCTATTGAATTAATGGTAGCCTTGTTTGTAGGTACTGCCGCAGGTATTTATCCGGCGTTCTTTATCTCATCATTTAAAATACTTAGTGTACTAAAAGGTAATAGCAATACACAAAGTAACCGTAGTTTATTGCGTAGTGGGCTTATAGTTTTCCAGTTTGCTATATCAACCGGCTTTATTATAGCTACGATGGTGGTTTATCAGCAGTTAAGCTTTATGCAGAACCAAAAACTGGGTTATGATAAAGACCAGGTGGTAGTTGTAAATGATGCTTATACGCTTGGGAATAATATTGAGCCTTTTAAACAAAACTTATTGCAGGATAAACGCGTGTTAAACGCAACCATATCAAGCGATGTGCCTGTACGCGTTAATGATGGTACGCAAATATATTTGAAACCTACGGCTATGAACCAGCCGCATAACGAGATCCACGCCAATATTTACCATGTTGATGAAACCTATGTACCAACCATGGGCATGAAGATGGCATTAGGCCGTAATTTTTTACCGGCATCCCCAGGGGATTCATCTGCTGTTGTTGTAAACGAAGCTGCTGTACGCGATCTGGGTTTAAGTAAAACAGACCCAATCGGTAAAACTATTGTACGCTCGGGCCAACACGAATTTACTATAATTGGTGTGGTTAAAGATTTTCATTACTCATCGGCTAAAGAGGCAATTGCCCCGTTAATGATGTTGTATGGACACAGCAACGGATCAATAATTGTAAAGGTTAAAACGGCCGATATGCAACCGTTTTTAACCGACCTGAAAACAAAATGGGACGGCTTCCATGCCAGCGGCCCCTTCAGCTATACCTTCCTCGACGATCAGTTTGCAATGCTTTATACAGCCGAGCAGCGTACCGGTAAAATATTCACAGCCTTTAGCGTTCTGGCGGTTATTATAGCCAGCCTGGGCTTATTTGGCCTGGCCGCATTCACCATTCGCCAAAGGGTGAAAGAAATAGGCATCAGGAAAGTACTGGGTGCATCAGAGGTGAGCATTACAGGTATGCTGTCAAAAGAATTTTTAAAGCTGGTTACCATTGCCATTGTTATATCGTTCCCGCTTACCTGGTTTGCCATGCATAAGTGGCTGCAGGGCTTTGCTTATCGTATCGATATATCGTTGTGGGTATTTCTGTTAGCAGGTGCCCTTGCATTAATGGTCGCCTTTATAACAGTAAGCTTTCAATCGGTTAAAGCGGCGTTGGCCAACCCGGTAAAAAGTTTACGAAGCGAGTAACCTGTTTGGCTTACTTGTGGTCATATATCCTAAGCAGAAAGCCTGCCTGGGA
>NZ_JAQBOI010000185.1 GCF_028288105.1 Mucilaginibacter sp. | reverse complement strand
ACTTATTTAAATAGTTACGTTTTAAAGTGAGGTCATTGTTAATGTTTCGCATAACGTTTTAGCTTTATTCTTTAAAGCTAATTCTGTTACCGAATTAGTTGACCTTTACAGCAATGACGCGCGGGGAATGCAATCAATCACATTTAATCATTAGTTCTTTTATTCAGCAACCAGTACCAGCCTAAATTAAAAGCGATTACCGCATGATTAAGCACCGTTGGTATCAACCCATAATGCCGCTTCATAATATCAAAGCGTTCTAACAAACTCTGTTTATGCTTGGCTTTAGACATACCACCAACAAGGTATTTGGCCACATAGCCATCCACCTTAACAATCTTTTTAGCTTTTTTCGCTGCGCGGATGATCCAGTCGATATCTGCACTGAGCTGGTATTTTGGGTCGTAAGGTTCAACAAGCGAACGTTTGATGTATATAGCCTGGTGGCTCACGCTCATGCCATACTTAAAGCTGCGCCAGTTAAATTTTGAAGGTGCTTTATGGCGGCGCTGGCCAAGGCTTTCGCGCTCATCATTCACCATTTCGGTTTCGCCGTAATAAATGTCGGCATCAGGCGCAGTGGCGAAAACTTTGGCAACTGTATCGGGCGCGTAAAACTCATCGCCCGAGTTCATGAATATCACATAATCGCCGGTGGCAAGGCTAAGGCCTTTGTTCATGGCGTCGTATATGCCTTTATCTTTCTCGCTGATAAGTTTGGCTATGTGGCCTTCATGACGTTTAATAATTTCCAGCGTGCCATCGTTTGATGCGCCATCCACTACAATGTATTCTATAGCATCGTAAGTTTGGTTTAATACCGATAGCAGGGTACGTTCAATATCCCGTGCATTGTTATATACGATGGTTATTACCGATAGAACGGGCTTCATGAGTTGGCCGGGGTTAAAATGGACTGGTACAAGGCAATATATTGCCCTGCTACCTTCTCGTTATTAAACATGCGCTTTACTTTGTATCGCGCGGCAGAAGCATATTTATCCCCGTGGCCCAGGTTTAAAACATCATTAATGCCTGCCGCCAAATCAACAGATGATTTAAATTCGGCCAGGTAGCCGTTTACCTGGTGGTCTATCAAATCGGGGATGCCGCCGGTATCAAAAGCTACTACCGGGGTGCCACAGCTCATGGCTTCCATGATCATATTCGGCAGGTTATCTTCAATTGATGGCGATACAAAAACATCGGCCATGCTGTATATTTCGGCTAAATCGGCCGGCGAACTAATGGTATTTAACTGATGTACCGGATAAGGCAATGCGGTAGTATCAAAATGTTTATTCTTACCAAATATTACTATTTCTACAGGTATTTCGGGTGTGGGCTCATTTTTTAGAAACTGTAAAGCTTCCACCAAAAAGCTAATGCCTTTGCGCCTGTCGTTAATATTTGCCGCACCAAATAAAATTATTTTTGCCGATGGGTTGATCTTCCATTTCGCCCGTGCCGTGGCTTTATCTTTCGGAGAAAACAATTGCGTATCAATAGGGTTGGGGATAGCCTGGATAATAAAGCCTTTTAGCAAAGTGCTTTTCATGGCAACCTCACCCAGCCAATTGCTGCAGGTTACAATAGATAAGTTTTTAGCTACAGAAAGCATATCCTTTTTATGCAGCCATCCGTCATGCGATAGGTCGTCATCTTCCGGGGCGTGTAAAAAATAGCAGTTACCGCACTGGTTTTTAAAGTGATTGCACGGGCCTGCGTAATGGCAGCCGCCGGTAAAAGCCCACATATCATGCAAGGTCCAAACTATGGGTTTGTTAAGGGCCATCAGCTTCTTAAGGTCATGGATAGATAAAAATCCCGAATTGGTCCAATGCAGGTGAATGATATCGGCCTCCTTAATTACTTTTGATCTGCTGATGTCAGTACCCGCGTTTGCTGTTGAAAAAGCGAACCGTACAGATTTATCCCGCTCATGAAAAAACATGAAGGTCAATCGTTCCCAAAGAAAGTTGATCTTTGACCGCAGCTTACCGAATATGTTTTGCTCTATGCTATAAACAGCATCTTCGGCCCGTTTTTTATGCTGCACAACCATGGTTACATCTACAGCCTGTAGTTGCAGGGCTTTTAACAAGCGCATGCAGGCTTCGGCGGCGCCACCGCCCGAGTCGGATGTGTTTATAAGTGCAACCTTCATTATGCAAAGATCATTTATCAGCAAGTATAATGATACTAAAATTAAAAATTTTACTTTTGAATACTTCATTCACATCATAAATGAAGTTTAACAGCAAAACCACGCAGCAAGGATGAACTTTTTCGCTTATTTATTCCAGGATTGGAGCGCCAACCGGGGCAATATAAAAGGGCGAATAGTTCTGTTTTTATTCCGGTCGGTACAAATTGTTAACCGCCACATGCTGCTAAAAATACTTTTTTGCTGGCACCTGGTATTTTATCGCCTTTTTGTGGAATGGAACTTAGGTATCGAGCTTCCCCGTAAACTTACCGCCGGCAAAGGCCTTATTATATATCACGGGCAAGCATTGGTAGTAAACCAGGGGGTTATTATTGGTGAAAATTGCGTGTTGCGTAACAGCGTTACCATCGGCCATAAAAAACTGGCAGATGGTACATTTACCAAATGCCCGCGTTTGGGTAATAATGTTGATGTTGGTGCTAACGTTTGCATTATTGGCGATGTAACCATTGGCAATAACGTAATTATTGGTGCCGGCGCGGTGGTAATAAAAGATATACCTGATAATAGTATTGCGGTGGGTAACCCGGCACGCGTACTGGATAATAAAATTGAAGCGGTAACCCGTATTGAAAATATTTAATGGAGAATAATTTAACCGACCGTTCCTTCTGGAAATCGTTTTGGGAATCGCGTAAAGGGCTTATATTTAAACTAAAGCCCAATTATGTTTTTGGCGATATACTGGCTAAAATAATTGCCGATAAAGGCGTGAAGAATGCTATTGAGCTGGGCGGTTTCCCGGGGTATTATTCCATCTACCTTAAAAAATATCAGCACCTAAAAACTACCCTGCTCGATTATTTTATTCACCCAGAGCTGGTAAATAAACTGCTTGCGGCAAACGACCTGCAACCCGGCGATATTAACATCGTTGAAGCCGACTTATTCACCTATCAACCTTCCGAGAAGTATGATATGGTGCTTTCTTTTGGGTTGATAGAGCATTTTAACGATACCAAATTCATCATTAACGAACACCTTAAATTTTTAAAACCCGGCGGTACCCTGTTTATTACCCTTCCCAATTTTAAAAGTGTTAATGGCTGGGTGCAAAAGAATTTTGATAAAGAGAATTACGACAAGCACAATATCAGCAGTATGGATCTTGACCTGCTAAAAGATAGCTGCAAAGCCCTTGGGTTAAAAGACGTGGAAGCTCACTATCATGGCAAATTCACCGTATGGCTGGAAAATAAATCTGAACAGAAAGCACTGTCAAAAGCCATTGTAAAAGCCATTTGGGTTGCCGGAAAGGTATTCACTAAAATTATACCTGTTGATAGCAAAGCACTATCGCCCTATATTGTGGTGAAGGCTACAATGTAAAACTTGTTCAACAACAAGCTTTTAGTAAAGCAACCTAAACTTTATGGTTTGCTCAATAGCTTTTAGTTGGTTTAGTACCTGGGTGTCATAACCGGTATTAACATCGGTAATTACGTAACCTATTTGCGGGTTGGTCACCAAAAACTCTCCAACAATATTAATGTTGTGCTCGGCAAATACCTCGTTTATTTGAGCCAGTATACCGGGTACATTCTTGTGGATGTGTATCAGGCGGTGCGCGTTGTTAATACGCGGCGGCTGCAAATCGGGGAAATTACAACTCATGTGCGTTTTGCCCTCGTTCATAAAGGCAATTACCCTGCGGGGGATAAAGTCATTATTTCGTGGGTTTGCTTTAGGGTCGTCAAAAATAATGATACCCTTTTCGCAGGCAGCCTCGGCAAGTTTACGGTTTACACGGCCAAAACAACCTATTACTTTTAAGCGCCCGGCGTTTTCCAATTGCTCGGGTTTTGGCAAGCTTGCTTCATCGCAGAACAACACACCGGCCTCGTCCAAATATTCTTTTTCTATACTATCGCGATGGCGCAGGTTATAACCCTCGCGTTTCATCTGTGCCAAAGCTTCGTCGTCTATATTACCCACAATAAGGCATTTTATGCGATTTTTAGGGTAAGATATTGCTCTTGGCAGTTTATTTATGTACAAAAACTCGTCAAAGCTGGGCGTAATATGGTCTGCTTTTTCGGCTACAGATTTACGCTCTATATTTTCAGTAAACGCAAAGAACTTTTTGATCATGCCCGATTCCTTCAGCTGGAAATCGGAGTAACCATCGCCAATGCCAAAAATTTCGCCGGGCAGGTCCAGCTCTTTCAAAAGCTTCACTTTACCACCCTCTTGCGATAGTGGGTTTTCGCGGTCGTACCCTATAATGTTGCCCTCTTCGTCAAACACAAAAGTATTGGCATAGATGTTTTCTTTTTTAATGTGATATTCGGTTACAACCGGGGTAATAAACTCCTTGAAGCCACCGGATACGATAAGCACTTTATCCTGGTGGTTCTTAAAAAATATAGTATTACGGGAAAACGATGTAGATACCTTTTTCTTTAAATGGGTAATCAGCATTTTCAAGTGGTCGCGGTTAGCGCAAAGCAGTTTTACACGCTGCTCCAGGCTATCGGTGAACGACAACCGCCCCTCCATTGAAGCATTGGTAAGGTCTTCTATCTGTTTATAGATAGCTTCCCTATCGGGGTGATTTTTTAATGAGATGCGTGCTAATTCGTCTAAAGCTTCTACCTGTGTAAAGGTGCTGTCGAAATCTATTATAAAATACTGATCCATTTTGGGATGTAAGATGCTGAGTTGCAAATGTGCAAAAATTTTGCGGATGTGTGGAGATGGATGTGTAATAAGCACACTTTTGATTGGCTGGGCGTTGCCTTCGGCCCGGGCTTTACGCTCATACGCGCACAGGCCTTAGCCGCAGGGCCGGTATCCGCTTCAATCCCTAACGCGGAAGTGGTGTGGCGGGAGACGCGATACTTCGCGTCTTTGACAACTTTCCTCCCTCTGTCGGCAAAACAGCTTCGGGCGAAAGCGGGCAGAACAATGGTGGCCTTGTGCGTGGCAAGGGCATAGGAAATTTTGCAGAAGCGCGGGGCAAGAGCGAACGAGAGTGGGGCAAAAGATTCCAGCCCGTGGTTATGCCCGGTTTGCAGGGCAAAGGCCTTGTGCGGCAAAGAAGCCTTTTTGTCGACTTGATTTATTCACTACGTTCATGAGATCGCTACGCTAAGTTTTTGAACGCATTATACATGCCTGCACTATGCGCCAGCCGACATAATCCGGATTGAGCGGACTGGCGTTCATTTCGCTACAACCCGATGAAAAGCACTCCAACAAAAATCCAATATAAGTGCTAATTCATTCCCCTATCTTTGCTTACCATGCCCAACAGGTTAATTACTTTCTTGCAGCAACACAGGTTTCTTAATCCGCAGGAGCAAGAATTGATCAACGCTGCCTTTGAACCACGTTTTTATAAAGAAGGCGACCCGCTATTCAAAGACGGCCATATCTGCCGCGAACTCTTCTTTATTTGTAACGGGGTGCTGCGCATTATGGTAACCAATAAAAAAGGTGTGGAGCTTACCCATTTCTTTTTAAAGGAAGATTCGTTTTGTACCATCCTGTATAGCTTTAATAATGAAGTGCCTGCCGATGAGGGTATACAGGCTGCCTGTGATACCGAAGTGCTGGCCATCACCAAAACCAAACTACTGGCCCTATACCAGCAAATACCCGGACTAAAAGAACTGATAGATCAAATTGCCCAGCAAAAGCTGATGGATAAGATAAAGATCAGGAATGCCTACCTGGGTGAGGACTCTGAAACACGCTACCATCTTTTTATGCAACAACAGCCAGATATTGTGCGGCGTGTTCCACTGAAAGATATTGCTGGGTATTTGGGTATCACACCGCAATCGTTAAGTCGTATCCGTAAAAATACAAAGTAAAATATTTTAACTGCCAATTTTCGTTTTTACCATTTGGTAAGTGGATGCAGAGCTCCGCGCCCGAAATTTGTACCATAAATATTTAGCATTATGGATAATCAAACAAAGCCTTTAGCAGGCAAAAGAGTAATTATATTGGGCGGCAGCGCAGGCCTTGGTTTAGCAACCGCAAAACTGGCAGCAGCAGAAAGTGCCGATATTGTTATTGTATCAAGCAATCAGCAACGTATAAATAAAGCGTTAGAAGAATTGCCGCAAGGCAGCACAGGGTTCGCGGTAGACCTGAGCCGGGAAGATAATATCAAAAACTTTTTTGATAACGCAGGCAGTTTCGACCACCTTGTATATACCGCCGGTGAAAACCTTAACCTGAATATTATTGCCGAAACTGAGATAGAGAAAGCCCGCCAGTTTTTTAACCTGCGTTTTTGGAGCGCTTTCGCGGCGGTTAAATACGCGGCTCCGCATATTAATAAAGGCGGTTCAATTTCATTAACCAGTGGTGTTGCGGGTGCAAGGCCGGGCAGTGGCTGGAGCGTGGCTGCCAGTATTTGCAGCGCTATGGAAGGTTTTGTAAGGGCAATGGCCGTTGAGCTTGCACCCATACGTGTTAACTGCGTTGTGCCGGGTGTGGTAAAGACCAACCTGTGGGATAGTATGAGCGATGCCGATAGGGAGGCCCTTTATAAAGACACAGGCGATGCACTGTTGCTGAAACGTGTTGGCGAAGCAGATGATATCGCGCTGGCCTTTACTTATCTAATAAAGCAGCAATATGGTACAGGGCAAAATATTGTTGTTGATGGCGGTGCGGTTTTAGTATAGCCATTAAACAACAAAGGATAAGCTTTTTATAAAAATATATGCTGTAACGGAGGGGGATTAACATAAAAATAATATTTTTATGCGCCATGCCTCAACCCGTTATAACCAGAAAGATTAAACCCTTCCAGCTTATTGCGCTTGTTTTTTTTACGGTTTCGGGTGGCCCCTACGGGTTGGAACCCTTACTTAGCTATGCGGGCGAGCATGCCGCATTTTTAATATTACTTGTAACCCCGCTGCTTTGGGATGTACCCGCCATTTTTACGGTGTTAGAATTGAACAGCATGATGCCTGTTACCGGTGGTTATTACAAATGGGTGAAGCACGCGTTGGGTACCCGCTGGGGTTTTTATGAAGGCTGGTGGACATGGATCTACACCTTTGTTGACCTGGCTATTTACCCCGTGCTGTTTGTTACCTATGCCTCGTTCTTTTTCACGGGGATAGAAGAATACCGCATACCCGTTTGCCTTGTTATTGTGTGGCTATCGGCCGGGTTAAACATTTTGGGTATTGTGCCGGTGGGGCGCACGGCTTTGTTTTTAGGCGCGGCGGTACTATCGCCGCTTATTATATTAATAGTGCTGGTTATTTATCAGCATGGCGGCAGTATCAGCATCCCATCACAAACCTTACATGGGTTGCCGTTCTCTTCCATTGGCATGGCGTTGTATACCGTTATGTGGAACTGCCTGGGTTGGGATAATATTACCACTTATGCCGAAGAGGTAGAAAAGCCCGTGCGCTCTTATTTAGTATCTACCCTTACCGCTTTTGCTTTGGTAATAGTAATTTACTTTTTTGCCATAATGGTAGCGCAGCAATCAGGCATTGATCATAATGCATTCCTGGAGAATGGTTTCCCTGCATTGGGCGAAAGAGTGGGCGGCCATTGGCTGGGCGCTATATTAGCCATGGGCGGTATGGCAAGTTCATTGGGTATATACGCGGCGGTACTGCTGTCGGTATCACGCGTGCCAAAAGCAATGGCGGGGGATGGGCTGTTACCAAAAAAATTAAATGCACTGCATTCTCGTTTTCAAACGCCTTATGTATCCATCATTATTTGTTCAATAGTGGTAAGCTTTATGATACTATGGCCATTTGCCGAACTGCTTATTATAGATGTTACCGTTTATGGCGCGGGCCTATCGCTGGAGTATATCTCACTTATCAAACTCCGCATAACATCGCCTAATGTAAAACGGCCTTTTAAAATCCCGCTGAATGTAGCCGGTTTATGCGTAATAATGATACTGCCGTTTGGTGTTTACTTCATCGCATTAGCAGGGGCGTTTTCATCCACACCAAAATCTATACAAGCCGCCATATTTGCTATTTGCATTTTATTGACCGCCGAACTCGCCTGGTGGTTAATTATCTGGAGAAAACCGCATCTCAAAAGCAGTTAATATTCTCATTTTAAAACCGTTCGCTTTTTTAAGGGTTATAATAATCTGATTAAATTGTTTTGTTATGAGATCTATCTGGAAAGGCTCGCTTGGTTTCGGGCTGGTAAGTATCCCTGTTAAGTTATATTCGGCAGTACAAACCAGTACGCTTGATTTGGATATGCTGGACGCCCGCGACCACGAACGGATACGCTACCAACGTGTTAACGAGAAAACGCACAAAGAGGTGCCTTATGATAAGATTGTAAGGGGCTATAAAATGGATGACGACTATATAATAGTTGAGGAAGCTGATTTTGAAGCTGCCGCTCCAGAAAAAAGTAAAGTGATAGAAATTGAAAGTTTTGTAGATATAGGTGATGTTAACCCTATGTTTTACGAAACATCATACTATACCGAGCCCGATACCAAAAACAACAAGGCTTATGCGCTACTGCTGCAGGCCCTTAAAAAATCAGGAAAGGCGGGCCTTGCCCGTTTTGTATTGCGCAGTACCGAAAGCCTGTGTATTGTGCACCCGGTTGATAATGTGCTGGTGGTAACCCGCATCCGTTTTGGGCAGGAAATACGCGATACCAGTGAATTAAATATTGCCGATGATGTAAACGTTAGCAAAAAGGAGCTGGACGTAGGCCTTGCACTGATCAACCAATATGCCGAAGATTTTGATGTGTCGAAATTTAAGGACGAGTACAATGATGAACTGCTAAAGATCATCAAAGCAAAATCAAAAGGGAAACGGGCTACCATTAAAAAGCTTAAACCACATAAAACTAAGAGCAATGATCTTTATGATCAGTTGATGGAAAGTTTAAAGAGTAAAAAGGGTGCATAGTATTTTTATAAGTAAATAATTTTCTACATATGTAAAACTTATAGCCTTTGGCGATGTTATTACTGTACACAAAAAATTAAACATCTACCACTATGGCAACTACTAAAACGAAAAAAGCACCCGAAACTACAGAGGTTGCTGAAGAATCTGCATTGAACGAATTATTTATTGATGAATTAAAAGACATTTACTGGGCCGAAAAACATTTGACCAAAGCTTTAGCTAAACTGTCTAAAAAAGCGACCACGGAAGAATTACGGGGTGCAATTGAAACACACATTGGGCAAACCGAAAATCAAATTACCCGTTTGGAGTCGGTTTTTGAATCAATAGGCGAAAAAGCTGTTGCAAAAAAATGTGAAGCTATGGCCGGCTTAATTAAAGAATCGGAAGAGATTGTTGAAAGCACCGAAGATGGTAGTATTACCCGCGATGCCGGTATCATTTCTGCCTGCCAAAAAGTAGAGCATTATGAAATTGCTTCCTATGGTACACTTAAAACTTTGGCAGGTGTATTAGGCTACACCGAAGCTGTTGAGTTATTGGATGCAACACTGCAGGAAGAAAAACAAACTGATGAACTGCTTACCCAGATTGCCGAAGGTACCATTAACCAATCTGCCAAAAGCGAAAAAGCATAACAACAACTAACTAACTAAATTTAACTAAGAAGGACCGCCCCCATAAGGCGGTCTTTTTTTGTTTTCTTAAAAAAAGAATCTACCTCATAGTGTAACACTTGTAACAATATAGCGTCAATGCGTGTAATGTTTGAAAGTATAGGTATATTACGAGTTGGGCATTAATGTCATCACAATTTAAAAAGGCGTAAAGCCTGCTAAACCTTATAGAATGAAAAAAAACATCTTTACCTTAATCGCGATTATTTCAATTTTTAGTGCCTGTACAAAAGAGAAAGGCGCACCAGGCGGCTCGGGCGATTATCAGCCTCTAACCGCAAATTCTACATGGTCATACCGCAACGAAAGTTTAATAGAAGAGGGGATGCCAACCGAAGTTGATACGACCATTAACACCATGACCGCCACAACAAAAGTATTTGATGGTAAAACTTTTCACCTGTTGCATTCTGTCACTGCTGGTATAAATGAAGATAGTTACTTAGGCTATAATAATCATATTTATACCGCCCGCAATTTAGAAGAAGACGGCATTGTTATATATGACTATCTGGATGAAACAAAAGCGGCCGGTTTCTCGGAGATTATGCCATTTTCGGGACTTGATAAAGACGCACAAATAAAAACCTCAGTTGTAGAAAAGGATATAAATAAAACCATCCTTGGTAAAGCTTATAGTAATGTTATTCACACCAGACTCGAAACCCAGATAAAAGAAACCGATGAATTTAAAACTGTAAGTACTATAGATTTTTATATAGCTAAAAACATTGGCGTTATTGCAACTTATACAGATTTTGACGGCACACAGATTTCAAAAACCGAGATGATAAGCGCTGATATAAAATAATTACTGTACAACAATTACGGTTTATTGGATACTTACATAGCAAGCCCGTTGCGCATTTGCGTAATGGGCTTGCTTATGATAAGTAAAGGTTAGCGTTGCAAATGCCATTAGTTAGCAATATTCCGGTATTCCCAAAATAATGACAAGTTTTTTAATTAAAAATTAATATTGGCATGGTGGTTGCATTGGTAGTAGTAAATAAAATTCTAATAAAAACTACTATGGAAACTACCACAGAAAAATCAATTGAAGTTTTAAATGACCTTATTGAAATTAACAACGACAGGATAGATGGCTTTGATAGAGCGTCGAAAGAATTAGGTGAAAGCGATAGCGACCTTGTAGCTGTGTTTGACAAATTTGCAAACGATAGCCGCCGCAATGTACAGGAACTAAGTGCAGCAGTTGCACAATCAGGTGGCGAGGTTGAAACAGGGAATACTGCAAGTGGTACCATACACCGCGCATGGTTGGATGTTAAAGCTACCTTTAGTGGCCACGACCGTGAAAGTATTTTAGAAGAATGCGAACGCGGCGAGGATGCTATTAAAAAGGCATACCAGTCGGCTTTGTCTGATATTAATGGCTTAACTGCGCAGCACAGCCAACTAATTGCACAACAGCAACAAGTTATTAACGAAGGGCATGACACGATCAAAGCCTTAAGAGATAGCCAGGCATAAGCCTGAAATAATTTCTTTTTTAAAAGCCGCTCAGTGTAAACTAAAGCGGCTTTTTAGTAATAATGACATTTGTTAACAGTAATTTTAAATCCTGTGTAGCGTTTTAATCGTATATTTGTAATCATTATAAATAATACATCCACGTTAAATTCAATTTTGTGATCATATTAATTTTCTTTCTTGGGCATTGGTTTTTGTCACTGTTCTTCCAAACTTTTTTTCTACACAGATACGCTTCTCATAAAATGTTTACCACCAATAAATTTTTTGAACGTACCTTTCATGTAATGACCTATGTATTTCAGGGCTCATCATATTTAAACCCGCGCGCCTATGCAATTATGCACCGCGAGCACCATGCCTACAGCGATACCGAAAAAGATCCTCACTCTCCGCACTTCTTCACAGATGTGTTCCAGATGATGTATTACACCGCTATTAGCTATCGCAAACACGAGAAAAAACTGAAAGAACCTGAAGAGCGCTTTAAAGGCAACTATCCGGAATGGAAGTTTTTAGATTATGTAGGTTCATCTATCGTATCACGTATCATATTTGGTTTGTTATACATCGCTTTTTATGTAGAATTTGCTACAGAATGGTGGATGTACCTACTTATCCCTATTCATTTTATTATGGGCCCCTTACATGGCGCTATAGTAAACTGGTGCGGCCACAAGTACGGTTACTCCAACTTTGATAATAACGATAAATCAAAAAATACAACCCCTTTCGATTTT
Source organism: Mucilaginibacter sp. (assembly GCF_028288105.1). Taxonomy (GTDB): domain Bacteria; phylum Bacteroidota; class Bacteroidia; order Sphingobacteriales; family Sphingobacteriaceae; genus Mucilaginibacter. The sequence goes on along the minus strand of NZ_JAQBOI010000185.1, from coordinate 2,228 downwards.
TTTATGCTTGGCGAATTGTTCCAGAACAATCACCACAAACGCCCAAACAGCGCCAACTTCGGTGCCAAATGGTTCGAGATCGATCCGGTTTACCCTATCATGAAAATGATGCACTGGGCCCGTATCATCAGGCTACGTAAAGCATACTTGTAATAAATACTAAAGGATAAATATAAAGGCGAAGGGTTGTAAGATCCTTCGCCTTTTTTGTTGGCCTCACCCTGGCCCTCTCCAAAGGAGAGGGAGAAATGTCTTGCTTGTTTCAAAGTCCTCTCCTTTAGAGAGGATTTAGGTGAGGCTCTTCTTCTTTCCCCTCAATAACCCTATCTTTGCCCCCTGTAATTAATCTATAAATGAAAGTATCAGTATTAGCGCAAAATTTGCACGGTTCAGAAATTATCAAAATAGCCGGCGAAATAAACGAATTAAAGAAACAGGGACAAAACATAGCCAACCTAACCATTGGTGATTTTGATGCTGATATTTATCCCATCCCAACTGAACTTAAAGAGGGCATTATTGATGCCTATAACCATAACCAAACAAATTATCCGCCTGCTGATGGTATGCTTAGTCTGCGCGAAAGTGTATCGGCTTTTCTAAAAAGCAGGATGGGTTTAGAATATGCTTCCAACCAGATCTTAATTTCCGGTGGTTCGCGTCCGCTAATATATTCTGCTTACCTGGCCCTGGTTGACCCGGGCGATAAGGTGGTTTTCCCTACCCCGTCATGGAACAATAATCACTATTGTGATTTAACAAGCGCCGAAGCTATTTTGGTAGAAACCCGGGCCGAACACAACTTTATGCCTACGGCAGATGACATTCGCCCGCATTTAAAGGGTGCTACCATGCTGGCCTTATGCTCGCCGTTGAACCCAACCGGCACCATGTTCGATAAAAAAGACCTGGAAGAAATTTGCGACCTGGTAATTGCCGAAAACAAAAGCCGCGGTGCCGGCGAAAAACCATTATACTTATTGTACGATCAAATTTATGCTCAGTTAACCTTTGGCGAACACAGACATTTTGACCCGGTAACTTTACGCCCCGAGCTAAAAGATTACACCGTGTTTATTGATGGCGGATCTAAATGCTTTGCAGCAACAGGTGTACGTGTGGGCTGGGGCTTTGGTCCTACAGAAATTGTTAACCACATGAAAGCAATTGTTGGCCACATGGGCGCATGGTCGCCTAAAGCCGAGCAGGTTGCTATGGCCGAATATCTGAAAAACGATGGCTACGTTAATACGTACCTTGATAAACTAAAAGGTAACATACAAGCCAGCCTAAGCACGCTGCACGAAGGCTTCCAGGCTTTAAAAGCCGAAGGTTTCAGTGTTGATTCCATTGAACCAATGGGCGCCATTTACTTAACTGTTAAGGTTGATTACATTGGCAAAACCACACCAGACGGTAAAGTGCTGAATGACTCGGCAGATGTAAATTTCTTCCTGATAAAAGAAGCGGGTGTAGCCTTTGTGCCGTTCTCTGCTTTTGGTACCGGCGAAGAAATTACCTGGTTCAGGGCATCGGTAGGGGCAAGTACGCTGGAAGATATCCAACAAATGATACCACGCATCCGCGAAGCGCTTGCAAAACTGAAATAATAAAACTGTAGAGACGCGATACATCGCGTCTCTTTTTTATGATATATAAAACATTACCATGGCTTACGGAACCCTCTTTTTAATACCTGTACCACTTGCAGACGAGGCCGCGGCCCAATCTTTTACACCCTACCTGGTTGATACCATTAACAGCGTAAAAGAGTACATTGTAGAGAACGAAAAAACCGCCCGTCGTTTTTTAAAGCTGGCAGGTTTAAAAACCCCGCAAAGCGAACTGGTGATACACGATTATGGAAAACATAACCGTGATGCCGGCCTTAAAGAGTTTTTTAGAGGCTTGGTTGTAGGTAAAGATGTTGGCCTGATGAGCGAAGCTGGTTGCCCCGGCATTGCAGACCCCGGCGCGGATATCGTGGCCGAGGCGCACCGTAAAGGCATAAAGGTTGTGCCATTGGTTGGCCCAAGCTCTATTTTGCTGGCGCTGATGGCATCGGGGTTTAATGGGCAAAGCTTTACTTTCCACGGGTATTTGCCTATTGATAAACTGGAACGCAGCAAAAGTATCAAAGAACTGGAAAGCCTGGCCGAGAAGAACAAGCAAACGCAGCTATTCATCGAAACCCCTTTCCGTAACGATAGTATGCTGCAGGAGATATT
>NZ_JAQBOI010000184.1 GCF_028288105.1 Mucilaginibacter sp. | reverse complement strand
AAAATTCAATATTATTTATTCAGCATGTTATTAGTGCTGATCACCGTATTTATTTTAAAACTGATCTGGACCTGATGAATATATTAACCCTGCTCATTTTTACACCCATACTGTTTGGCTTAGTTATTCTGTTGCTGCCATCATCATTGCGTGCGAGTTTCAAATACATAACGTTATTTGCCACTCTATTGCAATTGTGTTTCAGTATATATATTTATCTGCACTTTCAAACAGGGGCGGCGTTCGCGGGCATTAATCATGAAGATCAGTTTCAGTTTGTACAAAAACTACCCTGGATAAGCCTCGACTTAGGCGCCATGGGTAAAATGCAGATTGAATATTTTGTGGGGATAGATGGTATATCTGTCACCTTATTGGTGATGACCTCGCTGGTGATGGTGATCGCTGCTATTGCATCCTGGGAGATAACCAGTAATCTTAAAGGGTTTTTCGCGCTGTTCCTGCTGCTGGACATGGCTGTTGTAGGCGTGTTTTGTGCGCTGGATTTCTTCCTGTTCTATACCTTTTACGAATTAATGTTACTGCCTTTATACTTCCTGATAGGCATGTGGGGCGGCGCACGGCGTGAATATGCAGCTATAAAATTCTTCCTGTATACCTTATTCGGTTCGGTATTTATGCTGCTGGTGATGGTAGGTTTATATCTGTCGGTTAAAGATCCTGCTACCGGTAACCATACCTTCAATATCATCCACATGATGAACCCGGCTAATTATATAGAGGGTTCGGTGTTTTCTATTTTTAGTCATGCTACTATATTGGGTATGCCCGCCCGGGCCGTTGGTTTTGTGGTGTTGTTTATTGCATTCGCCATTAAAGTTCCGGTGGTGCCGTTACATACCTGGTTGCCCGATGCACACGTAGAAGCGCCAACCCCGGTATCTATTATTCTTGCAGGTATCTTGCTGAAAATAGGCGGTTACGGTATCATCCGTATCTGTATAGGCATTTTCCCTGATGTGGCTTTATCCGGGGCATTTTGGTTAGGATTACTGGGTGTGATATCTATTTTATACGGCGCGTTCAACGCCCTTGCGCAACGCGATCTAAAACGCATGATAGCTTATTCATCTGTATCGCACATGGGGTTTGTATTGCTGGGCCTCGCCTCTAATACTGCCGAAGGTATCAGCGGTGCAGTGCTTCAAATGGTTAGTCACGGGTTTTTATCAACCATGCTGTTCTTTTTAGTAGGGGTGATATACAACCGTGTACATGATAGAGATATATACAATTTCCGTGGATTAGGTACACTGATGCCACGCTATACGGTTTACGTAATGATAGCATTCTTCGCATCGTTAGGTTTGCCGGGTTTCTCCGCTTTCGTAGCCGAAGCCTTCTCGTTAGCAGGCGCATTCAAATCGCATTCGGTTAATGGCTTGCTGCCTTATTGGATGGCCATTTGCGGTTCGGTAGGTATCTTGCTGAGTGCCGCTTACTTTTTATGGACATTGCAGCGTATGTTTTTCGGTGGTGTATCCCTAAAAGGTGGCGACGTTTGGAAAGTAGCGTTAACTGATATCAACTTCCGCGAAACGGCTACCTTACTGCCGCTGGCGCTTATCGCACTAGTATTGGGCATTATGCCATCGCTGGTGTTGGGTAAAATAAATGATTCGGTGTTGGCCTTAATTGCTTTTACTCAAAACGTATTACGCTAATATAAATGAAGGATCTGTTACCCCACATTACCGCCCAGTTAAATGATGTTTTAGGCAGCTTGCCCTACTTTATGCCCGAAGTTTATTTAACTGTACTGTTTATAGTGGTGTTGGTAACAGATCTTTTATTTGGGAAAAACTCCGCCAAGCTTTGCCGCATAGTGGCAAGCGTGGGCATGCTGCTGGTAATATTTAAGGTTCTGCAGCAGGTAGCAATAACCGGGGCAGATGCCGTACCCATATTTAGTAATATGCTGATACTGCACCGCACCGCAATTGCATTTAAATTTATTATTGATGTGCTGGCGTTTATATTATTGCTGTATTTTGCCTGGGACAGAAAACTGCAGGAACATAAAAAAGGTCTATCGGACTTGTACAGCATCGTAGTAGGCTCGGTATTGGGGCTGCATTTAATGACGATGGCGACAAACCTGTTATCGGTTTACCTCGCTATTGAAATGGTATCCATCTCGTCGTACCTGCTGGCATCATACCGTACCGAAAATGCTAAAAGCACGGAGGCCGGTTTAAAATATGTGCTTTTTGGTGCTGCGGCATCGGCAGTAATGCTTTATGGTATCTCGCTGATATATGCTTATAGCGGCTCGCTCGATCTGTTCTCGCAGCAAATGGCAACCGGGCTTTTGCATGCAAATAATCTGAGTGTGTCGTTTGCATTAGCATTAGTGTTTATCGGTATCGGCTTTAAACTGTCTTTTGTTCCGGTGCATTTTTACGTCCCCGATGTTTATGAAGGTGCAGCTACGCCGGTAACGGCCTATCTGTCAACCTTGCCAAAAATTGCTGCTTTTGCATTAGTTGTAAACTTTGTAGCACCTTTTGTGGCCCAACAAGGCTTTTATAATAACTGGAAAGGTTTTGATTTCAGGCTGGTATTATCGGCCATTGGTATACTTACCATGATATTGGGCAATTTTGCTGCTGTTTTACAAAATAGTGTAAAAAGAATGTTGGCCTATTCGGGTATTGCGCATACCGGTTTTGCTTTAATGGCACTTGTCACATTTAATACCCAAGGTTTATCGGCTTTAACCTATTATTTGTTAATGTATGGCCTGGCCAACATTGCCGCCTTGGCGCTGGCCAATTATTTTGAGAACAACGAGGGCATCACCAACATGAGCGATTACAAAGGCCTTGGCTTTAAATACCCGCTTGCTTCGGTTTGTTTTGTTATCGTCTTAATTTCTTTAACCGGGATACCTATAAGTGCCGGGTTTACGGGTAAGCTGTTTGTGTTTTCGGCGGTTTATAGCGTTTACCAGCAAACGCATGATGTATGGCTAATGGGTTTATTAATTACCGGCGCGGTTACTACTGTTGTTGGTCTATTCTATTATATTAAGATCCCGCTTAATTTATTTTTGAAAAGGGCAGAAATTGTTCCGAATGAAATTTCGTATTCTACTAATTTGGTAGTGTTTTCTTCTGTAATTGCATTATTGCTAATAATATTTGGAATTTTTCCTGATTTTTTAATGAAATTCCTATAATTGTTTCATTTTTTGCAAAATTATCTCGTAAAAATGTATAAATTGAGGCCGTTTTAATAAATGGTTTTAATTTGATATGAAACGTTACTTTCCCTTTTTTGTAATTCTGGTTATTTTATCACTTACGTTTATTTTTCCTTCGATAGAATATGATAAAACAGTAAAATCTAACTTTAACACTGGTGATATTGCCTGGATGCTGATGTCAACAGCGCTTGTTTTAATAATGACGCCCGGACTTGCCTTTTTTTACGGCGGTATGGTGAATAAAAAGAACGTAATATCAACAATGCTGCAAAGTATTGTGTGTATGGTTATCATTACGGTGCTTTGGGGTATATTTGGTTTCAGTTTAGCCTTTGGCGATAGCATTGGCGGCATAATTGGTAACCCATCAACCTTTTTTATGATGAAAGGTATGCTAGGTAATGCAAGTTGGAAGGCAGCACCAACCATTCCGCTGTTATTATTTGCCATGTACCAGTTAAAGTTTGCTATCATCACACCGGCGCTTATCACCGGTGCATTTGCAGAGCGTATCCGCTTCAACTCATATATTATCTTTTTGGTACTGTTCTCTATATTCATTTTCTCGCCACTGGCGCACGCTACCTGGCACCCGGATGGTGTGTTGGCTAAATTAGGCGTGCTTGATTTTGCGGGTGGTACAGTTGTACACATGTCGGCAGGTTGGGCGGCATTGGCGTCGGCATTATTTTTAAAACGCCGTAACGAAGCAAACCACGCACCCGCACGTATCACTTACGTAATGATAGGTACCGGATTATTATGGTTCGGTTGGTTTGGTTTTAATGCAGGCTCGGCATTTGGTGCAAATCATTTAGCCGTTACGGCACTGGCTACAAGCACAACAGCATCTGCCGCGGCAGGTGTTACCTGGATATTTTTTGATATGCTGCGTGGCCG
>NZ_JAQBOI010000061.1 GCF_028288105.1 Mucilaginibacter sp. | reverse complement strand
CTTTTTTGTTTGTACTACTCCAATGTCATGCTGAATTTATTTCAGCACCTCTCTTGCAATATCGCCACAGTCCTATGAGATCCTGAAACAAGTTCAGGATGACCGGTTAGGTTTATTATTAATTATCCTCCTTCTTCTTAGCGGCTTCTTTAGCTGCCTTCTCTTTTGCATCCTGTATCTTCTCCTGGGCTTTTTTGATAGAATCCTGTTTAGCCTTGGCTGCTTTCTTTTTCTTGTTAAAGAACCCTTTTAATAAAAAGTTGCTTTGTGCCGCTTTCAAGTCTTCGTTTAGGGTGGCCGTAGTGGCATGTACGCCCTTCATGGTTGTGTTGGCCTGCCTAACCGTACCTTCCAGGTCCTTTGCTATTTTATCATTGTTTAACAACCGGCCGATACTTCCTTTGCCGCTATTAACCTTTGCTACAATTTGCGATAGGTCGGTAGTCAAGGTCTCGGCATTATCTGCAATCCTGGTTAACTTAGTTATGATCTTATCTACATCAACCGGGTTAATAGAGCCAAGTTCGTTACCTTCCTCTATCTCTTTATTGCTTTTTATACCTCCCGGCGCTATAACAACCAGTTTATCGCCCATTAAACCATCACTGCCAATACTCATTTTTGAATCGGTTTTAATGAATTTCCTAACAGAATTATTAAGCGTAAGATCTACACGTACCGAGCTATCGGTAACAATATTTATGGCATCAACCACACCCACATTTATCCCGGCAAAACGTACGTTGTTACCAACAGTAAGCCCGCTTACGTTCCTAAATGTGCCGTAAACCCTAAAGGTGGAACTAAAAAGGCTTTTTTGATTGCCTATATAAAATACAGCCAGGAGCAGCACTACCAATCCTGCTACGGTAAACGCGCCTATTTTTATTTTTTGCGATGATGTGGTTTTCATGTTGTTTCGTTAAAAAATGATCTTACCAATGTATCTTCCGATTTTTTGAGCTCATCAAACGAGCCCTCGGCTATATATGTTCCCTCATTCATGATCACAACACGGTCTGCAGTAATTTTTGCGCATTCCATATCGTGGGTAATTATGATGGATGATGTTTTATACTTCTTTTGCATGTTCAGGATCAACTCACTTATCTCTCGCGACGTTATGGGGTCAAGCCCGGTAGTTGGTTCGTCATAAAGCATTATTTCGGGCCGTACGATCATTGTTCGTGCCAATCCTGCCCTTTTACGCATCCCTCCGGATAGATCTGACGGCATTTTATCTATCGCGTCAAGCAAACCCACCCCGTCAAGCACCTCCTCAACACGTTTATCGATCTCGGCCCGGTCGGTTAATTTTAAAACTCGTGTAAGCGGAAATTCAAGGTTATCCCTAACCGTCATAGAATCATACAATGCCCCGCTCTGAAACAGGAACCCAACCATTGTACGCAGTTCTTTCAGTTCATCTGCGTCCATTTCGGCCACATCATCGCCAAATACCTTTACAGTGCCTTTGTCTGGCGTAAGCAGGCCAACGATGCATTGTATGGTAACAGATTTGCCCTGGCCAGATTTACCCAGCACAACCACATTTTCCCCGCGTTTTAGCTTCAGGGATATGTCTGTTAATACTTCGTTGGTACCAAACGACTTGCTGATATGGTCAATATCAACCACCACCTCGTTTTTAAGGGTTTGCTTATTTTCTTCGGTATGTTTTGTTGCTGTTTCCATAATTTACCTGTAAAATAATAAGCTGGTGATTTGTACGGCAATGGCATCAATAACAAAGATCCATAAGGAAGCTGTTACCACGGCCGAGTTTGCCGCAAGGCCCACGCTTTCGGTTCCTTTGTTAGAGTTATAACCTTTATAACATCCCACAAAACCAATGGCAAAGCCAAAAAATACCGTTTTTACAAGCGCCGGGAAAAGGTCTATAAACTCAAGCGAGGCAATACATTTGTGAAAATAAAGCGAGAAGGAAATATCATCGGTAAAGTTTAATGCCAAATATCCACCAAAAAGGCCTATAGCATCACCTATCACTGTAAGTAAAGGTATCATTAGGCTGGTTGCCAAAATACGGGTAACTACCAGGTACTGCAGCGGGTTTGCTCCAGATACCTCCATGGCATCAATCTGTTCGGTAACCTTCATGCTGCCCAGTTCGGCACCTATACCCGATGCTACCTTCCCAGCACAAATAATAGCTATAATAACCGGCCCGATTTCGCGGATAAAAGATACTGCCAGTGTTTTTGGAAGCATGCTTTCGGCCCCCATTTCTAACATAGATGGCCTTAATTGCAGGATAAGCACCAAACCCATTATAAAGGAAGTGATGCCTACCAGCAACATGGAGCGATAACCAATTTCGTAACACTGGCGCACAAACTCCGACCACTCAAAACCGCCCCTAAAAATGTTACGAAAAAAGTTTTTGAAGAACACGCCTTGCTCACCGATGCCCTCCAGCCATCTTTTATATCCGGTAATTACTTGTTCTGCCATAAGTTTCTTATTACTTGCCAGTTATAAACAAACCATTGGCCAAATGTTTTGGCTACCGAAATTTTATATTGGCGCAGCTTATAACATCGGTACTTCTATGATCAATAACCGGCTTTCGCTGTTGGTTTGTATTGTAAACGCGTCTGTTTCATAAACGCCCAGGGCATCCCTTTTGTTTAAATCCTGTCCGTCAATGTTGATATCTCCCTCAAGAACAAACACATACGCGCCATTTCCAGGTATTTTTATGGTGTAATTTATCTGTTGGCCTGCATCAAAGCTGCCCTGAGAAAAGGTAGTATCCTGGTTTAACCAAAGGGTATTATCGTTTTTTATGGGTGATATCAATGTGGTAAATTCATTCTGCACAAACTTGTCACCAAAGTTTTTTTGATCGTAACGGGGTTGAATATTCCTTACTTTCGGGAAGATCCAGATCTGTAGTGATAAGGTGTCTTCTGTTTCGGACGGGTTATATTCTGAATGCACTACACCCGTACCGGCCGACATTACCTGCACATCGCCGTCCTTTATGATCCCTTTGTTGCCCATGCTATCTTTGTGTTCCAATGCTCCTTCCAAAACAATCGTGGTGATCTCCATATTATCATGCGGGTGACTGCCGAAGCCATTGCCGCGAGCAATAAAGTCGTCGTTTAAAACCCTTAAGGCGCCAAAATGAACCTTATCCGGGTTGTGGTAGGGGCCAAAGCTGAATGAAAAATTGGCTTTTAACCAACCTATATCGTTATATCCTCTTTCGCTTGCTGCGTGAAATACTGTTTTCATTTCTCTAATTTTAATGGATAATAAATGTTATGTAATTAAATATATGTTTAAACACACAATCTTTATTCCACAATTTAATTATGCGTATTTTTGCACGTTAAAACTGACCATAATGGCATATAAAGCAATTATAGCGGGCGCAAGCGGCCTTATTGGCAGTAATTTACTGAATATACTGCTGCAACAGCCGGAGTATAGCGAGGTATTAGTGCTGGTACGTAAAGAATTACCTGTTCAGCATAAAAAATTAGTTCAGTTGGTCATAAATTTTGATGAGCTGGATAAGCATGCCGCAGCTATCACAGGGCACGCTTTATTTTCTTGCCTGGGGACAACCAAAAGCCAAACACCCGCTGAAAGGTTATATCGAAAGATAGATCATGATTATCCTTTGCAGCTGGCGCAATTAGCTAAGCAAAACGGCGTTAATCAGTTTCATGTGGTAACGGCTATTGGGGCAGATAAAAACTCCTCCATGTTCTATACTAAGTTGAAGGGCGAGCTGGAAGACGACATTAAAAAGCTTGGCTTAGAAACCCTGCATATCTATCAGCCATCAATGCTGATAGGCGGCCGGAAGGGTACCCGCTTATTAGAGAAAGTAATTGGCGGCATATTTAAAGTTATAGATCCGCTATTAATTGGTGGGTTAAAAAAATACAGGAGCATTAAAGGCATTACAGTTGCCCATGCCATGTTCAAAAAATCATTAGAATGTGCAACGGGCACTTTTATATATACATCAGATAAAATACATATTATTTAGTGAGCACTTATATTTCGGCCGAGAGTTTAGGCCATTCCTTTCATGATAACTGGTTGTTTAAAAACCTAACCATTGGCATTAACCGCGGCCGCAGGGTTGCGCTTGTTGGTATAAATGGGGCGGGTAAATCAACCTTGTTAAAAATACTTTCCGGTTCGTTAAAGCCAACCGAAGGTAAAGTTGCGCAAAGTAAAGACCTTAATGTTGGCTACCTGGAGCAGGACCCGCATTTTAAAGGTGCCATTAGCATCAGCGATTATATTTTTCATGCTGATAATATCCAGCAGCAATTGATCCGCCGTTACGAAGAGTTGTTAGAGAACGACCCGGAGAACATGAAGGAGATGGATAAAGTAATGGAGGAGATGAGCGAGATTGATGCCTGGGAATATGAGTATAAGATTAAGACTATTTTAGGAAGACTTGACATACATCACCTTAACCAGCACATTAGCACGCTATCAGGTGGCCAAAAGAAACGTTTAGCTTTAGCTAAACTGTTAATTGAAGACCCCGAAATTTATATTTTAGATGAGCCTACCAATCACCTTGATATTGATACTATTGAGTGGTTAGAGAAATTATTGACCGAAGGCAGCAAAACCATCCTGATGGTTACGCACGACAGGTATTTCCTGGATAACGTTTGTAACGAGATCTTGGAGATAGACAAAGGTAAGATCATCCCTTACTTTGGTAATTATGGTTACTACCTGGAGAAAAAGGCAGAAAGGGAAGCATCTGATGAAGCAACGTTTCAAAAGAACTCCAATTTGTTACGCAAAGAGCTGGAATGGATGCGCAGGCAACCCAAAGCCCGCGGCACTAAGTCAAAATCGCGAATAGATGCCTTTTATGACCTGGAAGGCAAAACAAAAAACAACGGACCTAAACAAAACGTTGAGCTAAGCGTAAAAACATCGCGCCAGGGCAATAAGATAATGGAAATGCATGGCATAAGTAAAGGCTTTAACGGCAATACCTATATCGATAAATTCAGCTACATATTTAAAAAAGGTGACCGCATTGGTTTAGCCGGCAAAAATGGTAGCGGTAAATCAACCCTGTTAAACTTAATTACAGGCGGCCTGCAGCCGGATAGCGGAGAGATAATAAAGGGCGAGACTACGGTGATTGGTTATTTTAACCAGTCGGGTTTAAGCTTTAAGGAAGATGAACGCGTTATAGATATAGTAAAGAATGTCGCGGAGTTCATCACCATGGCCGATGGTAAACTAATATCGGCTTCGGCTTTGCTTACGTTGTTCTTGTTTCCTCCAGCCAAGCAGTATGGCATGGTTTCCAAACTAAGTGGGGGCGAGAAGAAGCGCCTGCACCTAATGAGCATCCTTATCAAGAACCCAAACTTTTTGATACTGGATGAGCCTACCAACGATTTAGATATTGATACGTTGAATGTACTGGAAGAGTTTTTAACCAACTTCCCGGGTATATTAATAATGGTATCGCACGATAGGTATTTACTTGATAAGCTAACCGACCAGTTATTTATTATGGAAGGAGAGGGCAAGGTTCTAATTTATAACGGAAACTATACCTCTTACCGTATTGATCTGGAAGAAGCCAAACAACAAAATAAAAAACCAGCTGTAGCTGCTCCAACTGTGCAGGCAGAAGCAGCAAAGAAAGCCAAGCTAAGCTTTAAAGAAGAAAAGGAATTTGAAGGGTTGGAAAAGGAAATTGCCGATATTGAGGCTAAGCTTGTGGAAACAAACGAGCAGTTAAACACCACCAATATCGACCCAAAAGAATTGACCAAACTAACTGATAAGATCACCTACCTAAACAAACAGCTTGATACTAAAACGACTCGCTGGATTGAATTGGGCGAATTAAAAGAAGCGTAAGGACATGAAGACGTCAGATATTATTGCTTCTATTGGTGTTATCATTTTATTGATAGCATTCCTGCTGAATATGTATAAGAAGGTATCGGCACAGGGAAGAATATATACGGGAATGAACTTTTTAGGTGCGGGAATATGCTGTTTCTCGTCGTATTTGATAGATTTTTACCCATTTGTAGTATTAGAAGGTGTTTGGGGCGCGTTTGCGCTGTATTCATTTTTAAACGTTCCACGTGGAACATCAGATTAAAAAATCACATAATGTTCCACGTGGAACATGGAGGTTATATGTTTAAGAAATATAATGTAATAGTAGTTGGTGCCGGGCACGCGGGCTGTGAAGCTGCCGCTGCTGCTGCCAATTTAGGTTCATCTGTTTTGCTAATCACCATGAACATGGGGACTATAGCACAGATGAGCTGTAACCCTGCAATGGGCGGTGTAGCCAAGGGGCAGATAGTGCGCGAGATTGATGCATTGGGTGGATATTCGGGTATTATAACCGATAAAACATCCCTGCAATTCCGGATGCTTAACCTGTCTAAAGGGCCTGCAATGTGGAGCCCGCGTGCACAGAGTGATAGGGCAAGGTTTGCTGAGGAGTGGCGTATTGCGTTAGAAAAAACACCAAATGTTGATTTCTGGCAAGACACTGTTACCTCACTATTAGTAAAGGGAAATACCATTGCCGGTGTGCGTACATCAATAGGAGTAGAGATTGAAGCGGATGCAGTTGTGCTTACAAATGGCACCTTCCTGAATGGGGTTATCCATATAGGTGAAAAGAAATTTGGCGGAGGCCGCACAGGCGAAAAAGCGGCAACGGGCTTAACGGAACAATTGATCACGCTGGGTTTTGAATCGGGTAGGATGAAGACAGGAACGCCTCCACGTGTAGATGGGCGTAGCCTAAATTACTCAGTTATGGAAGAGCAGTGGGGTGATGAAGAACGTGGTCGTTTCTCCTACACCGATGTTAAATTGGTAAAAGATCAACGCTGCTGCTGGATAACTTATACCAATACCAAAGTACACGAAACGCTTAAAGAAGGCTTTGAAAAGTCGCCAATGTTTACCGGTCGGATCAAAGGTTTAGGCCCAAGATACTGCCCATCTATCGAAGATAAAATTAATCGTTTTGCTGAACGCGACCGCCACCAGATCTTCGTTGAACCTGAAGGATGGAACACCGTTGAGATCTATGTAAATGGTTTCTCTACATCGTTACCCGAGGATGTACAGTATAAAGCATTGACCCAAATCCCGGGTTTTGAAACAGCAAAAATGTTCCGCCCAGGTTATGCAATTGAATACGACTTTTTCCCGCCTACACAATTAGGCTTAACGCTGGAAACAAAATTGATAAGCAACCTGTATTTTGCCGGACAAATAAACGGTACTACTGGCTATGAAGAAGCAGCATCGCAAGGTTTTATCGCAGGGATTAACGCGCATCAAAAAATAAATGATAAGCACGAGTTGATCCTGAAAAGATCAGAATCGTACATTGGTGTTTTAATAGATGACCTGGTTACTAAAGGTACCGAGGAGCCTTATCGCATGTTCACATCAAGAGCGGAGCACCGCTTGTTGCTTCGCCAGGATAATGCGGATATAAGGTTAAGCCCAATGGGCCACGAGTTAGGTCTGATAAACGATGAGCGTTTAGAAAAGGTGAACAGGAAGATCAAAAATTCGGATGATATAGTCGCCTTTACCAGAACCAAAAGCGTTGACCCATCTGCAGTAAACGCTTTGTTGGAAGAATCGGGAACATCGCCAATTAACCAAAGCGCTAAATTGTTTAATTTACTGAGCCGCCCACAAATAGGTTTTAATGAGTTAAAGCGAATAGATAACTCACTACAAGATAAGTTATCCGGCTATGATAAAGAAACAATTGAGCAGGCTGAAATAAAAATCAAATACGAGAGTTACTTTATAAAAGAATTAGAAATTGTTGACCGCATGAAGAAAATGGAAGACCGGGAAATTAATCCCGAGTTTGATTATCGTCAGCTGGTTTCACTTTCAAAAGAAGCACGCGAAAAATTGATGGGGATAAAACCACGCACTTTAGGCCAGGCATCCCGAATTTCAGGCGTGTCACCGTCGGATGTGTCGGTTTTAATGGTTCATGTATCCAGATAAGGTTATAACAGCCTATAAATCAGTTTATTATAACAATATCGTTTATAAAGCATTTTTTCAAAGTTTTAATACCGCAATTCATAAAAAGATAAAAATCGTTTATAGGCCATAAAAACAATGTTAAATCCAAAACCGGCTTTTTTCAGCAAAAATTTATTCATCTTAATGGTGATTTTATTGGTTTACGGCTGCGCAAGCATCCAAAAACCCCAGGGAGGGCCGCGCGACCTTACCCCACCAAAATTATTGAAGGCAACTCCCGAAAACATGACGCGTAATTTCGCGGCCACAGAAATTAAACTGGAGTTTGATGAATTTTTTAAACTGAGCAATCAGTACCAGGAAATAAGCATTAGCCCGGCGCAAGAAAAACAAGCGGAATATAAGATCGGCAGAAAAACGCTGACAATAGATTTTAAAGACACACTTCAAAAAAACACCACCTACGTTATCAACTTTGGTAAAGCCATACAAGATGTTAACGAAAGCAACACGCTCACAAATTTTACTTACGTGTTTTCGACCGGCCCGCATATCGATTCGTTAAGCATGTCGGGAACGGTGATCAACAGCACAACCCAGGAAAAAGAGAAAGAAGCGACGGTGATGATCTTCCCGATAAAACAAGACTCGCTTCTTTTCGGAAAAAAGAAACCCGCCATTTTTACCACTACAGATTCATCGGGTAATTTCTCGCTGAACAACCTGCACGATGGTGAGTACCGAATTTATGCGTTAAAGGAGCCCAGCCCAAATAAGATATTTGATAATGATAAAGAATTGATCGCTTTTTCTAAGAAATCAATAATTCTTAATAAAGACACCTCGAACATCAAGCTTTCGTTATTTCAACAAATACCAGAGAAGTTCCGTTTATCCGAAAAGAAATTTACACCTGATGGGATCCTATCACTTGTCTTTAATAAGCGGTTAAACAATCCATCGTTAAAGGTGATATATCCACCGGCACTGGATAATCAAAAGATCTACGAAATAAGTAAAACCAAAGACACCGCGCTTGTTTTTATGCGTAATATGGATTTTGATTCGTTAAGGGTAGCCATCTACGATAATAATAAACCGGTAGATACTATCTATCAGCTTAAAGGGCGCAAAGAGAGCTTTGTACGTGTTTTATCTTTTAAATATGGCATTAACCGCGATAACAGGCTTAAGCCGAATACAGACCTTCGCGTTACGGCTAATTTGCCTATAGAGAGTTTTGAGAACGGGTTGATAGCGCTAAGCCAGGATTCGGTGAATGTAACCAACTTTACTATTCAAAAAGATACCTCAAACACACGCAGTGTATTAATTAAATATCGTTGGCGGGTAGGCAGCAAGTACCAGTTAGTTTTAAATGAAGCCGCTTTTACAGATATATACGGTGATAAAAATAAACGAACGGGTATAAATTTTGAAGCCGATAAACCTGAAAACTACAGCCAGTTAACTTTACAGGTAACCGTACCAGACAGCAGCAAACGCTACGTGGTAGAGCTAATGGACGAAGCAAAAACGATAGTGCGGAGTGATCCTATCAGCAAAAGCACATCAATTGTCTACAAAAACTATTTAACCGGCAAATACAGGGTTAGAATAATATACGATGACAACCGTAATGGGCGATGGGATAGTGGTAACGTGCGGCAAAAGTCGCAACCGGAAAACATTTGGCTCTACGAAAAGGAGATCACATTAAGACCAAACTGGGAGGCAGAAGAGCCTATAACTATTCCAAAAGAAGTAGTTAATCCTTAAACCAACCGGAATACATGATATAGTTTTGCGGTAATTTATCTAATAAAGCCTTTTGCTCAGCAGTAAGAGGCTTTATTTTTTTAGCGGGAGTGCCCGCATATAAGTAGCCCGATTCGCAGATGGTTTTCTCCAGCACTATAGATCCTGCGCCTATTATAACATATTGCTCCACTACGGCATCATCCATTACAATGGCGCCCATACCTATCAGTACATTATCATGCAGCGTACAGCCATGCACAATGGCATTATGGCCAATAGATACGTTATTACCTATATTAGTCGGCGCTTTTAAGTAGGTAGCGTGTATAACAGCGCCATCCTGTATGTTGGTATTATCGCCTATTTTTATGTAATGTACATCACCCCGGATAACCGCATTAAACCATACCGAGCAGTTATTACCCATTACCACATCACCAACAATAGTAGCATTCTCAGCAATGAAACAATCAGTTCCCCATACGGGTGATTTATCTTTTACAGGCAGTATAACAGGCATAATTTAATTAGTGATTTGGTGAATTATTGATTTAGTGATTGATTTACTTTTGTTATGTTTGAATATTATATAAGCGGAAATAGCTCAGCTGGTAGAGCATCAGTTTCCCAAACTGAAGGCCGCGGGTTCGAATCCCGTTTTCCGCTCGCTTTATATCTTTTTTTCCTTTTCTACTTTTGTCAAAGCAATTTGTGCTTCATGAGGGTAATCGTCGATTATATTTAATGCCTCGTTCACTTCATCGGGTGTAAATTTGCTAAACATATCGTAATAGAAATCAACTTTTTCTTTACTCTTACTTTCATTTTCTTCATCCGATTCAAAAAATATCCTCCTTATGAAGTGCTTAATAGTACTTCTGTTAATTATCATATAAATTATCAGAATCAAAAATGCAATAGGCTCAACACTTAGCCCACCGATATTTGCTAAAACATGGGTTTCAGTTAAATCGCTTTCTTCAAAATGAAGTGAAACGGTTATAACGTTGAACGCAAAAAGCAGCAATAAAATAAAGACTATAGGTTGCCAATTTACTTTATTGTGCCTTTTAAGTATAACACTAATAAGAAGTAATATCAATACAATATTATCATTGGGCATCAAAATAAAGCCGCCTATAATTGGCCAAAAGAATAATTGACCCATTATTACAACGCAAATGATACTGATAATAATATCGATAAATCTATTAGGCTTACTCATTCCTATAATAAAGCATTAAAACACTGTATCCTCTAAAACTTCCTGATGCTCAGGATAATCAGTTGTATAATGTAGACCACGACTTTCGTGCCGGGCCATTGCCGATTTTACTACAAGATAAGATACCTGAATCAAGTTCCTTAACTCGCAAAGCTTAACGGATAGTTTAGTTTTCTTATAGAAATCTTCTGTTTCTTCATACAGCAAACGTAGCCTGCGCATAGCTCTTTCCAAACGGAAATCGGAACGGACGATACCTACATAGTCATTCATCAATTTTTGCATTTCGCGGATGTTGTGTGTAACCAAAATATCCTCGTTTGATAATTGTACACCTTTTTCATCCCAGTCGGGGATATTGGCAGGTATTTCTAACTCATTAAAGTTTACAATAGCATCCTTATAGATCCGGTGTGCAAAAACCAAAGCCTCTAATAATGAATTAGAAGCCAAACGATTAGCACCATGTAAGCCTGTTGATGAACATTCGCCACAAGCATAAAGGCGTTGAATAGATGAACGGCCCTGGTGATCTACCATTACACCACCACACATATAATGACAAGCAGGCGCAACCGGGATCATATCACGGGTCATATCAATACCAATATCCAAACACTTGGCATATATATTAGGGAAATGCTCCATAATATCCTTCTTCTTTTTGTGGCGGATATCCAGGTAAACAAAATCCTCACCTGATTTTTTTATTTCAGAGTCGATAGCACGTGCAACTATATCACGAGGAGCCAAAGATTTACGCGGATCATAATCCTGCATAAATTCTTCACCATTGGTGCGCCTCAATACACCACCCATACCACGCACCGCTTCGGATATCAGGAATGAAGGATATTCGCCAGGATTATATAATGCAGTAGGGTGGAACTGTATAAATTCCATATTACGTACTTTACCCTTGGCACGATAAACCATGGCCACACCATCGCCGGTAGCAATAACCGGGTTGGTAGTTACCGAATAGATATGCCCTGCACCGCCAGATGCCATTATGGTAATTTTCGATTCTATTTTTTCTACCTGGTTATTTTCGGTATTAAAAGCATAGATCCCATAACATTTAATATTCTCTGATGATTTGCCCACAAATTCACCTAAATGGTGCTGGGTTATCAGATCTACAGCAAAATAATGGGTTAGTATCTCAATATTTGGTTCGCGATGAATCTCTTCCAACAATGATCTTTCAATCTCAAATCCGGTGATATCCTTATAATGTAATACCCTAAATTCACTGTGGCCACCTTCTTTTGCAAGGTCATAAATGCCTTCATTTGTCTTATCAAAATTGGTTCCGTAATCAATAATCTCGCGAATTCGTTCCGGACCTTCCTTAACAACGGCTTCCACAACTGTGGGGTCGCATAGGCCATCACCGGCAATTAGGGTATCATTTATGTGTTTTTCAAACGAATCTTCTTTTTTATCAACAACTACAGCAACACCACCCTGGGCATACTTAGTGTTACTTTCATCCTCGTTAGCTTTTGTAACTATCAGTACCTTACCATGCTTTGCAGCCTTTAGTGCAAAACTTAATCCGGCTATACCCGATCCTACTACAAGGAAATCAACAGTTCTGGTCATCTTTAGTATGTGTATTGTGTAAAATTAGCCTTTATGTTAATAAGGGGTATAAAACATGTTAACTTTGTGTAAGTAAAAACTTAGAAAATAAACAGAATGTTGATAACCCTGAAAATTACAGTTTTTACATTTACTTTTGATCGATTTGTAAGACGATATTACAACGAAACTAACATTTTATTGAGCATGTAATTATCAACAAATAAGTATTTAAATTAAAACTTGTTTGTCACACTAATCTTAAAATCAGCAAAATAAAAACTAAAAAGAGCTTAGTAACTGTTAATAAGTATTGAAAACTAACTTTTCAAGTAAATAGCAGAACGACTTTTAAACATAACTAACACCTTAATAACAATAGTTTTATTTATATATATAAAAAGAGTTATTATTAATTGATTTGTGGAATGGATATCTTCGAAGAAATAAAAGTGAAAGGTTTTGCAGACGAATACATAGATCCGTCGTTAGACCTTTTTGCCGAAATAGAAAAACTTAAAAAAGAAAAAAATGCTGTCATACTGGCCCACTATTACCAGGAAGGAGATATTCAGGATATTGCCGATTATATTGGCGATAGCCTTGGCCTATCTCAGCAGGCAGCAAAAACGGATGCCGATATTATTGTTTTTGCCGGTGTACACTTCATGGCCGAAACAGCAAAAATATTATCACCAAACAAGAAAGTTTTGTTACCGGATATGAAAGCTGGATGCTCTTTAGCTGATAGCTGCCCGCCGCATCTGTTTAGAAAGTTTAAAGAAAATTATCCCGACCATTTGGTGATAACTTACGTAAACTGCACAGCAGAATTGAAGGCTTTAAGTGATATAGTTTGTACATCAAGCAATGCAGTACAAATTGTAGAAAGCCTGCCGAAAGAGCAGAAAATTATCTTCGGTCCGGATAGAAATTTGGGAGCATGGGTAGCTAAAAAAACAGGCCGCGACCTCGTACTTTGGAATGGTGCCTGTATGGTACACGAGATCTTCAGCCGGGAAAAAATTACTAAGCTGAAAGAGCGTTACCCTAATGCTAAAATATTGGCACACCCTGAATGTGAGGAAGTTATATTGCAGATGGCAGATTATATAGGATCTACTACAGGGATATTAAAATATGCTACCAATAGCCCAGAAAAGGAATTTATTGTGGCGACAGAGGCTGGTATACTACACCAGATGCAAAAAGAGAACCCGGATAAAACGTTTATACCGGCGCCGCCAAATAATACCTGTGCTTGTAACGATTGCCCGCACATGAAAAGGAACACACTGGAGAAGCTTTACCTGTGCCTAAAAAATGAAATGCCGGAAATTGAAGTTCCGGCACACATCATTGAAAAAGCTGTAAAACCTATTGAAAGAATGCTGGAGATCTCAGCAAGTTTGGGGCTGTAAGATAGCTCAATAAAAAAGCGTCATTGCGAGGTACGAAGCAATCTTTTTAAGCATATTCGTTATGCATAGTTCTGAGATTGCTTCGTACCTCGCAATGATGCGTGAAAAAGGAATATTTTATAAATTATCTTTCTTAGTTTCAACAGCATCCTGCACATTCTGTGGCAGGTTTGATAGTAAGTTATAACCGGTTGCAGTTTCAATATCGCGTACCGTAACACGGTATTGTTTCCAGTCGGTATTGATAGTGTTTATATTTGGTGTATTAACTGCTATTACCCTTGTATCTGCTGATACACGGCTAATATCTCCATTGCCGACGGGTACAATCACCGCTATTTTCCAAACATTACTGGGAACATTTACTCGTACATTACCAGATACAATGGTATTTAAAGCTCCATTAAGGCCGGTTCCACCTGTACCATAACTTCCCATAATAATGTACACTTCGTTACCGGCAACTACCTGTTCGCGTAAATAACCTTCTAAATTATTCCAGGTTTGCTGGTTATTTTGCGGTGCCTGTGGAATCATATTGGTCATCAAAAAAGTAGAAGAATTAGCATTTACTGAGCTTGTTCTATCTGCAGATGGGCAGTTATGCCCTCTGTCGAAACCATATTTGGAATAATTATAGCTGCCACTTTGTACTGCTAACCAACCACCAGGTAAACCGTTAAATGCTGCAAAATTATTTAAGCGCGATGATACATTGGTAATGTTGGAAGCATCTAAATGCCAGCTTACCCAGTTAGGTTCTGCTTTGGTACTGTTGTATGATTCTGTGTAATAACCCATATCAATTAAGTAATTATCCATCATTACAACAGCAGGTTGCGCGCCAGATGGATTTCCAAATAGCATATCGCTGTTATCCCCTGTAGTTGGCGGAGCATCTGCACCAACAGTAACACCTCTTGGTGTGGTATTAGATGATGATGCCGTAGTATCAGGCCCTTCAGTATCTGGTACACCTACTACTATACCCGCATCGCCTGTACCTTTAAAAGTAATATCATCAATATTAATACGGGTAGTACCAAGCTTCTGGATCCTGAAACGAACAGGTTTGGTGGTACTAACCGTAAAAGAATCGGTAACCAGGGTCGTATTATTTTCGGCAATATCGGCACCTAATTGGGTAAAGGTTTTACCACTATCAACAGACATCATTAATTGCCAGGTTGATGCTGCATCGCTACCGAACTTTGCATGTTTTATGATTATTTTTTCGATACCAGATATATCAAATTTCATGCTAATGTCGCCGGTACGTATACGCGCAGCTTTTGAACCATTTTTAACATCGGTAGCAAGAGCACCTATTAAAGCATCGTTAAAATTCCAGGTACCAGTATTCAATTGAACGTTGGCGGCGGCATATGGAGCTTTGGTACCGGTCTCAAAACCTTCAATTATCGTATAAGGTTTTGGCGCCGGTGGTATTACAATTGGGTCTGTTGGTTGCTGTGGGGTGTTGTCTTTCTTACAACTTGCAATAAAAAGTAATAACGCGGAAAAAATGAGTAATTTTCTGATTTTCATATAAATGTATTTAGTAAAGTAAAAATAACTTATATATATTAACCATGTGTTAATTAATTATTTGTATGGTAAATATTACAATCGGGCTAACTGTAAGCGGATAAAGCAATTACGATAAGGTTATTGCATTAAGCTTTCGTATTTTTGCGGTTGATTTTTATAATCTGTGTAATAAAAAATAATATGTTCGAGAACGAAGAGAAAACCAATATAGAGAACCTTGGAGAGTTCGGTTTAATAAACCACCTCACTAAAAATATAACACTTACTCAAAA
>NZ_JAQBOI010000154.1 GCF_028288105.1 Mucilaginibacter sp. | reverse complement strand
AGGCGCGCGAAATTATCCTGATGGCATGGAGCAAAAAGAAGGCGCCTATTATTAAAAAAGCTGTAGAAGGTGAAATGTCGGGCGATGTGCCGGCCACCTATTTGCAGCTGTCAGACAAGGTAGAATTTGTGCTGGATGAAGACGCGGCTTCAGAGCTTACACGTTTTGATACCCCGTGGCTGGTGAAGGATTGTGTTTGGCATAATTTATTGAAGAAGAAAGCCGTCATCTGGTTATCCGGCAGGGTAAACAAACCGATATTAAAGCTGGTAGAAGAAGATTATAATAACAATGGCATGGCGCAATTAGCGGTAGACCAGGGGCCGGTGTACCAGATTAACATTGACATATTTAACCAGGTGCAGCATACCATAACCGGCTGGCCGGGCGGCAAGCCTAATGCCGACGATAGTCAGCGGCCCGAGCGCGCCCTACCAGCAAAAAAGAGGGTGGTTATCTTTTCGCCCCATCCGGATGATGATGTAATATCTATGGGCGGTACTTTCATTAGGTTGGTTGACCAGGGGCATGATGTGCATGTGGCCTACCAAACATCGGGCAACACGGCTGTATGGGATGATGATGTACTTCGCTTTGTAGAGTTTGCTATTGACTTTAAAGAAAGTATTGGCGAAGACGCCTCAAAGATTAAGGGCATTTATGAGGATATGCGCAAATTTATGGAGGTTAAACAACCTAACCAGATAGATTCGCTTGAAATACGCGACGTAAAAGGGTTCATCCGTAAAACCGAGGCCATATCCGGCGCGCGTTATGCAGGGCTGCCCGATAGCAATATCCATTTCCAGGCGCTCCCTTTTTACGAAACAGGCAAAACACAGAAAAATTCGGTTGGCGAAGAAGACATTAAACTTACCATGGAACTGCTGCAAAAAGTAAAACCGCAACAGGTGTTTACAGCCGGCGACTTTGCCGACCCGCATGGCACACACATAGTATGCTTTCATATCGTTATAGAATCATTGCGCAGGTTACGCAAAACTGAAGCCTGGGTGAACGATTGCTGGGTTTGGATGTACCGCGGTGCATGGCAGGAGTTCCCTACACATGAAATTGAAATGGCGGTGCCGCTTTCACCTGCCGAGGTATTGCGCAAACGCAATGCTATCTTCAAACACCAATCACAAAAGGACCGGCCGGTATTCCCGGGGGATGATGCACGCGAATTCTGGGTTAGGGCCGAGGATAGAAACCGCGAGACAGCCCAAAATTATGATAGGCTGGGCATGGCAGAATACGCTGCAATGGAGGCGTTTGTGAGGTATAAATTTTAGTGTAATCGTAGAGACGCGATACTTCGCGTCTCTATAAAACAATGCAAATAAAAAGACGCAAAGTATTGCGTCTCTACAAAAAATCAGATCATGAAATATAAATTCTTAATAATCGCCTTGCTATTCTGTGGAGTAGCAAGGGCACAAACCACACCAAACATTACCCCGGCACATTTAAAAGCCGCCGAGAGTATGCTTAAGGCAGCGGGAGCAGACACCCTGTTTCAAAGCAGCATGTCTACCATGATGAAGCAGGCAACCGCTAACATCCCCGAAGACAAACGGGCTAAGTTCCTAACCGTTATGAACCAGTTTATGGCTAAATATATTAGCTGGGACCTGCTAAAAGACCAAATAGCGGTTATGTATGCCAAAGAATTTACCGAGGCCGATCTAAAAGGCCTTATTGCATTTTATAACACACCGCTGGGTAAAAAACTCAATCAAAAACAACCGGTTATTATGCAAAAAAGCGCCTTGCTGGGCCAACAAGCGGTGCAAAGTCACCAGGCAGAACTGCAGCAAATGATGCAGGAAGCATTTAAAGATCAATAAAACAATTTGTAACTAAGATATTCGTTTAGCATCTTAGTAAAATATTCCCTTTTAATTAAACTATGAACCTTAACAGAAGTTTATCTGTAGTAGCACTGGCGTTATTAATAGCAGCTGGCAGTGCAAATGCACAGGTAAAAAGAAAACCCGCTCCATCCCCAAAAAGTAAACCAACATCTGCCGCGGCAGCATTGCGCCCGGCTACTTTGCTCCCTGTTGATGATAATGTGCTTATAGGTAAATTGCCAAATGGCCTAACCTATTACATACGCCATAACGAGCAGCCGCAAAATCGTGCCGAGCTTTACCTGGTAAACAAAGCGGGCTCTGTGTTAGAAACCGATGCCCAACAAGGCCTTGCACACTTTGTAGAACATATGGCCTTTAACGGCACACGCGATTTTCCAAAGAATGCATTGGTAGATTATCTGCAAAAATCGGGAGTAAAATTTGGTGCGGATTTAAATGCCTCCACATCTTTTGATGAAACCGTTTACCAGTTGCCACTACCTACTGATAGTGCTGCTGTTTTTGAAAAAGGTTTTAACATTTTAGCCAACTGGGCCGGTTATGTAACTTTTGACCAGGCCGAGATAGATAAAGAGCGTGGTGTTGTTTTAGAAGAAGCACGTGTGCGTGGTAAGAACGCCCAGGAGCGTTTAAGCCTTCAAACTTTACCTGTGTTGTTAAATAATTCGAGATATGCTTCGCGATTGCCTATTGGTAAAGAAGATATCCTTAAAAACTTTGATGCTGCAACCATAAAAAGCTTTTATGCTGATTGGTACCGCCCAAACCTACAAGCGGTGATTGCCGTTGGCGATTTTGATGTAAAGCGTGTTGAAGCGCTGATAAAAGCTAACTTTTCGGGATTAAAAAACCCTGTTGCACCCAAGCCAAGAACAGAATATAATATAGCACCTGCACCCGGTACGGTTGTTAAAATTGCTACTGATAAAGAGTTTCCGTACACGCTTGCACAAATTGTAGTTAAACATCCGCAAAGCGTTGTAAAAACTACTACAGGTTACATGCAAAGTGTACGTATATCCTTATTTAACTTTATGTTAAACCAAAGGCTTGGCGAACTGCAGCAAAAACCCGAACCACCATTTTTATATGCCCGTACCAGCTATGGCCCTTTAATTGGCAAGCAGGATGCATTTTCATCGGTGGTTGTTTCCAAACCCGATGGGTTGGAGAACGCGGTAAAAAGCGTTGTTGCCGAAAACGAGCGCGCCCGTAAATTTGGGTTTACCCTTACCGAGTTGGAACGCGCCAAGCAATCGGCATTGGTAGGTATTCAAAATGCTTTTTACGAGAAAAACAAAACCAA
>NZ_JAQBOI010000070.1 GCF_028288105.1 Mucilaginibacter sp. | reverse complement strand
CTTAATATGTCAAATATGCGCGGCTGAAGAG
Source organism: Mucilaginibacter sp. (assembly GCF_028288105.1). GTDB lineage: Bacteria > Bacteroidota > Bacteroidia > Sphingobacteriales > Sphingobacteriaceae > Mucilaginibacter. The sequence continues at coordinate 6,962 of NZ_JAQBOI010000070.1, read as the reverse complement.
GGTTAGCATCTTCCTGCTCCTTTACAATATCTTTTTTGCATCCGGCAGTGAGTACCACCAGCAAAACAAGCAGGAATGATAATTTTTGATAGATCTTTTTCATTTTTTATGTTTTAAAATTCTATAATCTAATACCTTATTTTGTCGATGCCTTTACTTCGGCATCTATAATGTTTAACAGCGAGTTTGAACCGGCATCGTCCTGTAACAGTTGCCATACCATTATACCACCTGCTTTTTGCAAGGCCAGCGTAGTTTTACTTTTAATGGTTGGCACACCATTGTAGTACATGGTGCCACCTGCTGCGACGGTTACTTCATCTTTATCTGCCGACCCTGGGTACTGTTTAATAATGTCTGAAAAGCTCATACCCTCGGGTACGCCGCTGCCAAAACCATAGCCATAAAAAGGTAGGCCAAGGCTCAGCTTTTCTTTAGCTATACCGCGTGTACCACCCCAGTAATCCAAATCATTAATCGCCATTGAATACGGTGAATGCTGACCGGGTTTTTCGGGTTTCCACGGGCCGGTTTTATCGTACGACATAATGTTGATAAAATCAAATTGTGCCAATGCCTTGTTAGTGTATTGTGTGGCATAAACCGTTGCTATGGCTGTAGTAAGCAATTTACCTTTAGGCTGAAGTATGGCTTTTAAGGCCACAACAAAGGTTTCGTAATTCGCATCAACAAAACTACCTTCCAGGTCAACATCAATACCATCCAGATTGTACTGATCTGTTAATGCCGCTATGCTGCTTACCAGTTTGGCGCGGCTGCCATTATCGGCTATTAAAGTTGTATAGTAAGCCGGCGCAAGCCCACCGCCTATTGATGCCAAAACCTTTACGTTTTTGGCATGCGCAGCAGTTACCAGTTCCTTTAAACCGCTTAGTGTGGTAAAGTTACCGGCCGCATCTGGGTTAAGGAATGCTATGTTGAGGTGGGTTATTTTGCTAAAATCAAACTTGATAGCCCTACCATCAACAACATTATACTCCCGTAAATAACCCACAACTCTAAAGGATGCAGCAGCTACCGGTTTTTTATCATCATCGATCTTAACTTCAGATCTCGCGCTTTTTTTACAGCTGCACATAAATAACACCAGTAATACAGCGCACCAAATATTCCTTCTCATCATCGTTATCATGTATTATTGTTTATCCCACCAAACCCTTGCGTTCCAATCATCAATACCACCACTTAAATTCGCTATGGCTTTATTAATGTTTGTGGCGTTTTGTTCCGTTTCGGTGAGCGGGTATTCAAATCTGCGTGGCGTAGTCAGCGAAGTTGATTCCGCATTGGTAGCCGTTTTTAAATCAGGGAAACCTGTACGGCGCCAGTTAGCATAAGCCTCGGGGCCGTTTAATAATAAGGCTATCCAAAGTTGCGTATCAATCGCTTCTAACTCTTTACCCGGTGCAAGCGGGTTGTCTGTTTTAAAGTTTTGTATTTGGGTATCGGTTAAAACCGGGCCGCCTTTAAACAGTGCTAATTGTTTCATTGCAGCGGCTACGCCTTGCTCAAAATGCGTTTTTGCATCAACGCCTAAACTTAAGCCCCATCGCTGAGTAGCCTCTGCCAATAAAAGCTCCGTTTCGGCATAAGTTATGTGGAAGTATGGCGCATCATTTGTGATCATCCAGTTTGCCAGTTGCACTTTCTGCCCATTATTTGGCACCTGTACAATACGGCCGCCACCAAGGTCTACATTAACAGCCCCCAGAAAATCGTCATAGTTATATTTACCCGGGCCTACGCCTATGATCGGGATATTTGCAGCTCTTAAGGCATCGGTCACATCAAGCCGCTCTGATGGCTTATCGGGGTTAACCCAGTAATTACGGGCAATAGGTTTTAAGCGGGGGTCGTTAGCGCTGCTCATCGCATCCAGTAATGTGCTGCAAATGCGTGGCCTGCCTTCGTCCGGGTATTGGTTAATAGCTACCGATATGCCATTACCACGAATATCAGCATAGCTATTTTGTACATCGGCGTGGCGGGTTATACAATTATCTGCCGCATCGGTAAATACTCCTGCCGCATATGCAGCCTGTACCTCAGCTTTTGCTTTATCGGGATCAACCTTGCTCAGCCTCATAGCTAAACGAAGGTGTAAGGAATTAGCAAATTTTTTCCATGCGGCGGTATTGCCCTGGTAAAATATATCATTAACTACATTGTCTTTTGATGCATTTAACTGTGCCGATGCTTCGGTAAGCTCTTTGAAGAAATCGTTGTAAATATCTTTCTGGGCATCAAACTCGGGGCGTACTATACCCGAAACATACCCTTTCCCTGCTTGTGTGTAAGGGATATCGCCATACAAATCTGTTATTCTTGCAAAAATGTACACCTTCATAATGCGGCACATAGCATTAAGATTTGTTTTAAGCGGGTCTTTTGCAGAGCGCTCAACAGCATCAACAATGTTTAATACATCGTTAGGGTAACCAAGCTCCCACATTTCAGACATGTACTGCCTGTTCTTTACATACTCAAAACCATAGCGCGTATAATATGCGCCGCCAATTTGTTGTACCAGCGGCATAGTCATAATTATGCTTGTACGCTCGTTTATGGTTAGCTCGCCAGAAAAGCGCAGTTGCGTAAGTACCAGCTGATTAACCGGGTCAAGGTTGCTTGATTTGGTAGGATCAGTATTCAAATCTCCAAAATCTTCAAACTTTTTACAGGATACCAGCAATGTGGCTACCGTTAAAAGCATGATGGCTATTTTATTTATATGTCTTTTCATATCTATATGATTATCAATAGTCAATATATCTTTAGAATTTTACGTTTAAGTTAAAGCCCCAGCTTTTTCTTGATGGTAATGAACCATATTCAAGCCCCTGCCCATTGCCATTGTTGTAGTTAGAATCAGGGTCAACATTGGGTACATTTTTATGTATGATGAACGGGTTGCGGCTCACCAATGCTACCGACATATTCTTGATGCCCCACTTTGATGAAATGGCAGTTGGGATATTATAACTTACCGTTATTTCGCGCATTTTAATATAGCTGGCATCATAAATAAATGGAGTTGCAACACCATTGCCATCGCTATAATAATTAGCCCAGTATATTGAAGGGTCAACAGCTTTGGTATTTGGCGCGTAAACAGGTTTGCCTCCCGCATCGGTACCGGTTTGTACCACACCCTGCGGAACATATCCCCTAACTTTGCCGGCTGCTGTCCATTGCTCAATAGACTGGCCTGCTGTTTGGCGGTCTTCTTCAGACTTTATCCACTCGGCCCTGCCTGGTAAAGTTACTAAGCTGGCACCCCTTATTACGTTGAATAAGTTAGTCATCGAGAACAGGCTTGCACCTTGTTTAATATCAACAACAAAGCTTAAACCAAAATTTTTGTAGTTGAACGAGCTGCTTAAACCACCGGTCCAGCTCCAGGTACCTTTGCCTAATACTTCGCGGTCTACCGTTTGCAATGGCGCTAAGGTAACCGGGTCCAGTATGGCGTTACCCTGGTCATCTTTTTGCCCACCGTAGCCTAATATGGCGCCGTAGGCGGTGTTTGGCCTCGCAACTACTGATGTACCTAACCAGCGGGCATCAGACAAGGTTAAGTAAGGCACACCATCAGCAAGCGATTCTACATTGTTGATGTTGCGCGCGAAATTCACATTCAGATCCCAGCTAAAATCTTTGCTTACAACTGGCCGGGTATTTAAGGTTACCTCAATACCTTTGTTGCCAATAACACCGGCATTAAGCAAACTTTGCTGGAAGCCAGATGATAAAGGAATATTAACAATATTTATCTGATCCCTTGATTTTGAAGTATAATAAGTAAGGTCTAAACCAATTCTGTCATTAAAGAATTTAAGGTCGGCGCCTACTTCAAAAGATCTTGTGCGTGTTGGTTTAAATGTGCTCGAATTCGGCGGTAAAACCAATGTTCCTATACCTCCCATTGGGGTACCATTAAAGTTTTGCGGACTAAGTGCATATACTAAATTTAGCATATAGGCATCTGTACTACTTGCTACCTCGGCACCCGAAACTCTTAACTTACCAAAAGAAAGAACAGATTTAGGGATATTGAAAGCATCAGTAAATACAAAACTACCCGATACTGATGGATAGGTATACGCGTTTCTGCCCGCCGGAAGCGTAGATACCGCATCGCGTCGCACAGTTGCATCTACATATAAATAGCCTTTATATGAAGCTGTAACTAAGCCGTATACTGATCTGGTTTCCATTTCCCTTGGAGAGGCCTGCAAAATTGTTTTATCAGAAAAACTATTAGAGCTGATAGCATCTGTTGCTACCATATCTATATAATTGCCTGTATAACCCGGTGCCTGGCTCCGTGATAAACTTGTACCTAACCTTGCAGATAAATTTAACGATGGGGTTACCTGTTTCTGAGCGGTTAATAACATATCCGCCTCGGTAGTTTGTATTTTTTGATTGGTAGTTTCCAGCCTGCCGGTTAATGAACCCGGTGTAGATCTGGGACTAAATTTTTCGTAATCAAAATATGTAAAATCGGTTGATGCACGGCCCTGCAGGTTTAACCAGCTGGTGAAAACGTAATTAGCCTGCAAACCACCTATCATACGGTTTTTTTTGGTGCGGTTGCTCATTTCGTTAATTACCCAGTATGGGTCAAGCCTGTACTGGCCACCACCCCACTCTACGTAATTACCCTCAACATCTTTATAACCGGTTTTAAAATAAGACTGGTCGACATTATTAGCCAGGCCAATAAAATTATTACCAATGTTACCGGGGTCATCAGCCAGTGAAGGGCGATTGGTTACATTCTCGTTCATATACATCACCCTTGCTTCAACCGTTAGGTTTTTGCCGAATTTTGAGCTACCGTTAAAGTTGAAAGTATTGCGCCGCATGTTACTCCCCGGTATGATATCGTTGTTACGTAGATCAGATATCGATAAACGAAAATTTCCTTTATCGCTTGAATTTGAAAGCGCGATAGTATTGGTAAAGGTTGAACCTGTGCGGAAAAAATCCTGAATATTATTTTTCACCAGCGCATATGGGCGATAAACGCCATCAAAACCTATTACCTGCAAGTTTGGATCAAGGCGGGGACCAAAGTTATTGAACAGGGTATTTTTTGCCTGTGCGGCATCAATAACCAATTGCTCTGAACTCCCCTGCCCGTAAATGAACTGATTGCCATCTAAGCTGGTAAGCTGTTTTTCAAAAGATGATGTGCTGTTGAACTCAATTCCCAGCTCTTTCCTGTTACCGCCTCTTTTAGTTGTAATTAATATAACACCATTACCGGCACGGCTACCATAAAGCGCGGAAGCCGACGGGCCTTTTAAAATACTGATCTTATCAACATCATCGGGGTTAATGGCCGATATGGCGTCACCAAAATCCTGGCCGCCAGAGTACTTGCCACCACCTACCTGGCCATAGTTAGAATTATCAATAGGAACACCATCTACCACATATAATGGCTGGTTATTACCGGTAATAGTAGTATTACCCCTTATAATAACCCTTGACGAACCCGCAGGGCCACCGGCAGTGCTGTTAATTACCAAACCAGCAACTTTACCCGCAAGCGAGTTCATTACGTTTGTTTCGCGGGCCCTCTTCAGGTCGTTGCCATCAACTTCGGCAAAGGCATAACCCAGGGCGCGCTGTTCGCGTTTTATACCCAAAGCGGTAACCACTACCGTTTTAAGTTCGGTATTGCTAAGCTTTAATGTGATGGTTACAAATTTAACATCCTCGTTAGCTGTTACCGATGATTGCTCGAAGCCTAACATTCTGAAAGTGACAACATCACCTGCATTTGCCTCAATAGTAAATTCGCCGGCATTGTTGGTTACAGCCGATTTATTTGTTTTGGTATTAACTACCGTAACACCGGGTAAGGCAAGTTTATCGGAGTCTAACACCCTGCCTTTTAGTATAAATACAGCGGCGCCCGAACTACTTTTTAGCGCCTGTATCAATACAGTTTCGCCGGCAATTTTGTATTTAACATCAATTTGGTTTGCTAAAGCCTCAATAACATCGTTCAATTGCTTGTTTATTACCTTAAGGTTTATCCTGCGTTTAAAATCAACATCGGCAGGGTTGTAAGAGAAATGCACCTTGGTAACATCCTCAATTTGTTTAAACACTTTTTCTACGGGCTGGTCTTGCCAGTTAAAAGAATAAAGCGCATTTGGTGCCGACTGGGCGTATCCGCTGGTATAAACAACCAGGAATACTGCTCCAAGCATCCTCAATAACATTTTTGAAAAAAAACGTGAAGCGAGTAGTTTTTTAAGCATAGTTTAAAAATTTAGGTACGTTATTTATTTAGGGTATTATTAGTTTTAGAATACGATTTTAATAGTGTCTCCTTTTTGTTTGTAAGTAAAATTGTTTACAAAGCCAATGGCATCCAGCACATCGGTTAGGCTTTTGTTATTAAACTGCCCGGTGAACCTTATTTTATTAACTTCTTTATTATCAGTGATCACCTGTATACCGTAGGTATAGGTTATTTTAGTTGCTATTTCGGTAAAGTTGGCGTTTGAGAATACCAGCTTACTGCTTATCCAGTTTTGCAATTCGGCTTGGTTAAAATCAGATCTTATAAAGTTATTGTTGCCATCTGCCAATACAACCTGCTGGCCCGGGGTTAATATCTGATCGGTTATACCACGGCCTGATTGTGTTGACTCTACCCTAACCTTACCCGTAGCAAGCATCACACTGGCCGTTTTTGATGTAGCATAGCTGCTTACTTTAAATGAAGTACCTAAGGCGGTAGTCGCTGTTTTAGCCGTGAGTACTACAAATGGCCTGGCCTTATCTTTTGTAACCTCGAAGAAAGCCTCGCCGGTTAAAAGCACATGACGGTCATTCTTATTGTAATCGTTAGCAACTTTAAGCGTGCTCGATCCATTAAGTGTTACTGTAGTACCATCTGGCAGTACCACGCTTTT
>NZ_JAQBOI010000141.1 GCF_028288105.1 Mucilaginibacter sp. | reverse complement strand
GGCGCCTGATATTATTTTAATATGTAACCAATTAAATTATAAATATGAGAAGAGGAATTATTACATCAGGAGTTACGCTTGCAATGGCAAGCATTATGCTGGGATCGTGCCAGAAAGAAGCGGGTACCAAAATGGAAGCACCTACGAGTACCAATGAATCGGCAGCTCACAACAGGCTTACTATTGACGCGGTTAATAGTAGCTGGACAGTTGACTGGAATAACAAAACTAATGGAGCTACCTATACCAGTAGCCAGGCTAACGGCGATTTTGGTAATGTAAGCGGCTGGAACGATAGCAGGGCCTATACAACTAACGGAAAAGACGGAACGGTGGGAAGCCGCGTTACTTTGCTTCCGGGGCAATTATCCGGGGCCGGCGGCTTAGTGGCTAATTCGGTTATACAGGCAGGTGCAGCTTATGAAATGGATTACGACGTGAAGTTTCACAGCCAGTTTAACTGGAGCAGAGGAGGGAAGGTAGGCTTTGGATTTGGGATTGGTGAACACAATACAGGAGGCGATGCAGCCTGGGACGGAAATGGCGGTACATTACGATTAATGTGGTACTCGCCGGATTCAAACCCCGGCAGGGTTTACTTTCAGCCGTATTTGTATTATAAGGATATGAATGGCGGATCATCATCCGGGAATAACTTTGGAGATACCTTTGGGAAATCATACCCAACAACGGGCGCATTGGTTAAAGGCCAATGGTATCATGTGCATTTATATATTAAAAGCAATACCGGTTCTAATACAGATGGGCATGTACAAATTGTTATTGACGGAAATATAATACTTGATCAAAACATTAGGTGGACTACCAATGATTCTAAGAGAATGATAGACCAGCTAACCTTTCATACTTTCCGTGGCGGCAGCCAATCTTATTGGACCGCCAACACTACAGATTATATTTATTATGATAATTTAAAAGTGCACAGAATTAACTAAATTAATATTAATGGGCCTGCTATTTTTTAGCAGGCCTATTTTGTTTTGATTGTATAGGTCGAACTAACGCTTACTCAATTCAAGAAAATAGTTGATAAACTTTTGATTGCTGTAATCAGCAGCGCCTTCATGCCGGATAACGATCTTGCCGGTTTTATCAACAACAAACGTGGTTGGGATAGAACCTGTTAAAAAGCCATCAGGAACCGGGCCTGCAAAGCTGTAAACGGGTAATTGGTAACCATTCTTATTCATAAAAGGCACCGATTTGTTAAACTTTCCATCTATATCAACAGTTAGTATTAAAACATTGGGGTTATTCTTAAATTGCTTAAAAAGGATATTTATGGAGGGCATTTCGGCAATGCATGGTGGGCACCATGGCGCCCAAAAGTTAACGAAAACCACTTTGCCTTTCTGTTCCTTCAAATTAATTAAGGTGCCGTCGGCAGATTTTAAAGTAAGATCAGGGATATAAGCGAATGCTTCATTGCCGGCTGGCTCGTATTTAACAGGCGGCTGAAAAAGCCCCACTTTCATAAGGCCTTTAACCAAAAAGGCTTTAGCTTGCGGGCTTATAAATACCACAACCACGAAAACAAACATTACAACGGTTGTAATATTTGACCAGCTTATTATCTTTTTCTTCATTTCTAAATAAATGATATCCCATACAAAATACGGGCATGGTTGCAAACTTATAGCAAAAGGCTTAAATATTGTAACATCAACGGCTTCTTATTTTTCTGGTCTTAAGGGTGTTTGGTTCGGGTGCTTTTGCCGGATGATCTGAAATATGCGCCAATTTTTCGCGAAGCCAACGTGTAGTTGAATGATGTAACGGTACTAATATGCCAGCCAATATAACAAGTATCAGTAGTTCAATCACCGGTAAATGATCACTTATAAGCTGTACAAACGGATGTACCAGCAGCGTTATGAACTCAAAACTAAATAATAACGAAAGCACGCTCATAAACTCAACTACTTTACGGTGAACACGGCTTTTGCTCAATATCAGCAAAAGCAAAAAGAAAAAGGGAATAAATAGGGCTATACCAATAAGTTGCAGGTTAATAATTCTTTTTTGTGCCTCCCTTTCTTTCTGTTCAGCTTTTTCCTGCTGGCGTTCAGCCTCATTAAAACTAAGGGTTTGTATCTCTTTTACTTTTTCGGCATTAAACATACTGTCTTTTGCAGCCATGGCTATTTTATAATACAATAACTCCTGGTGTTCGTCTTTTCCACGGTAATACTGGGTAAGTAAATCGCTGGCAGTATAAATACCCTCAGCGTATGCGGCTTTTTGTGCTGTTTTGAGTGCTATTGATGCATAGTAACGGCTTGAGTCTGGCTGGGCTTTTTTAATGTATAATTGGGCTACACTATTATAGGTATCAACAATAGCTATCTGGTCGTCATTTTCAATTGCATACCGTATGCTTAACCGGTAATACTCCAGCGATATTGGAACATTACCCATTTTATAGTTGATATCCCCCAAAATGGAAAGCGTATTGGGCATTGTATTTTTATCATTTAAAAGATGCTGTATGCCATATGCCTGCAGCTCATAATGTAATGCCGAATCAATTTTATTTAGTTTTAGGTAGCAGTTACCGATGTTGGATAGCACTATACTAACTCTCCTTCTGTCATGAAGGGCTTCGGCAACAGCTTTCGCTTTAAAATGATAGGTTAATGCTTTAACGTTATCGCCCTGGTCAGAGTAAATAATGCCAATATCATTCAGACTTTTTAGTACCCCCAACCGATCGTTTATTTCTTCGCGCAACCTTAAAGAGTTAAGCAAAAATAATAACGCGCGATCATACCTGCCGTTTTTCCAAAAAACAACGCCCAACCTGTTAAGACAGTTACCCTCACCTTCTTTATAGCCAATTTTCCTGGACAGATCCAGTCCCTGTTGCGCGTATATTAAGGCACTATCGGGTCTTATAGATTGTACTTTTAAACTCTTGTTTCGTAACAGCTCAACAGTTGCCGAATCGGCTGAAAATTTAAGCGCGTGCCTTTTTGTATTCTGAGCAAATAGAAACGTGCTCGCACACGTTAGGAGGCATACAAAGGTAAGGGTTACCCTGTTTGTTAAATTCAGGTGCATATGTTTTCATACCCCCTCAGACAGGGCAGCGGTTATAAGATAAAATACTTACATTAATCCTCGCCGGGTTCTTCCGTTTGGTCCTGATCATCGACCGATGCAATTTCGTTGGTAACTGCCGATGGATCGATCTGATCTTCAATAGCGGATGCCTGTGTATCGTTCTGCATAGCAACTCTGGTTTTACCCATTGAGGTGTTTTTGTTCAATATAGCCATGATAATGAGTATTTAATTAATGCCTATTTTTCAGTAGTTTTTTGGCTTATTTTATAAATTAAATATAAATAATTAATAGTTAAAAATCAAGATATTCATAACTATATAGTATACAATTTAGTAACAAAAAATTACACACTTTTACTATCAATTAAGTTCCAGTAAGCACAATTCGGTATTCTGTTGTACCTTAAACCAAGGCCATATCAAACGGTAGTTTTCTTATCCGTTTACTGGTCAGGTCAAAAATAGCATTGGTTAATGCCGGGGCAAAGGCAGGCAAACCCGGTTCGCCCACACCACCTGCATCAGCATCATTTTCCATGATGTATACGTCTATCGGTGGGATATCAGCTATCCTCGGCATCTTATAATCGTAAAAATTATTCTGCTCAACCAATCCGTCCTTAAAGGTGATCTCGTGGATAGTAGCCGCGCCCAGTGCCATAACAACACTTCCTTCTACCTGCGCCTTTATAATGTCGGGGTTTACATACCAGCCACAATCCATAACTGCCCACACATGGTCAATCTTAACTTTACCGTCTGCCTTTCTGGATACTTTTACCACCTGGGCAACGGTGCTCGAAAAACATTCTGTTATCGCTACGCCGTAACCTTCATTTTTCTTCCTGTTTTTCCAACCCGAAACCTCTTCCATTTTGTCTATCAGGCGTTGGCTTCTTTCATCCTTCAAATACTGCCTTCTAAAGGCAAGCGGGTCTTTTCCGGCCTCATGCGCCAGTTCATCCATAAAACTTTCGTAGGCGAAACCATTTGTTGAAGCGTACACCGAGCGCCACCACATAGTAGGCACAGGTGTTTCAAACGGCACATCAGAAAAGCTAATGTTTTTAATAGTTTCAAAATAAGGAGGTAAAAACCCCTCGGCAGTACTATCATTGGCCACATCCTTTTTACCACCCATAAAATGGTTGTGGTTTTGCCCGGCCATTCTAAATTTTACCGCACTGATCTCGCCATTTGCAATAACACCCTGTGCCCGGTAGGACATCCCCGGGCGATATGGCCCTTGTGTTGCATCATCTTCTCTTGTCCAAACAACCTGCACGGGGGCACCTATCTTTTTGGAGATCATTGTTGCCTCGTGGGGGTAATCTAAAAAAGCTTTCCGGCCAAAGCCACCACCCAGGAAGGTCATATTAACAAACACTTTTTCTTTAGGGAACCCCAATTGTTTACTAAGATATTCCTGCACCCAATCCGGCGCCTGTATAGGCCCCCATATCTCTAATTTATCTTTTTGATAATGTGCAATGCAATTTACGGGCTCCATACAGCTGTGCGACTGATAAGGTGTTTGGTAGATCACATCTAATGTTTTTTTCGCATTTTTTATGATACCGTCCGGGTCGCCTTGTTTTTTAAAAGAGAGGCCTTCCTTTGTTGCCAGTTCTTGGTGCTGGCGTTTATAAATGTCGGCTGTATTCACGTGCTCAAAGCCGGTATCATCCCACTCTACCCGCAAAGCCTTTTTGCCTTGAATAGCCGCCCATGTGCTATTAGCCACTACAGCCACACCTTCACGGGTAGTGTTAAAAACGTCCATCTGCACCTTAAAAACATCCGTAACACCAGGTATTTTCCGCGTAGCTATATCATCAAAGCTTTTTACTTTTCCACGCAAACGCGGGTTGCGCTCTACAGTTGCATATAACATGCCGGGCAGTCTCTTATCCAGCCCAAATATCGCGGCGCCATTGGTTTTTAACGGCGTATCTTGCCGGTGAAGCGGTTTGCCAACCAGTTTATATTCCGACCGTTTTTTTAGTATGATATTCTTTGGCGTTTCCAGTTTGGATGCATCCACAACCAGTTCCCCATAGTGGTATTTTTTCCCTGATGGGCGATGGATAACATTGCCAGACTGAGCATAGCACTCGGTTACCGGAACATTCCATTTAGCCGCTGCCGCAGTAATCAGCATCAAACGTGCCGTCGCACTTAGTTTTAGTAAGTTTTTATAAGAGCCCCGTATGGTGGAACTGCCGCCCGTTATCTGGCTGCCATATTTATCCTGGTTCCCTTGCGCGAAAACAATATTCACATCCTTAAGATCTACTTCCAGCTCTTCGGCTATTATTTGCGGGACCGACTGGTAGGAGCCCTGGCCCATTTCTGCGCGGTGGTTAAAGATAGTGACCTTGCCGTCGGTATCAATGCGTATCCAGGCATTCAGCTCGATATCGGCCGCTGCGGCACCATCTGCAGCTACTATTTGCGAATTTTTAGCGTTTGATGGGAAATAAAACCCTAAACAAAGGGCAGTGCCGGTAAGCCCGGCAGCCCTCAAAAAATTTCTTCTTGATACATTACTTGTACTCATGGTAAACAAGTTAAGTGGTTTGATGATCGTTTATAATAACACAGCTTTATTTCCCTTTGGGTGCATAAGCACCTGTTGTAAGCCACGTTATCCATGCCTTTTTAAATGCAGCATGGCTCATTGGTGGTAAGGTACGGCCTTCGCCCGGATTCCAGCCGGCAAGTACCAGCCCGTCGTCCGCATGCTCAATTAATTGCTGCATGTTTTTGTTGCCGTTTTGTTTTGGATTAATAAGTTGTTTAGCCAATTGGCGGGGCGTTTTGCCCTGGAAAACCATCTTCATATCAGCCGGTGGTAAATGCCAGTTAGGGTTGCCCGGTGGCGTGTGCAGGCCCGGGGTATTAGTTGCCTGGTGGCAGTTAGCGCACTTCATGGCATAAACGCCCTTACCGTCAATACCCCTTTGCGGCGACATGGTGTGCAACTGGCTCTCATCGCCCTGCAGCGGGATGTTCCCCGACGGATGGCAATTCATACAGCGGGCACTCATCAGTACGGTATATACCTGCTTAAAAGCTTTGACAGAGGCTACGCTGTCTTTTTTTATAACTAATGGCTTGGTCTTGGTATCGCCGGCTATTGGTTCGGTTTTCTTATTTAGGCCGAAAGCCATTATGCCAACCATAGATAACAGGAAACCAATAACGGCTACAGCTCTTAGTGGTAATAGATATCGTTTTTTATGATGTAATTGCTTTTTCATTTGCTTGCGCTCTCCTTTCTTTGAAGTTCGGCGGCAAGATGAATGGCCTTACGGATACGAAGATAGGTACCGCAACGGCATATGTTACCAGCCATAGCACTATCAATGTCCTCGTCGGTAGGGTTGGGTTTTTCTCTTAACAATACCGCGGCCGACATGATCTGACCGGAATGGCAATAACCGCATTGTGGAACATTCTCTTCATTCCAAGCTACCTGCGCAGGGTGGTTATTGTCTTTTGACAAGCCTTCTATAGTTACAATCTTTTGCCCTTCGGCGCGGCTAACTTTGGTGACACATGAACGTACAGCTTCGCCGTTTAAATGAACAACGCAGGCGCCGCATTGTGCTACACCACAGCCATACTTAGTGCCTGTTAAACCGATGATATCTCTTATCACCCACAATAAAGGCATATTAGGATCGGCATCCACCTGATATGCTTTCTGGTTTACATTTAGATTGATCATTTTAATAAATGTTTTAGATAGTAGGGTTATAAACAGGTGGTTAGGTTAAAAAAGCAGATGATTTATACAAATATACCTTTTTACAAATCCTTTTTTATATGATTTTAAAACAAAAAAAACGCCTCATAAATTTCTTGAGGCGGTTCGATTTTTCATCCAAATAGGGTAGCGGTTAAAATAGTTCGGCCTTATAGTTTTAACAGGATTGCCCCGTTCCAAAGCATTATGCTCCTGTCACTGGTTTTGCTGTTGCTTCATCAATTGCCCGGTTTGCCAAACCAAGCAAACAATACCCCACATATTTTAAAAGTCATATACATGTTCAATAATTATCTTATCGGCCAGGAAGGTTTGTACAGTGCCGCTTAAGCTCTTCACCGTTGTTACTAACGCAACCCTATTTAGGCCCGGTTTGGTTACAATAGGTTGGGTAAATAGCACATTATAATCACTATTTGCAGGCAAAGGTTTAGTGGTTAAAACAGTGATCATAATAGCGCCTTTATTGCCGGCGATCTCAATAAAGCTAATCCCTTTTTTTGCCAGCTTGCCAACCGAAGTATTAAATTCGGCATAGCGTGGTAAGTTGGCCTGTACCATGCCGTTTGGCAATAGCTTCATATTATGAATAAGCCCGGTTGTGTCCAGTCCAACAGGTAGCTTAGCCATCACCACAGCTGTTTGCAGTGAGGCGGTTTCATATGCCGATTTAGTGCCGAGGCCTATCAACCAGCCGTAAGCGCTTTTAACCATTAGCTCGGTAGTTAAATAATACCGGCGTTCCAGTTTGCGCAGCAAGTGCGAGCCAGAGAATGAAGTATTGCTCCACAGCGTTTTAAGCTGATGGTTAAAATCATACTGGTACCAGGGTAAAGCTTCAATAAATTTCACGTAACTGTGTTCATAGTCCGCATTGAATTTGTCTTCGGCGGTCATTTCTTCATTGGGGTTGGTATCGGTCACCCGGCCAATTACAGTCTCGTAAAACGATTTGATGCCGTACTCTGCCGTTGTGCTGCCTGCAATAACCATGATCATTACATGATAACCGGTATTGAATGGGAAATTGCCTTTTATCTGATCGTACATTACCCTATACCCGCTCCACATTTGATCAACATGCTTCATGTATGGAAATGTGGTAGAGGTGTGCGTTTTAAAGTAATCTGCCTGTTCGGCCGGACTAAATACCAGGAACCATTCGGGGTAGGTCAGGAAAGTTTGATCGGGCGGGCGTATAGCTGCCTGCGGTGTTAATGGATGCGCAGTAGTTGCAAGCCAGGCTTTATCAACCAACAAACCTTTTCCGGCAGGCACAGTGGATGGCTTCCTGTTTTTAACAGTAAACGTTATTATTGCCAGCAACAGCGAAATTAATGTCAATATCCGTAGCCTTCTCATGTTTATACCTTGGTGAATAACATTAAGGTGTTGTCTGATGGATCTTTATTCTGTAATATCCGTTTATTGGCATCTTTAAAGCCGCCTTTTTCAATAATTACGGCCCACTCATCTGCTGGTTTAAAGTTCTTGAAATCTCTCGCTTCAAATTCCCAGGTCTCATTCAGGCCCACATTAAACACCGTATGCACCAACGAAACAAAAGTCGCCATTTCGGGCGTTTTTACATTGTGATCTCTAATAACAAATGAGCCGCCAGGCCGCAGAATGCGGTTGATCGACTTTACAAATCCATCCAGTTTAGCTACCGGGCAATGGTGCAAACCAATATAGCAGGTAACTACATCCAGGCTTGCATCGGGTATAACAGAACTGCTGATGGATTCATAACCGTTGATATCAACATAAGTGCCCAGTTTGCTTAATTGCCCCCGCTCCATGATATCACCGGGTGAGTTGGTTGGCGCCAGATCATTAATGAGGTATATAGGCCCCTTAATTTTAGTTTCTTTTCTAAGCTGACTGATATATCGGCCTGTCGAACCTATCTCGGCATAACCGTTGATCTGTTTTACGCCGCCCAATAACTCCAGTGTTTGCCTGGTGATCTCTTTCTTTTGCTTTTTAAGCGCCGGTAAAGCGTAGGTCAGTTCCGATAAAAAGGGCTTAATGCTTTTCAGTTTACTTTGCACCGATTTGTAGATCTCCTCGTCAGTTTTACCCACGGTGGTTTCTTCTTTGATCAGCTGATGAAATTTATCTTCGGGATACAAATGAAATATCACCTGCAGGAACCTGTAGAAATCATCGCTCCATTTGGTATCATTAAATACTGCTTTAAACTCGGATGTGTTATTAGCCATTGTTTTGTGGTTTTAATGGTTTATAGTAGGTATCCCAAAATATGTTCCTGAATTTGTAGTCAGGGTCAAGCTTGGCTTTCAGATCAAATAATTTTTGTGCATTGGGATAGGCTTTGTGAAACTGCCCGGCAGTTGAATGTACCTGATAAGGCAAATAGTAAGCGCCATTTACGGCAGTCACCGCATCGGCCAATTCACGTGTCCATACCGCTACCGCGTGTTTAGAGGCGGCGTCTGTACGCTGCTTGTAATATACTACAAAAGCAAATACTTCTTCACGCGCCCAGGCCAGGTAGGTCCCCGGATCAGCTTTAGCATGGCGGATGGAAACATTAAGCACGTTCACATTAAAGCGGATAAATATTTCGGCCATGGCCTTTTCAAATTCTTCAAAGCGGTTAACCGGCACAAAATATTCCAATAATACATAAGTGCTGTTTATTCTTGATTTAGGCTCCAGTTCGGCAACATCATAACCGGCTTCGTAGTTGCGCCAGTGGATCTTTTTCCCCCTAAATAGTAAAGGATCAATTATAAATTCCCGGTAGGGTTTTCCTAAAGGCCGTTCGGTGAACGCCCACAGAAAGTATCGCTCCAATGGATATGATTCTTTCAGCGGCATTAACCGGGTTTTAACCGTTGGCTTTTCATCGGTTTCTATCCAGCTTACAGCTCGCAAGCGCTTATATTTAGGCGGGTAGATATCGCCATTATGGAAAACTATCTGAGGGTTATCGCGGATGGTTTTAAAGAAGTACTCCTTATATTCCTCCACCTCCATCTTTTTATCTACGCGTTTAATGGCCAGGTTATCGGCCAGTTCCAGTTCGGCCTGTACAATAACGCCAATGCCGTTATAACCGCCTATCGAGCCATAAAACACCTCTTGATTTTCGGTTTTTGTAGCATGTATCAATACTCCATCAGACAACACCACGTCAATAGAGCGAACGGATAATACCACCGGCCCCATGCCCATATACCGCCCGTGTGCATTCACACTCAAAGCACCGCCTACGGTAAAGTTGGCGTAAGTCTGCATAATTTTGATGCTTAGGTTATGCTCATCAATATGTTGTTGAATATCGCACCAGCGGATGCCGGTTTGCACTTTGATCACCTTATCTGTTGCCGAAAACTCCAGTACCTTGTTCATTCCCCGCATATCAATATGTATGCTATGCGGACTGGCGGTTTGCCCGCCCATGCTAAAACGCCCACCACCTACAGAAATAGGCCCATTAGTGTTTTTTACAATTTCGCAGATTTCTTCCACCGATGTTGGCCGCACTATTTTAGCTACCAGTACGGGGTTTAGCCGGGTTACATCGTCAATAATACGTTCATCGGTTTTAAGGTGCGGGATTTCTTTGCCCTCATCATTTTTAAGATAATCGGGCGCTGACCCGGGTACCGAGCCATAATTATTTGCCGAATAATTACCTTTCTTAAATCCTAATCGCCATATCAGCCACAATGGCCCAAGTACCGGGATTAGAATGGTAAGCAGCCAATACCCGGAGTAACCCTGGTCGTGCAGGCGTTTGATAGACGTTGCAGCAATGATCCAGAATAACAAAGGGTATAATATAAACGTTGCCTGTTCGCCTATACCGAATAGCAATAGGTTGTACAACATATAAAACACGGACCAGTAAAATAACGAAGCCAGCCAAAAAACGCCCTTTGACAAACGACCATTAAAAGTAAACAGCAGATAAGTAACGGGCAGCTTTTGTTTAAGGCGCATAGGTGGTTTAAGTGCGATTATCAAACTAAGATATAGTTATTCGGGGATAATGCCCGAAGATTCTGTCTCAGGTATCTTATAATTTTCCAGTGTTTTCATCAATTGCGCTTTCACTTGCTTCACCAATATCCTCGGCCCCAACACTCTCATTTTAGCACCAAAACCCAGTAATTCCCGCTCTAATTCAAAGTTCATGATCACCCTGATACTGAATATCTTCCCCGTTTCATCCCCGCTCAGCAGCTTTTGGGTATGGTGCAGCGGCTTGGTAATTACGTAAGGCGCATTAGCGGTATCTATCCAGAAAACAACCTCGCAATCGCGCTGGCCGGGCGATTTGGTTACCCCAATGCAGTCATTATAGTACGTTGCCAGGTCTAAGGTTGTATTCTCCCGGTAATCATCCATGTGCTCTTCAACGGTCTGGATCCTGTCGAGCGCCAGGGTAAGCAGGGGGGCGTTCCTTGCGTGCGATCGCCCTAATACAAACCAACGGTTGCGGTATTCTTTCAACAGGTATCCGCTAAAGCAAAAAGTACTGGCTTCCCTGGCTTTGAACGATTGATAGGTGATACAGATAGCTTTCTTCGCCACAATAGCCTTGCGGATCACCTCTATCCATTCTAAACCTTTCAGGTTATCGTTCTTCTCAAAGTCAATTACCGGCGGGCTATGCGTTTTCTGCGAATAGATCTTATCCTCCAGTTTACTCACCATTTCGTTCAGATCGGTAAAGTGATTAAAGCCTTTAAACTGCTTTAATAAGCCAGATACTTCGCTCAGCACCTGCATGTCCTGCTGGTTTAGCGGACTATTGGTAATGCTGTAATTTTTATCGCTATAGGTGTAATACTTTTTATCAGTCACTACAATAGGCGCTTCGTAGCCCAGTTTATTACTGCGCATCATCTCCATATCGGCCTGTACGGTGCGGCGGCTAACACCGGTATCAATGCCCTGGTATTCGTATATGGCATCGCCGCAGGCCTCTATCAGGTCGTCAAGAGTCCACTTCCTCCTCCGGTTTTGCAGGCATTGGTCAATAGTGCGGTAGCGGATAAGGGCGTTGCGGTTAACAGGCATAGGATTTGAGAATATTTTGATGAATTTATAAATTATTTTCAAGTGCGCAAATACGCTGCGCAGTAGCTGTATTTCTTTGTATCATAAAGCCTCACCCAACCCTCTCCAAAGGAGAGGGCTTAGATTTGGCCAAATAGTAAACAAAATATAAATATTAAAAAGAACCCTCTCCTTTGGAGAGGGCAGGGTGAGGCCCACAAGATTATGGAAAAAGAAAAAATAGGCAACAACGAATTAAAGGCATTGGGCATTAACGATGTAGAAGTATTGGTGAACTTTAGTCGCGTGGCTAATGGTTTGCTGAAACACAACGTAATGGCAAAGCCCGAAATACTGGCCAATTTAGAAGCCCTGATAGATGACCCTATGCCTTACGCTTTAAAGAAAGGCGGCAAGTTTAAAAACCTGGCCGAAGACGTAATTGCCATGCGTAAACAAGGCAAATTTGTAAAGCAGGAACGCAGCAATTTTAAGCTGAAAGAAGAGATAGCCGACTTCCCCGTATGGGGATTGGAACATATTGAGGTGGGCGCCTTAGCACAAATGCGTACGGCTATCCAATTACCTATAGCTGTTGCGGGCGCGCTGATGCCCGATGCGCACCAGGGCTACGGCCTGCCTATTGGCGGCGTGCTGGCTACCACGGCCAATACCATTATTCCGTTTGCGGTTGGGGTGGATATTGCCTGCCGTATGTGCTTAAGCATTTTCGATTTGCCTGCCGAAGCTATTGATACCGAAAACGACAAGCTAAAGAATATCCTAATTGATAACACGTATTTCGGGATGGGTTGCACAACCAAATCATACTTTGACAGCTCGCTGTTTGACAGCAAAACTTGGGGCGAAACCAAAGTGATCCGCTCGTTAAAAGATAAGGCTTATGCGCAGTTAGGTACCAGCGGTACCGGTAACCATTTTGTGGAATGGGGCGAGCTAACAATTGCCGAAGGCGCTTTAAACGGCATCCCTGCCGGCAGGTATTTGTCTTTGCTGTCACACTCAGGCTCGCGTGGGTTTGGGGGTGCGGTGGCCAATCATTACAGCAAAATAGCCATGACCAAAACCAAACTCCCTGCCGAAGCCAAACATTTGGCCTGGTTAGATCTGGATAAGGACGAAGGGCAGGAATACTGGATAGCCATGAACCTTGCCGGCGAATACGCCAGTGCCAACCACCACGAGATCCACAACAAAATTACCCGTGCCTTAGGTGTTAACCCTATCACACGGATAGAGAACCACCACAACTTTGCCTGGAAAGAGCAACTGGCCAATGGTACCGAAGTAATGGTGCACCGTAAAGGCGCAACCCCGGCCGGCGAAGGCGTGTTGGGCATTATCCCCGGCAGCATGAGCACACCCGGCTTTGTGGTGCGCGGTAAGGGCGATGCAACAAGTATCAACTCGGCCAGCCACGGTGCGGGCCGTTTAATGAGCCGAAGCGCCGCCTTTAAAACGCTGGACAAAGCCGCCATTGCCGCCAACCTTATCCACAAGCGCATCACCTTAATGGGCAGCGATATGGACGAAGCCCCAATGGCCTACAAAGATATCCACACCGTTATGGCCGCGCAGAATGATCTGGTGGAGGTACTCGCCAGGTTTGAACCAAGGATAGTACGCATGGCCGACCCGAGGGAGAAGCCGGAAGATTAGTTGGCAGTTTAGGGTGAGCAGTTTGCACGATCGGCAGCCAAAAATCTATTCCCTCCCCGGGAGAGGCGCGGCTGTCATCCTGAGCTTGTCGAAGGGCGCGCGAAGGCAGGGAGGGGTTTAACCGCCATAGTTCCCCTGTTGAGAGGGGTTAGGGGTGTGTTGTTTATGCTTGTTTTTAGAAAAGCAAAGGCTGTGGTACTATCTTAATGCAGCCCCGCTTGGACCCTGTCCCGATGCATATCGGGATGCAAGCCGCTGATAGAAGCTGGCTTTCCGTACAATCGGGTTTAGGTGGGGAGGGGCATTAAACCATCAGTTAAGCTTTAATTTTAATAAACCGGCATTCACGGCAACTACCACCGTGCTTACGGTCATCAATACGGCGCCCGCTGCCGGGCTTAATAAAATACCCTGGTTAAATAATACGCCGGCTGCTAACGGCAACGCAACCACATTATAACCGGTCGCCCAGATAAGGTTCTGTATCATTTTTTGATATGTCGCTTTACCAAATAAAACCAGGCTAACGACATCCTTTGGATTACTGTTCACTAAAACAATCCCGGCTGTTTCCGCCGCGATATCGCTGCCGGAACCTACGGCTATCCCGATGTCTGCCTGGGCAAGGGCAGGTGCGTCATTTACACCATCCCCAGTCATTGCTACAAACTCACCTTTGCTTTGCAGTTCTTTTATTTTTTCTAATTTTTGATGCGGCAACACTTCGGCAATAAAGTTATCCATCCCCAGGGTTTTACTCACGCTGGCGGCTACTTTAGTATTATCACCCGTAAGCAGGATCGACTTTATGTTTTCGGCTTGTAATATTTTAATGGCTTCCGCCGATTCCGGGCGTATCTCGTCAGATAAGGCAATATAACCAGCAAGTTCTTTATTGATCAGTACAAACACCACTGTTTCCGTGTCATTGGCGCTAAAGCTATCCGGTAGCGTTAACATATTTTCCTTTAAATAACCGGGGCTAACAACTAATAGCTTTTTGCCTTCTACGGTCGCTTTCACGCCCTTGCCCGTGATTGCCTTAAAATTTTCGGCTGGCGGAATGGCTAATTTTAGTTCTTTAACCTTTTGCAGGATCCCTGTAGCGATAGGGTGCTCGGAATTTTGCTCTAACGCTGATGCCAGACGGATCAGTTCATTTTCTTTAATGTCCTTATTCAGCGAAATGACTTTGGATACTTCAAACTTACCTACGGTTAATGTGCCTGTTTTATCAAATACAATGGTGGTGATTTTCCTGGCATTCTCAAACGCGGTTCTGTTCTTTATCAGCAAGCCATGCTTAGCTGATAAAGCGGTTGACTTGGCAACGACCAGAGGTACAGCAAGGCCCAAAGCATGAGGGCAGCAAATGACAATAACGGTCACCATCCTTTCCATCGCAAAGGCCAAAGTTTGGCCGGTTAAATACCAGTACAGAAATGTGCCTATGCCTGTTACCAATGCGATGATAGTTAACCATTTGGCCGCTGTATCCGCCAATAGCTGTGTCTGGGATTTTGATTTTTGTGCATCATCGACCAACTTGACTACCTGTGACAAATAGGAATCTTTGGCCGCATGGGATACGGTTACTTTAAACGAGCCATTACCATTGATGGAACCGGCGATCACTTTATCGCCTTTGCCTTTCAGCACAGGTTTGGATTCCCCTGTCAGCATCGACTCATTCAGATAGCTTTCACCTTCCAGTATGATACCATCCGCCGCAACTTTTTCGCCGGGTTTAACCAGTATAATATCCTTCTCTTTCAGTGTATCCGTTTTTACGTCATGCACCGTATCCGGCATTACCATGTGCGCATCTGCAGGCATGAGCTGAACCAATAACTCCAATTCATTTGACGCGCCCATTACAGACCTCATTTCGATCCAATGCCCTAAAAGCATGATCAGGATAAGAGTAGTCAGCTCCCAGAAAAAATCCATGCCTTTAAGGCCAAAAACGATGGCAACACTATAGCTGTAAGCGACCGTTATGGCAAAGCCGATCAGGAACATCATGCCCGGACTTTTGCGCTTTACTTCATCTGCCAATCCCGTTAGAAAAGGCCAGCCACCATAAATAAACACGACAGAAGACAAGGCAAACAAAATGTAGGAAGAACCATTAAACTGCCAGTTCACCCCTATAAAATGCTGTATCATAGCTGATAACAGCATAATAGGAATGGTAAGAACCAGCACCACATAGAAACGCTTTTTAAAATCAGCGATCATCATCGCATGGTGGTCATGCTCCGACATTCCCACGTGCGAATCATGACCTTTGTGCATTTTGCTGTGATCCATGCCTTCGTGCATGTTGTTTTTCTCCATCTGTCTTTCTTTAATTAGCTAATCTAAATTAAGATTTCTTCGCCGCCTTTTCTTTTGCTTTCATTAACCAATAGCAATGTGCAGCACAAGCGTGAAGTTTATAATTCTTATGCGCTGTTCCGAAATTATGGCCCTTCAGATCTAAAATGGCGCAGTTATTATTATCAATATCTTTTGTGTTCAGGACATTCTCGCCGTTGATACTATAGTATGACCCATTCTTTTTTGCCATACCTAATTTCCGTCCGTCGGAGCTAATAACATAGCCGGCTTTATTAATAAAATACAATTCCTTGCCGGTATTGTCCCTTACCATGTTGTTTTTATCGATATAGCCAAGTTTCGTTCCACCGTGGTTATGTATTCCGCCTTTGGCATTGATGAATATTTTCTGGGTAGTATCCCTTGTGGTTTGTGCAAAAGCACCTATCGTAACACTTGTTGTAAGCGTTACGATCATTAATAATAAAAGATGTAGTTTTTTCATGATTAAATTTTTAGTGTAAGTAAATCTTATCTATCACAAAAATCCATCATTACGTTAATGATAGGTATGATCTTGCACCTGTTTAAAAATGACGTTTATCATCAATTGAAATTACTATTCCCTTGCTGCTGCATGCGTATCGCGTGTGCTTTAATTACTAATCCTCGCTACCGCCATAACCCTTCCTTTCTACGCATTCCTTCTCGGAAACTAAGTATTGTTTACAAGAATAGGCTAATGATATAACATAGCACAGCACAAAAGCCGCCGTTGGAATAATAAAAGCGCCATAATTAAACAGAGTTAAAGGCACTGCATTTAAACGGCCAATTATTGGAGTTGCTAAGAGGAGAAAACAAACAAAATCGACAAATAGAATTTTCTGTGTCCTGGTTTTGTTCCAATTTCGAAAAATAAGTATCAACCCCAATACCGCCAAAAACGCAAATAATTGATCTATATTACCGAAATCAAAAACAGTGAAGGCAAGCCAAAGCAGGAAAGGTAGTCCTATCATTTGCCCCTTCAATATGATCACAGAATAAGCTACAATAGATATAATTCTGTAGATTTTTAGATATTTCATTTTTTGGGATTAAATATACAAACATCCGGAACGAGATTAGAACTCGTACAGGTTTTAAAGATTACACGGGGGTAAATGATGGGGCTGAACCTAATGCGGAAAAGGACTTATTTCTTATTGGTCAAAGCGGCAATAAATCAATTGTATTTAGCACTAAGGTATCTTTCTAATTGATCAAATGTTCCTTTAAAGCCTTGCTCCATATTAGCCGTAATGGAAGCATAGGTTGCTTTTTGCTCATCAGTGGCATTTATGGGGTGGCCTTGAAGCGTTAGCGTTGTACGGCCATTATTTTCATCAAAAGTAACCTTGTTAAATATCTCTAACGGAAAATCCATTGGGAACGGTGATTTGCAAACATTACCCTGCTCATCAGAAAACGAACTCACAAACTCGATCAAATCGGCACGGTTTATATTAAGATATTTAAAAAGTCCCCACATAATCTGTCCGTTGCCTTCTAATTTGTAGTGATATTCGCCGCCCGGTTTAAATTCAAATTTTACAACGGTAGCGGGCATACCAGAAGGGCCCCACCATTCGGCCATTGCATCTTTATCGGCAAATGCATCAAATACTACTTCTTTTGGAGCGTTAAAATGCCTCACTATTTTTAGTTCCGGCCCTTTGTTAGTTTGGTCTGTCATGTCGGTTTATTCTTTGTTGTGAACTTTGTTGATATATCTATCCAATGAATCCAATTTCTCTACCCAAAACTTCCTATACTGATCTATCCAGGTCGATACCTCGCCCAGCGTATCCAATTTGGCCTCGCAAAAACGCTCGCGCCCTTGCCGGGTGATAACCACCATGCCGCACTCGGTCAATATTTTAATATGATTGGAAATAGCCGGTCTGCTGATAGCAAACTTATCTGCAATGGCATTTAAATTCATAGGTTGGTAAGCGATAAGGCTGATGATCTCCCTACGGGTTGGATCTGATATTGCCTGAAAAACGTCTCTTCTTGCTATTGCCGACATATTGCGTAATCAAATGATTACGCAATAATATATGTAATCATTTGATTACGCAAATTTTTTCACATATTTTTTTTTACGCAAGCCATGCTTCCCCTCTGGAATTTCTTTTATATAGGCCTTCTGCATTAGCCATTAGGAGATAGCTCAACTCTTTATATATCAATCAGATAGCTTAATGGTATATTTATGTAATTCTTCGGGGTAGGATATGGCTGGTTCGGCTACAACATTGCCCGCTTCACTTACTTGTTGATTGCTGAGCACATGGTGCGCCAATACCTTTGAGTAACAAATAACAAAACTAAACAGTAAAATATCATGAACGAATTATTAAAGTTAGCTATTGAAGCCCAGGGCGGCCTTGATCAATGGCGCAAATTCAACACATTCACCGCCCGTTTTATAAATAGCGGTGAGTTGTGGGCCATGAAAGGGCATGGCGGCACTATTGATGAGGTAGGCGTAAAGGTTAACCTTTTAGAACAGAAAACCTCACATATTCCCAACGATCAGTGGCACACGGCCTATACGCCCGATAAGATAGCGATTGAATCTGCAAATGGCGATACGATTGCCGAATTATACAATCCGCGGGCATCTTTTGCCGGCCACGTTTGGGACACCGAATGGACACCGCTGCAGTTGGCTTATTTTACCGGCTATGCCACCTGGAACTATATTAACACGCCCTACCAGTTCACCCGCCCCGGTTTCGAACTAAGCGAAGGCGAACAGTGGGAAGAAAATGGCGAGGTGTTGCGTACACTAAAAGTAACGTGGCCAAAAGATATTCATACCCATAGCCCCGAGCAAACCTTTTACATCAACAGCGAAGGATTTATCAAACGTTTAGATTACCGGGTAGATGTGGCCGGCAGCGTGCCCTGTGCACACTACCTTTCGGATTACAAGGAGTACCAGGGAATTAAACTGGCTACCAAACGCGTGGTGTACCTGGTAGGTGATGACAACAGGCCAAAACCCGATAGCCCAATCATTGTGTCGATAGACCTCCGGGATATTAAATTCCAATAATTTCTGCCACCCCCAAAACAAAAAGTCCGGAGTGATCCGGTTTTTTTGAGCTTATGGTCGGTGCTATCCCCGCACCATCCCTTACCTATATTAAACAGAGGCGTTTTTTTACCTTTAAAAGCCGTTTTTTGGCGAAAATAGGCGCCCTTCTCTACTGTGCCGTAGGCAGGTGATACTTCGTCTGGTGAAACCGTGTAAGCGGTAGGGTTCGACTCCCATAAGCCACCTGCCGGCTATTGCTCTTCCATTTATATTTGGTAACCTTATCATTGAATTATGACCGGGGACTATCCTCCAAAAGCTGTTCGAACTGGAACAGAATGAAAATATAAATAACTGTATGCCTTCGAATCAGGCAGCCGGGCCTGGGGCACGCATAAAGAGTGATTTTGATAGTATATTGACCTTGATTTGTAGCATTTTACCTATCTTAGTTTGTCGATTAAAAAAAATAGAACACCGAACAACGTTAGCTTTATATTGATTTTAACCCTCTAAAATCTGAAGCATATGATAAAGATCTCTGATATCGGAAAATGCTACCATATTGATGAACTGGATATCGTGGCATTAAACAAAATATCCATCGAGGTTGATGAAGGCGAATTTGTAGCGATTATGGGCCCATCAGGCTGCGGGAAATCAACCTTGCTGAATATCTTAGGGTTTCTTGACGATCCCGATAGCGGAAGCTATGTTTTCAACGGCGTTGAAGTAACTCATTTTAATGAGCGTAAACGCGCAAACCTGCGTAAGCAAAATGTCGGCTTTTTATTCCAGAATTTTAATTTGATCGATGATCTGACCATTTTTGAAAATGTGGAACTTCCAATGATCTACACCGGTTTATCAACTTCAGTACGTGTAAAGCGGACCGAGGAAATATTGGATAGAATGCATATCGATCAGCGTCGAAAAACCTATCCACAGCAATTATCTGGTGGTCAGCAGCAGCGCGTTGCACTGGCAAGGGCGGTAGTGAACAGGCCTAAATTGATACTTGCAGACGAGCCAACAGCAAATTTAGACCATGACAACGGCAAGGAAGTTATGGACTTACTTGACGAACTGAATAAAGACGGGACAACTATCATAATGGTTACACACTCTGAAAATGATGCCAAATATAGTCACCGGGTTATCCGGTTGCCTGATATACCGATACAGGTAAAAAAATAATAGTTTACAAAAAAAATTAAGGATTAGAAAACAAGCCAATAAAAACAGCTGATCCATAAGCCAGGTGCCTTGCATTTGGCTTTTTTTAATTCAGGTATTGCATTGTTAAAAACAATTAGTAAGTTTGTACTTACCGTAAGTTATTACTTACTAATAAAAATATGAATAGTCAATTAGCTTTTAATGCGCTGGGCGATCCAACCCGCCGGGCAATCTTCGAAAAACTACAGCACCGGCCAATGGCCGTGGTGGATATCGCGGATGGCTTACCCATCAGCCGCCCCGCCGTGTCACAGCACCTCAAAGTACTGAAAGAAGCCAAGCTGATCACTCTGAAAACGGTAGGCAATAACAATATTTATAAACTCAACCGCGACGGGATAATAGCCATGAGAAACTATTTAGACCAGTTCTGGGAGGATGCCTTAACCAATTTCAAAGCACTGGCCGAACAAACCGAAAAAGACAAAAAATAATATGCAAACCATCAATCTGACCTCCATCAAAAAAGAATTTACGGTCGAAGCCTCGCAGCAGACTGCTTTTGAAGTATTCACCCGCAAAATAGATTTGTGGTGGCCGCGCACCCACCATATCGGCAGCGCCGAGCTGACCGAAATGGTCGTTGAACCGCACGTGGATGGCCGATGGTATTCCAAACATGCCGACGGTAGCGAGGCAAATGTCGGCTATGTGATGACCTATCAGCCTTATGATCTTCTCGTATTGGCATGGCAGATAGACGGCGATTTCAAATGCAACCCTAACCTCATTACTGAAGTTGTTACCGAATTTATTCCCGAAGGACCTACAACCACCCGCGTCAAATTCGAGCATAAAGACCTGCACAAGCTGGGTAACGGCAAAGTAGTGGAAAGCATGGATCAAGGCTGGGGTGAGATTATGAACCTGTATAAACAATTCGCAGACCAATGAAAATCGCATTAAGGATCGCAGCCGTCCTCATGCTGTTGCATACATTAGGGCACACCATGGGTGCGCTGACCTGGAAAAACGCGCCGAACGCCCGTGTGGCTGCTGTTGTTACCGGCATGGAAAACGAACACTTTGATTTCATGGGAAGGTCATTAACACTGGCCTCCTTTTTTAATGGCTATGGTTTTATCATGATCGGCGTACTCTTGCTGATCAGCATCTTATTGTGGCTGTTGTCATCAACGCCGGTACGCGGCATAATACTTTTATTGGGGCTGTTTCTGGTTTTTATGGCCATCGTGGAATTTATTTATTTCTTCCCATTTGCCGCGGCGTTCTCGCTGCTGGCCGGGATCAGTACCTTATTTGCTTATCAAAAATCAAAAGCGTTATGACCAAAGTAATTTTCGGCAATCATTCCTCGGTGCTGGTTCCCCGCAAAGACATGGACAATATCAATCAGTTTTATCTTGAAGTATTAGGCGGAAAGCTGATGCAAGCCGATCCTGACCGGGACTTTATCCGCCTCGGCGACAACTTCTTTATCGCCTTTCTTTATGGAGAGGTAGAAGACGTCAGCGAAATCCACCGCCAGCCAGTAGGAGTTCCGGAGTCACAAAAGTTAACTGGAAAGTGAACCATCCTTGAAGTATTGATACAGGTTTTGGGCTTCAGTATCTGAAAGGACTCTGTTATAAATCACTATATCATCTAAATAGCCATTAAAGTAATCGATGGTAGTATCTGTGTAAGGAGCTTTCCCCTCCGGGCCCACACTTACACCAAAGGAAAAGTCTTTTCCTGTAACATCTGTATTGCTGAAGCTTACGTCGCTACAAGTATGTATAAGTTCCCCATTGAGATAAAACTTAGTTGCTCCATTTCCCGTCGAAATAATCCAATTGTTCCATCCGGAGGGAGGATAGTGGGAATTGGTAAAACAATTATTGAATTCACAGTGGCCTGTAACGGCATAGGCGTTTGGCTGTGGCCCATGATTTAAGAATAACAAGAAAGACGTCCCACAAATGCCACCTCCATATGCTAAAAGGGTATTATGAGGTATTAAACTGGCAGCTTTGAACCAAATCGAAATTGTTCGGCTATTAGTGGGGAAGTTGTCTGCAGGCCCTTTTATGAACTCATCTTTCCCATTAAAACAATAAGCGCTATTAGGATTTCCGAACCTGTCGGGAATTAAAGAAGCTTTGTTAAAAGATGGATTGTTGTTATTACTGCTTACATCATTAGCGTTTCCGCAGAAAGGATAATAGGCAACCAGGCCGTCCCTCATGCTCGCCGGCAAGTTGGAACAGAGGCCTATGGTGGCTGCTCGTTCTTGTGGTAAATCGGTTTTTGTATTTGGTATTTTTATACTGCTACTATTGATGTTGTTGTCCTTGTTACAACTTATTATTCCTATATTAATTAAAAGGATTAATGTAATTGAATACTTTTTCATGGCCTTATTTTTAGGTTTAACTATTTTACATCTTTTAGGTTGTCTAAAACACGCACGATAAACTCTTTGGAAGCATTTTCAATTATTGTCACTTTTTCGTTAAACAATACATATCTATCAAATTTATATCTTCGGATAGCATACTGAAACATTCTTAATCTTAGGGCTTAACAGGATGGTTTTCAATATGTCATGGCAACGCTTGTTTTAAATAGTCCTGTTCACTCATTTCTATATAAGATATGTCTTGAAATATTTGACTTAAATTTACTTATAATTAAAAAATTAAATAATATTTAATGGAACAAAATTGGAACATAAAATACACAGTATTTTACCTATGTTTTCTCATTTAGGTTTACATATTAAACTATTTGAATCTTTAGAACTATGTATTTAGGTTTTTGGTAAAGTCTAAAATTATATTGAATAGATTGTCTAATCTTTATTTCACCTCAACTCTGTTTCCTGTTTTGAAATTTAATAAAATAAGTTAATTTATGCATGTCAACCGGCTCCCCGGTCTAAATCTAAAAGAAAGGACAATGAAGAAAAGTTCGATTGTCGTCCTAAACCTTGTGGGCGTAGCCGTTATCACTACACTAACCATCATTGTACAATATTTACCATATGTTCAACCGGATGAATTTCAGTATTCTTAAGTGGTACGAGAAGTTAAGCCGTCCCATCGATCGTCTGTACAGAACGAAATATGTCAATGAACTCGCCTTTCTGGATGTTCTGCGACCTTTCATTGGTTGACCACCCTAGGCTTACCTATAACGGTGCAAAGCAGGTCATCACGGACCGCAAGGTCCTTGCTGCATTTTTCAATGAAGCTAAAAACACCCATTATTGCTCCCCGTTAAAGCTTTTCTTCGATTAAATTTATCCGTTATAACTGGGGTCAAATTCAACGATCCATTCAATACCATATTTGTCTCTGAACATGCCGGCGTAGGTACCCCATGGACTGTCGCCGATGGACCCTTCAATATCTCCACCTGCTGATAACCCGTTAAATATTTTGTCTGCTTCTTCACGACTTTCTGCATTCACTACTATTTTAGACCTGTTTTCGTTTTCGTTTACCCGTCCCATAAATTCGGGAACGTCATTGGCCATTAATACATTGTGTTTGCCAATGGGCAAAGCAATGGTCATTATTTTATTTGCTTCGTTTTCTGCTACTGTGAATTCAGCGCTTGACAGGTCTTTGAAACGAACGATCTTTGCGAACTCTCCGCCAAAAACTGATTTGTAAAAAGTGAACGCTTCTTCGGCATTGCCATTGAAGTTGATCCAGGGATTAATTGTTCTCATAATTCTTATTTTTAATGGTTAATTTTTTCTGCTTACGTTTTTCGGTTTCAGCGCCGCCGTTGTCAATTTAATTGTAAATTTTCTTCTGGTTATTTATGCGATAAAGTTGACAATAGTTCTTCCAGGTTTTTCAAGGTCATGGTGAAGCCTATTTTGAAGCCTTCCAATAATTTCTCCAATCGCTCAAACGATTCATTAAAAATGGTAATGCTCACTTTGGTTATACCATTTTGTTCGCTGAAATTGTAATCCCACTCCGAACCCGGCAGTTCACGATTTTCGTCCTTATCTGCAAACGCATTGTACATCTTAAAATTAGTTTTCGGGGTAATGGAAGTAAATTCCTGTATCGCCCAACGCTCCTGCCCGTCGGGGCTTATCATCGCATAAAACCGGCGCCCACCCACTTTAAAATCCATATACTTGGTTTTGGCGCGCATCGGTGCAGGTGCTCCCCATTGGTCCAGTAGTTCTGGTTTGGTAAAAGCATCCCATACCAAAGAATGTCCGGCATTAAATTCCCGGGTTATAAATACCGTTTTCGCTGTTTTGTCAACGTTAAAATCAAATAGCAAATCATTGTTCATTATTTCTGTTCTTTAATTGTTGTTAATAGTTCGTCAAGTTGATTGAATTGAGTTTCCCAGTTTTGTCTGAATTGGGCTAACCAGTGGTCAAATTCCTGCATTTTTTTTGCATTGAAGTGATAATGAATTTCTCTGCCAGACGGCTCCGGTTTAATTAATTCGCATTCCTGTAACACTTTAATATGTTTCGATACCGCCTGCCGGCTCATATCAAATTTTTCTGCCATGGCATTTGGCGTTAATGCCTGGATAGCAATTAAGGTTAAAATAGCCCGGCGTGTTGGGTCGGCTATAGCCTGAAATATGTCTGGGTTCATTTTAAAAGTTGAATTAAGCAACCTACAGGTTGCAAATATATATGCAACTTTTGGGTTGCGCAAATTTATTTTTAATTATTATTTGGAATGTTTCAATCATTAAGATTGAACCTGACAACAGAAAGGGGGGCGTCAACCCGCTTTTATAACTTTATGCACTAATTCCGATTTTTACGCGACTGCTTTTTACGATCCTGCGAAGCAGCGCGAGTTTTATAATCGAATAGATAACGAGAACTTTGGCTTTAGGAAGGGTTATTAAAAGTGTAATTAATGAAAAAACCCTTAAATCAGCGATTTAAGGGTTTTTAAGGTGTAGAACTTGTCGACTTTGTGCGCCCACCTGGGCTCGAACCAGGGACCAAAAGATTATGAGTCTTCTACTCTAACCAACTGAGCTATAGGCGCTGAAAATAGTTGTTATTTTCGAGGTTGCAAATATGTAAAATTGAACCCGGAATTACAAAAATGATTTCATTTTTTAATTCAATAACATAACAAGCTGTTTTATAGGTGATTTATTTACACTAAAGTTTAATGAAAAGGGTTTGGAAGCTTGTTATAATCAGTATCAGCGCGCTTAAATCATCTCTTTGATAAAAATATTTTCTATTAGCTCAATTTGTTCGGTATATATCGATTTCTTTCTGGTGCCAAAGTAAAGAGTGTTTTCAATCAAATTATCGCCCTCCCAAAGCACCTTTATATTGCCGGCATCCAATTCCTTTTTTGATAAAAAGTCCGGAATAACTGCAAGCCCGTTACCGCCGCTCAGGCAACGGAGTATAGAGCTCATATTGGGCACAATATAATTGGGTTTAAAATCGGGGCGTTTGCCAAAGTTGATATGCCAAAAGCGCCTTAGGTGTTCCATGTCGCCTGTGGTACCATACCAGGTTTGGGTTTTTAGCCAGTTTAATATCCCAGTCTTATCTTTTATTTTTTTTAGGCTGTTAAATTCTTTGGTCTCTGTTTTTGCACCCGCAACAATCACAATTTTCTCTTTAAAAAATGGCTTATACTCCAATCCTTTATAATCACCTTTTTGCGGAGTAATTATCATATCAAGTATACCACTATCCAAATCGCTCAGCATTTGGGGGTACTCACCAAATTTAATAATTAGGTTAAAAGGCAGCGTAGGCAGGTACGGTTCTAACGTGAACTGAAATGTTTCAAAACACATACCTATGCTAATTGTCGGCACATCTTTTTCAGTGCTTTTATGAAAATGCCTTTCCGCATCTTCCAGCTTGCAAACGGCCTCCTGTATATAGTTGTACAGCACTTTCCCACGTTCAGTCGATACCATCTTGCGCGAGCTTCTGTCGAACAATTTATAGCCCACATATGATTCTAACGAACTCAGGTGCAAGCTTACACCAGGTTGCGAAATAAACAAGACTTCGGCTGCGCCGGTTAATGAACCTGTTTCATATATCGCTTTAAATGTTCTGAACCATTCAAAGTTTACCATACTCTATCTATTATAATTATGATGCAAATGTATGATTTATATTATTTTAATAGTAGACTATTGAACGGTATTTTTGTGTAAGATTTAAAAGAGATAAGAAAATGAAAAACATATTTGTAATAAACGGCGGTCAGGTTTTTGGCCATTCAGGTGGTAAATTCAACAAAACTTTGTTAGATACTACCATAGCCTATTTTTCTGATAAAGATGGGTTTGAGGTACGCTCAACAGATGTTAACCATGTATATGACTCTAAGCAGGAGGTAGAGAACTACAAATGGGCCGATGTAATTATTTATCATACACCGGTTTGGTGGTTCCAATTACCACATGGGTTTAAAAAGTATATTGATGAGGTATTTACCGAAGGCCATCAGAATGGTATATACCATAGCGATGGCCGTTCATCTGCCAATCCGGCCATTAATTATGGTACAGGAGGGATGCTGCATGGTAAAAAGTACCTGCTTACCTCATCATGGAATGCACCTAAAGAGGCATTTACGCTACCCGGCGAGTTCTTTAATGAGCGTACTGTTGATGAAGGGGCGCTGTTCGGTTTTCACCGTATGAATGCCTTTACCGGTATGCAGCCGCTGGAAAGTATCCACTTTCATGATGTAGAAAAAAACGCTGATATACCTACCGACTTACAGCGATACATCAATCACTTAGACAAGCTGTTCATTCAAACTGAACAACAAGCCGGGCAATTGTTAAGCGTTAACGAAATGTAACAATTATTTAACCTTAAAAACTTTTACGGTATATAGCTTTGTGTAAATAAGGGGCGGGTAATAGTGAGTCCAAAATCCAAAGCTTAATTCCAACAAGCTATA
Source organism: Mucilaginibacter sp. (assembly GCF_028288105.1). Classification (GTDB taxonomy): domain Bacteria; phylum Bacteroidota; class Bacteroidia; order Sphingobacteriales; family Sphingobacteriaceae; genus Mucilaginibacter. The sequence goes on along the minus strand of NZ_JAQBOI010000141.1, from coordinate 5,268 downwards.
ATACTTATTTATCTGATAACTTAACCTTAACATTTTTGTTAAACAAAGCCCGTAACTTTATTGTATTAATAATATAAAACAAATGGAAATGGGATATTCATCGCTTGATCTGGCAATGCTTCTGATTGCGGCATTTGTAATATGGGTAGCTTCGCGCATCCCTCTAAAACCTAATGGAGATGCTAAAAAAAGTATTAGGCAAAGGCTTAAACACAAAAATCAGCATTCTCATTCTATATCCTGATGGACTTGAAGAATAATATTCAGCAGCTATTGAAAGGGAGAACGTTTGAGAAAAGTTAAAGTCGCATTTTTTGCCGATATACTGGTTGAAGACTTCGACGGTGCCGTGCGCACTATGTTCCAGCTGATAAACCGCGTTGATACTGCAAAATTCCAATACCTGTTTATTTACGGTGCGGGGCCCGATAAACTTTTAGGCTTTGATTCCCTTAAAATACCCGCTATAACACTGCCGATAAACACAAATTATTCTATAGGCCTGCCTTTTTTTGCACAAACCCGTTTAAATAATAGGCTGGCAGAATTTGGTGCCGATGTTATTCATATCGCTACACCATCTTTTTTAGGGAATTTTGGGTTAGATTATGCAAACCGAAATGGTTTACCGGTAATAAGTATTTACCACACCCATTTTATATCTTACGTAGATTATTATTTTAAATACGCCCCGGTTCTTATCAAAGCCATTAAGCAAAGGATAACCCTTGAGCATAAAAGCTTTTACAACCGTTGCGATAAGGTGTATGTCCCATCTGAAAGTATAAAAATAGAGCTTTGCGAAATGGGCATCTATTCCGCAAAAATGAAGATCTGGAAACGGGGGATAGATACGCGTTTGTTCTCGCCAGACAAAAAGGATTCGAGCTTGATACAGCGCCTTACAAACAATAAAAATCCAACCATAATATTTGCCAGTCGCTTGGTTTGGGAGAAGAACCTGGAAACGCTTTTCGCTATTTATGATCAAATGCAAACCAGGGCCACACCTATAAATTTTTTGGTTGTTGGAGATGGTATTGCCCGCCAAACCTGCGAAACCCGGATGAAGAAAGCTATATTCACAGGTAAAATCGATCATCAGTATCTCTCTGTTTTTTACGCGTCTGCGGATGTTTTCCTGTTTCCATCTGTATCTGAAACTTATGGCAATGTGGTGGTAGAAGCCATGGCATCGGGGTTGCCTTGTGTTATTGCAGATGGCGGCGGCTCAAAAGATTTCATTGAACAGGGTATCAACGGTTTTAAATGCAGCCCCTATAACGCGGCAGATTATGCAGAAAAAATTGACCTGATACTAAACAATAAACTGCTCAGCGCCCAATTTTCAACCGAAGGCTTGCAGTGCAGTAAACAATTAAGTTGGGACCAACTGGCCCAAACATATTTTGATGATGTAAAAAGCCTTGTATTTAAACGGCCCGAGCAATTAGTGTTAGCCTGATACTGTTAACGTTAACTTAATACAACTTAGTAACAGCCATTGCTGAATGGTGGTGGCTGTTTTGTTTAATGGCCATGCATCTCGTTATCCACCTGTTCCGGTTTCTGCTGAAAGCTCCAAACCAAATAAAACAGCGCGGGGAGGATAAATATACTACCAATCAGTAAAGCTATCCCAAGCGATTGAATTGTTTTCTCGGCACCCTGGTCATCAATGAGGGATAGGTGCCCGCCGTTTTTCAGGATAATAATATTTGGGTAGTGCTTGTACGTGGTGGTGAGCAATATCATAGTCATTTGGAAACCGGCCAGCACCCGTATAATAAAGCGTTTGCCTTTGGCGATAAGGTACCACATAACTATCAGGGAAACGCTTGCCGCGCTTACAGCGGCGATACCAATAAAGTTGCCAAACACCCACTGTACCAGCGGAATGTTCTCTTTTATCGAGGCGATAAAAACAACCGAACCGGCTACTACAGCAGCTACGTTCATGATTTTCGCTTTGCGGATAAAGCTTTTGCGTTCGGCATCGTCGTGGGTTTCACCAATAAGGTAAATGGCAGCCAAAAATCCGCATAACGCAACCGTGAAAAAGCCAATAGCCACCGAGAACCAGTTGAGCCAGCTATATACATAGGCATCCATAAAGTTGGTGGCCTGCGGATCAACCCGTCCGGATACCGCGCTGCCTGCTATAATACCCAAAAACAGGGGCGTAATAAAGCTGGAGTACACAAAGATCTTGTTGTAAACCTTTTGCATGTTATCGTGCACCGCATCGTAATTACGGAAGGCGAGGGCTGTGCCGCGTGCTATAATGCCCATTAGCATCACCGTGAGCGGGATATGCAGATAAGTAGACATGGTGGCATATATCACAGGGAAACCAACAAACAGTATTACAATAGCGATGATCAGCCACATATGGTTAGCCTCCCATATCGGCCCAATGGCGTTATACATTATCCTGCGGGTGCGCGATTTATTTTTGTTCGACGTAAACATCTCAATTATGCCAGCACCAAAATCGGCACCGCCCATAACAAGATACAGCAGCAAGGCTACCCATAAAAAAACGATCACAACATATATCATCATGGGTTTGCTATTTAATGTGCAACGGTTTTAGTATCATAAATCTCGGGTACCATTTTTATCTGCCTGTAAAGCAAAAATATTACCGCAAGGCTCAACGTGAAATATACGGCTGTAAACAGGTAAAACGAATAACCTATACCAGGCATGGGGGTAACCGCATCGGCAGTGCGCATAACGCCTTGTATTATCCAGGGTTGGCGGCCAACTTCGGTAACCGCCCATCCGGCCTCAACGGCAATAAAGCCTATTGGAGTTGCCCATATAAACAGCTTAAGGAACCAGCGTTTATCAAACCAACTCTTTTTCTTGAAGATAGCAATCAAATATATTATACCCAAGCCCATCATCAGCATACCTAAAGCCACCATTAGCTGGAAAGCATAATGCGTAACCGCTATAGGAGGCTGGTCTTTCTCGGGGATCTGGTCAAGGCCTGTTACAGGTGTTTTAAAATCGTCATGCACCATAAAGCTCAGCATGCCGGGCAGCTCAATGGCGTAGTCTACCTTCTTATTTTTAATATCGGGGATGCCGCCAATAATAAGAGAGGAGTAGGGTTCTGTTTTAAAATGTGCTTCCATTGCGGCAAGTTTGGCAGGTTGCCTTTTTGCTACCATTTTGGCCGATATATCGCCGCTTAATGGCTGTAATATGGCAGCTACTACACCAAACACGGCTGCTATTTTAAAAGCCGGCATATGGAAACCTACATTTCGTTTTCGCATTATCATTAACGCGTGTACACCCGCCACGGCAAAGCCTGTAGCCGCAAATGCCGCGACAGACATGTGCAGGGCCTGCGAGAACCATGCGGGGTTAAACATGGCTTTTATAGGGTCGATGTTCAGGTATTTACCATCCACAAAGTCGAAGCCGGACGGACTGTTCATCCATGCGTTGGCGGCAACTACCAGTATGCCCGATATTAAACCGCTTACGCCCACCACAACACCTGTAAACCAATGAAACCATCGGTTAAACCTGTTCCAGCCATACAGGAAAAAGCCTAAAGCTATTGCCTCTATAAAAAAGGCGGTTCCTTCCAGCGAAAAGGGCATGCCAAAAATTGGTCCGGCATGTTTCATAAAGGTTGGCCATAACAGCCCCAGCTCAAAGGATAGCACCGTGCCGGATACCGCGCCGGTAGCGAAAAATATAGCCACGCCCTTGCTCCAGGCTTTGGTTACATTTTGATAGACCGGATTGCCGGTTTTTAGCCATATAAAGTGAGATACCGCCATAAAGAATGGCATCACCATTCCAATGCACGAAAATATGATGTGAAAGCCCAGGGACAATGCCATTTGCGACCTGGCGGCCATAAAATTATCCATAGTGCAAGTTTAAGTACTATACTAATGCTTAGCTATATAAATTGCACATTTTTAGCAATTTAGAACGAATAATAATTAAACAAAAAGCCGGTATGTTATTGGATTTTTGGGAATTATTGAGTATGTATCAAAAATGTTATAAACGACTTTTCGTAAAAGTGCGAATGTCATTTCGAACGAATATTTTATACCATATATCCGGATTATACAAAGCCATTATGTCTGTTGTAAAGATTTCTCCTCGTACCTCGTTCGAAATGACAGGGTGGTTATGAATATTGATACAATCTACAAATGTGTTTTTAATTTTTGCACCAATGCTGCTGATGTAGCATCGTTAGAGATACCATAACCGTTTACCAGCAGGCCCTTTACATTGCTTTTAGTAGAAGATATAGCATAAAGTACTTCTTCATCATCCGGGTTTGATTCCCCTTCAAAACGGAACACCGCGTCTATTTCAAACTCATCGGGTGATAGTTCTGTATTGCTATGGTTACAAACAAGACTGTCTTCCTGTATATTAAAATCGAGGGTATATCCTTCTTCCTTTAAACCATTTATGGTTTGCGATAGGGTTCCGTAGTCTGTTTTCATGGCGGTAATGTTTAAAGCGAATTTAAGTATTTATTCACTCTCATAAAAGGAGTAGAACTGTTTCTCTTACTTCCTCCGCCGTTGTTGGTGACAAACCAACAACGGCGGAATTTTGGCTAAAGCCTTAAGTTTTTGTTTGTAACCTGTTGGCTAAAGCCAACGGCAATGATAATACAGGTTATTTTTAATAATTCCTATTCATTGCCGTCCCATTTATGGGACGGAGAGAGAAAATAGAAAAGTGGGCTTTAGCCCAAACTTCAACTTACTTCACCGCCTTAAAATTCCACTTACCCGAAGCTACTTTAAACTTGATGTGATCATTATCACCACCGGTATCAGCATTTGCTGTATTCAGATACTTTCCACTCTGCCATATTAAAGTGCCATTGAGCCATATTTTATGGTACCCTTTATTGGGGATGCCGATAATACCTTTGCTGCCTGCCGGGATACTTGTTGTTAGGGTAAATACATCAGGTGAATTGGTAAATGCGCTGCTTACCTTACCCACCAACGATGCTATTTGTGCCGATGCCGATTTCACCGAACCGGGTTGGGGCATGATCAGGATGGTTTTATAAGCTGCATTAGCAGGGGCGATACCGCACAGATACTGAGATAGAACGGTTAAGCCACCGCCGCTCCAGGCATGGTTTACCGTGCCGCCACCGAAGCCTTCCTTGCCAATGCCCCAGCCCTCGAACAGGGTACCGAAATTAGGATTGTTCACCATTGGCCCGAAACGTTTTTTGTGGCGGGCTAATGCCTC
>NZ_JAQBOI010000067.1 GCF_028288105.1 Mucilaginibacter sp. | reverse complement strand
TCGCTTGTAATGAGTGATTCCCATTCAGCAGCATATTTAAGCGCATTATTTAAGGTCATTTCGCTATCGGTAAACTGCCGGTAAAACGGAATACTGTTTATTAATCTATCATCCCCGTCCAGCAGTTCCAGGCTAACCGAACGCACATCGTTGCCATTCGTTCTTTTTAACGTATAGCATCTCGAAACCTTGTCAAGGTTTATATATTCGGGTCTTCCTTCATCCATGGCAAATATTAGGGCTCGGTTTTCCCAGTCCCAACCCACCAAATTATTATTGATCATTCTGTATCGGGACAAGTTCAACCCATAAGCCCGGGCAGCATCGTTGAGCCGGTCGATCATTCCGGCCTCACGTTTCTTCTTTAATCGTCTGCCAATCACTACAAATGGTAACACGATCAATACTAATAATATGCCTGTAATCAGGCTATTTTCAATAATTTGTTCCATAAGCTAATTAATTTATTGGATCTTTATACAGGATAATTGTTTAAAAATTAGTTTAATTGTGCAGCATTTATTAGGGTTTCATCACATGCAGTAGTCTGTTTAGCTGCACAAGCTGTTATCAACCTAATAGTTGCAGCCAATGTATTTTGGTGAAAAGCGGTTACAGAAGCTACTTTATTATTTGTAGTCGATTTGATAAGCCAGCAGGCGGCACCAAGGGCAACCTGAAAAGGACGAACACTATAGCAGGCATGTGCCCCGTGCCCTATTGCCTGCAATATATCACGCTCCCTGGCCAAATCACCCGAAGCAATAATCTTAGTTGGCAATCTATACTCAGCAATTGCAAGCCGCACAGCATCAATTGCTGTAAATAATGCTGTGAACGGCGCATTTTTCTCTGCTGTACTTTCCACTGTCACAAAATCCAGATATATAACGTTGGCTGCCATTACGCGGCAAAGCCGTGCAATTAGTGCATGATCTGCCGCGGTCACGTACACACCCGTAGGTTTACCTCCTGATAGTATCTTAAGGCGCTCCAGAAAAGCAATGAGGCGGTTTAAAGAGGTTTCCGAAACATCCGGTAAAAAGTGTGCAGCTTTTATCCTGATCTCGATCATTTTTATATAAGGCCGGTTTGCTGCTTGTTTGAATGTGGCTTCTTTAAAGGAACCGTCAGTATTCCTATACGAGGGATCCAAACGATCCATTCGCCATATTAAGTCACTGCCTCCTCTTAGCAATTCGGGAACAATGCCCAACACTCCGGTATTAACGGCACAATCACTCGTCTTCGCGCCCCTTGACAAAGCCAGTAACGAACCCTTATCAAGTGCTGCAATGTTTAATGACCCAATATTTAACAAATTCATTCGGTAAGGCAGCCGGCAATTACCTGTACCAATTTCTGTAAAAAGCATGTTGCCGGCCATTAGCAAGGTTGTATCGCAGCATTGTACCAACTTGTGGCCCACATCAAAAGCAAACCCATCGGCGTTGGTGCCGCTTAATAATACACCTGGTCGGGACCTGCCAATAATAAGTTGTAGATCAAAGTCAGATAATAAACAGTGCTCTGATAAAGCGTTTTGATTACGGGAGAACTGTTCATACAGCCAAAGTTGAACCAAAGACAGTACAATGCCCGAAAGGGTACACCATAGATAATCGAAGAAGAGACCTGCGATAACAAGGCTCGTATTTATTAAAAAAAGCAGGGAAAAACCAATACCTGCCCATGTACGAGATGAAGAAAAATTCATAAGTAAGCATTATTAAGACAACAAAAACGTTCGTTTTGTGAACGGCCCCAAAACCAAAAATGGCTGGGGCTTACTTAATAAAGTCCTTACTTGTTTTTAGGAAAGCATAACTAAGCTTTAAGCCGGTGATCACAGCAACGGGCATACCACTAACCATCCGCAATTTAATTGCAGGAACAGGTTTTAATATGTATGACATCGGCTGTATTGGCTTCATGAATACGAAGGTTAAAAATGTAAAACGATAATCTGAACGCTTTATTACAATATACCAAGATTAGCAGTCATTTTATGCTTTACAATCAGCTCAGTCTTTAGCAGATAGTTATGCACAATAACTGAATTCAGTTATCTATCTATAATAGTAGGGAGAAGAGTTGACGCTAATGCCATACTGATGCAGCCATTTACGCATCCCGCAGTTCCGGGTAATTGATAAAAAGTAGAATAATTAAGGGTAACCGATTTAATGTTCTACCTTTACCCACAGACATGGAAGAAAGAAAATATCTAACAACCTGGAGAAAATACATCCCGGTTATACGTTTACACCTGAAAAGAAGCCTCACCGAAGATCAAAGCTTTAAGCTAAATATCACCGATTTTGAATCGGCCGGCGACAGGGGAAAATCAGGTTATACCTTTAACATCGCGATGGAAAACGGTAAAGTAATCAATAATATTAGTGGTTCGGCGGTAGCACGCGACTTGTACGAAGCCTTAAAAACCGATGAAGCTATTAAAGCGATGCTGCAGGAAAAAAACATTAAGATAAGCGTAGGCAAGTCTTTTATCTTAAGCATAAAAACAACTCACGTATCTGCTTTTAAATAGGCAAATGAATACGAAAAGAAAAGCCATACGTTATTAACGTATGGCTTTTTTGGTTAACAAGGGTAAATTATTTATGCAGCGGCGGCTGAAAATGTAAACCGATCGCTATCCTGTTCCACGCGTTTATAGTTATAATAGCCATTATTACCTGGCCCACATATTTGTCGCCTAAAACTTCAACAGCTTTGTTGTAAGTATCGTCGGATACACCACCTTTGTTTATTAATGTAACTTCTTCTGTTAAGGCAAGTATAGCTTGTTCCTTTTCATCAAAAAACGGAGTTTCTCTCCATGCGCTTAGTGTGTATATGCGCTGCTCTGTTTCACCCAATTTGCGGGCATCTTTGCTGTGCATATCTAAACAATAAGCACAACCGTTTATTTGTGAAGCGCGGAGCTTTATTAATTCTTTGTGTATTGGTGTAATTTCGGTGCTACTAACATAAGTTTCAAGCGCACTCATGGCTTTGTAGGTATCAGGCTGGGCCTGTAAAATGTTTGTCCTTTTCATTGTCTTTTGTTTTGTTAAGACAAAGTTGCACATAAACATCCCTCCAAAAAATGAACCGAGTTTAAGAAAGTGAGAATAGAATCAAGACAAATCCCTTTTATCTTGATTCTTGTCTCTTATAATCTTACTTCTCTTTTTTCGCTCTTATTCTACTTAAAAACTGCGGCGTAAAACCCAGGTACGATGCCAGCATGTACTGCGGAATGCGCTGTACAAAATCAGGGAACATGGCGGTAAAATAGTGAAAACGCTCTTCGTCGGTTTGGTTAAAAAGAAAACCAATACGGCGCTGTGATGCTATAAACGCCCTTTGCATGGTTAACCTGAAGTAGGTTTCCAATTTTGGCACTTGTTCAAGTAAGGGTGCTTTATCTTTATTGTGCAGCAGTAGTATTTCTGATGCTTCAATAGTTTGAATATAAGTACCGGCGGGCACATGGTTTACTATGCTGTCATGGTCGGCTATCCACCAGTTTTCTAAACCAAACTGTACTATTTGTTCATTTAATTTGGCATTCACATAATACTGCCTCACCAAACCTTTTAACACAAAATATTCGCCTTTGCAATGCTGGCCGGGTTCCAGGATGATTTCTTTCTTCTTAAATTTCTTCAGTTCCATCCTATCGCACAGCAATTGCTCTTCGGCTGGGGTAAGCTGTACCTGGCGTTTTATATGGGCAAGTAGTTGTGGATACATTTCGACGGCTAATTTAATTAATCCCGGGGTATATCCTCTTTTAAAAAAGCTTTTTCGCCCCTTGCTATTACCAACATTTAAAAATACATTTACTTGTATATCACACTAACCCTTATCCCCTATGAATCCATATATTGGAGAAATAAGAATGACAGCCTTTGACTATGCACCAAAATTTTGGCTTACATGCAACGGCATGGAGTTAAATATCCGTGAATTCAATGAACTGTATGAAGTAATTGGCACAACCTATGGCGGAGATGGAAAAGAAACTTTTAGGTTACCCGACCTTAGTGGCCGTGTACCTATACATTACGGGCAGGGCGAAGGCCTGTCCAATTACCCGATGAACCAGGTTACAGGGTCGGAATTTGCTACACTGCACACCAATACCGGCAAGCCGGCAGAAGGCGCGGTTTACACCAACGAAACCGAAACCGGCCTTATCAATATCCAGCCTGCTCTTGCTGTTAATTTCATTATAGCCACTTTTGGCGCTAAACACTATAAATAAACAATATGCTACCCTATATTGGCGAAATAAAAATGGTACCATTTACAGATGTGCCCGATGGCTGGGTATCATGCAACGGGCAAAAATTATCCATAACAGAAAACATGCCGTTATACTCCCTGCTGGGCAGCACCTACGGCGGTGATAACAAAACTTATTTTAACCTGCCCGATATGCGCGGCCGCGCGCCTGTATGCGCGGGGGGAGGCATAGGGCTTTCGGACTATTGCCTGGGGCAAAAGGCAGGTTCAGAACAACCTGTTACTAAAGATGTGCAGACCAAAGAAGGAAGTTTGGGTGTACTGCAGACAGAGGGCACCGGTGAGGGGCAAGCGGTTGTTAACGGAACGTATTCAAATATGCAGCCCTCAATTGCTTTAAATTTCATTATCGCCCTTAGGGGTATATTTCCAAGCCGCTTTTAAATCAATTATATATGAATAATGACGAACAATTTATTGGTGAAATAAGGATGTTTTCAGGCGATTTCGCGCCTAAAGGTTGGGCATTTTGCAACGGGGCACAATTTGATACCAAAAAAAACACTTTTCTATTTTCATTATTAGGCTATCATTTCGGAGACGTCAGTCAACGCATTGCCAGGTTGCCCGATCTGCGCAGTCGCGTACCAATAAATTATGGAGAGATAAAAAGATCAGAATATTATGAGGTAGGAACCTCCATGGGTACCGAAAAGGCATCGGCCAGTAAAAGTATGCCGGGGCATTACAAAGCCGGGGCTCCAACCCAATTTAAGGCGGCCGAGGTTAACCACTCTATTATCCAACCCGTATTAGCCGTAAATTTTATTATTGCTTTAGAGGGAGTATATCCGCCCAGGCCTTAAGGCAGTTTAAACTTAAACCTGAATTGTACGTCTTTACCTGTTTGGGTTTGGTCGGTTATAGCCTCGCCATCAACTTTTACGTAGGTGTGTAAACTGCTTGCCGGGGTGGTTTGTGGCAGCTTAACATCTACAGTAAAGTCGCAGTTTTTGCCCGAAGGTAATTCCACCGTATAATCTAACTTACCACTGTAGAGTTTTTCGATGTGCTTGGTGTTATCCTTATCACTGTAAGTAATGGTGGCGGTTGTTCCTTTTGGGATATCGGTCATATAATTAACCATATAAGTGGGCTTTTTAGCCATCTTTAATTCGCCGCGGTTCATATCATAAACAGTGTAACTGCAGCTGCTGGTTATTAAGGCAACAATAAAAAGGTAAAGGTATTTTTTCATATGTATAATAGTGATCTGGTTTTGTTGTATCAAAAATGCAAAAACGGATTGAAGCATCCAATGAGTAGACGCGGCAATCCGTTAAAAGGTGTCGAATGTTATTAAACTTATTTTAAAGCATCAGCCGCATAGGCACGGCATATCTTCACTTCTTTAACAGCATCAGAACCATCAGGTATTTTGTACTCCAGCTCAATAGTAGCCGGGAATTTATACTTATTCTTTTTCATTAGCTGCAGCACTTCTTTTATTGGTGTATCACCCTGCCCCCATGGTGCATTTGGCCCATCGTTAAACTTGCGGTCTTTTATGTGCATACTGGTAATACGGTCGTGATACTTCTCTATAAACGGCACCGGGCTGCTGCTTGTACCCGATGCATAATGGCCAATATCAAGGTTTATACCGTTGTATTTGGATTGTGCCAGCGCCGCATCCCAAAGCGTTGGTGTAGCCTGTGTATGGGCATGGTAACCAACCATCATTTTATGTTTAGCTGCAAGGTCACCCAGGCGTTTGGTTTGTGCTTCGTCTGGTAATTCAACGGTTACATGATTTACACCAAGCGCTTTGCCTGCATTAAAAGCATAGTCAATCTCGGCATCGGTATTTTTCGCGCCAAGGGCATTGGGCTTCCAGGCGTATATGGTTACACCTGCATCATTATACATTTTGCGGAGTTCTTTAAATTTATCCATAGCAACACCGGCACGCCACTCGGCCATTTTTGGTGCAAAATCTGCCCAGTTTTGGTTTGACTCTCTTTTTGGTGCGCCTGCATATGCTTCGGCGGCATCCCCCATTAGTTCAATAGCATTTATATTGCAGTCAATGCAGTATTTAAGCAGGTCTTCGGCAGTACCGGGCATACTTCTAAACGAATAGGTGATCACCCCTATCTGCACCCCATTTATAACAGAATTTGGCTTAGCCGCGCTCCGTAAAATTGAACCCGCGAATGATATTTTGGATAGGAACAACATACTTGTGGCAGCAATTGCACCACTGCCAATAAAATAGCGCCTGCTTATGGTTTGCTTTTTCATAATAATACCCGGTTTAATTGATGTTGGTTGATATCAAAGTTATGATATTATTTATCTGGTCAAAATCTGTATTAAAAGTGTTACTTATACAGTATATACTATCGAATAAATCCTATAAAAAACAATTTCATAAAAATAGAATTGTATAATAAATGAAAAGTACAGCGAATATAAAAGGCCATCCTATCCACCCCATTTTGGTGGGTTTTCCAATCGCTTTTTTTACTGCAGCGCTTTTATTTGATGCAATAGCTTTTTTTTATAAAAACAATGTTTTTTGGCTAATGGGCAAATACATGGTAATTGCCGGTATTGTAAGTGCCATACTAACAGCTATCCCCGGAGTGATTGATTACTTTTTTACCGTGCCGCCTAAAAGCTCGGCTAAAAAACGAGGGGCACAACACGGCATACTTAATACAACCATGCTAATACTGTTTGTTGTTGCCTTTTTTATCAGGCAAAAGCAAATTTCTTTTTCACCAATTATATTTGAATTTGTTGGCTTTGTTACCATGTTAATAGCGGGATGGCTGGGCGGGACTCTGGTGTACCGAAATCAAATTGGGGTTGACCCAAGGTATGCAAATGCGGGGAAATGGAAAGAAGCATACATTAACCAAAGCGGCAATGAATTTGAAGTGGCCGAAATTACTGAACTGGAAATAAACCAAATGAAATTGCTGCATATAAACAACGAGCGCATTGTACTGGGCCGAACCGAAAGCGGGTATGTTGCATTTAATGATAGATGCTCGCACAAGGGTGGTTCATTAGCCGGGGGAGCTATGATCTGCGGAACTGTACAGTGCCCCTGGCATGGCTCGCAATTTGATTGTAGTACAGGTGCTGTGAAAGCGGGGCCGGCAAAAGATGGTATTGATGTTTATGGAATAATTGAAAAGGGTGAAAAAGTTTACCTGAAGTTAGCCTATTAATATTATTCCCCTTCCAGCAACCCTTCATTATCCTTTAAACCTACGCCTGATAACTTCATCCTGAATGCTTCCTGTACCAGGTAAAAGATCTTATCGGCGGCCAAACTAAGATCCAAACCACCGGGGCGAATATTAGAGATACAGTTGCGGGAGTTATCCTTTAACCCGGGTTTGGGTTGATAAGTTAAATAGGCGCCTATGCTATCAGCAGCGCTTAAGCCGGGCCGTTCACCAATAAGCACAAGAGATAGTTTTGCATGTAGTTCGTGGGCTATATCATCGCCAATGGCTACCCTGCCCTGTTGTACCAGGCACAGCGGACCAAGCTTTAAATTAGCGGCCAATAATTTCGGTATTAATAGCTGCAACAAGGTAAGGACGTTTTCATTCATAGCTATTGCAGACAGGCCATCAGCTATGATGATAACAATATCGTCGCCTGTTATCTGGTCGGCCAGGCGGTTTAACGATTCTTCATTGGGTTTACGGCCCAGGTCCGGGCGTTGCAGGTATTGTGCACGGTTCTCTGCCCTGCTGTGTAATTGTAACACAGGGCGATGAAATTGCGCTAAAGCATCTTCTAACATTTCGGTATCCATAACAGAATACACCGCATCGCGGGCATGGGCATGCGCCAGTTTAAACTCCAGTAATTGCTTGGTAGGGATGCTGTTACCTGTGCTGCCTATAGCTATGCGGGCGGCTGTAAACTCCTTTAAAAAGCTTAACGGATCTGTTATTTCTGCCTGGGGTTTTGTTATTTTATCCATAAGCTCCCCATATTTTTTAATAATCCTTCAGATGCTGACGCTGAGCGGTTACCTTGTCCATCAAATATTCCCTGTTTAATAAGCCATTGCTCAAACTCCGGCGCTGGTCTAAGGCCAAGTACCTTGCGCAGATATAAGGCATCGTGGAAAGAGGTAGATTGATAATTCAGCATAATATCGTCACTACCAGGAATACCCATTATAAAACTGCATCCGGCAACTCCTAAAAGGGTAAGCAAATTATCCATATCATCCTGGTCGGCTTCGGCGTGATTGGTATAGCAAATATCAACGCCCATAGGCAAGCCGAGCAGCTTGGCGCAAAAATGATCTTCTAAGGCTGCACGGATTATCTGCTTACCATCATACAAATACTCCGGCCCAATAAAACCAACTACCGAGTTTACTAAAAAGGGATTAAACTTTTTAGCTACCGCATAAGCCCTTGCCTCGCAAGTTTGCTGGTCTATCCCGTGATGCGCATTGGCAGACAAAGCACTCCCTTGCCCTGTTTCAAAGTACATCACATTATTGCCCACAGTTCCGCGGTTTAGCGATAGCGTTGCCTCGTGAGCCTCTTCCAGTAAATTTATGCTGATACCAAAACTTGTATTGGCTTTTTCTGTACCGGCAATAGATTGAAAACACAGATCGACAGGTGCATTTTTATTAA
>NZ_JAQBOI010000116.1 GCF_028288105.1 Mucilaginibacter sp. | reverse complement strand
AAGCCTAAAGGAAATAATTTATACCAAAATGTAGAGATACCGCCCACAACACCTACTTCAAAACTTATATATCCATCTTTTGCCATAATATCCTTCATCTTTTGTATCGCGAATAATGGATCAGGGAAATGTGCTAACAGATCGACGTGATATACGACATCGAACTTTTTTTCTTTAAAGTCATAACTCTCCAAATAACCCTGATGGGTTTGCAAATGATATACTTCTCTGATATTATTAATCCGTTGTGTGTTGGGCTCCAAACCGGCAACATTATAGCCGCAATTATAAAACTCATTTAATAAATGGCCGTTTCCTGCGCCAACCTCTAATAAGCTTTTACCTGTACCAATTTTTCCCACCAGCCATTTGGATTTATATTGGGATGGCTTTTTGTAGAAAGAATCGGTATGCGACTCGTTTTCAAAATCCACCTCACCCTCTTTAGGTAAGGGGTTACAATACAAAAGGCCACACTCAGGACATGGTCGGGATTCGAAGCCATTTTCCTCGTAAACAATTACGTTTGAAGTTTTATCGCAAAGAAAACAGCTATTTTCCATATCTGATAAATTTAATGGGTATTAGATATTTTAGTAATGGCACCCTCAAGCTGTTTGGTCAAAAAAACCGGAGAATACCTTTCTTCAAATCTTTCTTGAGCAGCCTGGCCCAACCTCATTCTAAGATCCGGATCACCTATCACCTGCTCCATACAATTGGTTAGCGCCTCGAGGTCATTTTTATCAAAGAGTAAACCTGTATGCCCATGGCTAACAACATCCGGTATCCCTCCTACTGAGGAAGCAATCAAAGGTTTCCCTACCGACATTCCTTCCAATATACTGTTGGGAAGAGAATCGAACCGGCTTGCATGCACCTGGATATCTATGGTTCGAAATATGTTACCAATGTAGTCGGGATAGCTTATAAAGCGTACCTTGTCTGCTATATTCAGATCTTTTACCTGCCGAATTAAAGAATTATAGTAATCAACATTTCGCGAATACCCTACTATCCATAATTCTATGTTGTTATGTTTTTGCGCGATGATATGAAAGGCATTTATGAGCAGATCTTGCCCCTTAAAAGGAATTATTCCAGCTATTTGTCCTATAATTAGCTTTCCGGAAAATTCTTTTTCCTTTTTGATCTCTTCCATTTCTTTATCATCCGAAAATTTAAGCTCAATGGCGCTGGGGATTACCAGGTACTCCGGCTTTTCAGATCCTATCCAATCTCTTAATTCGTCAGATCTCATTTTTGAATCGCACATAACCGCATCGCTTGAACGCAGAAGGTATATACAAAACCTTTTCACAATCGTATTAAGTTCGCTCTTATGATAAAGGGTAACAATTACAGGTAACCGTGTTATTTTTTTTGCCAGCAACCCATATATTCCCCCACCTAAAAGGCGGCTGTCAATAACATGGATATTCTCTTTATAAATTGTCCTGATTAATTGAATAGAGTACATCAAAAAGTTTATAAACAAAATAACCAACCGTATCGGCGCCCAAAAATTCTTCAATTTAAAAGGAAGTATTTTGAAGTAGATGATTTTTGCGTTTGCATTTTTAAAATGCGGGGTCATGTTGGCGGGAGACAATTGTGGCGTGCAAATAATGCATTTAAACACATCCTTGTTTATTAAGCGGCACTGATTTAACAACCGCGTTTCATCCCCTCCAAACGACAATCCGAAAGCTTCTATGGAGAGGATATTTATGGTCTGTTTAATCATTACGGCGCAAACATTTAAATGAGTTCTTTTTTTAGTTTACTTATATCTTCAATAAGGGGCCATTGCTCCATTTCCCGCATTCGTTGCAATGTGTCTTTATCATTTATATCGCTCCAGATAGAACTATGAAAGAATGAATGCACTTTAAGCCCCTGCGCTATCAGGTCTTTGCCAAACTGCGGGATATCAATCCGTTTATGATTATATTTTTGGTTGATCATATCCCGTGCCGTGCTACCCAAAACGTAAGTCCCGCTGGACACTAATATTTTTTGTTCGGGTTTTTCCAGGTAATCAACCACCATATCTTCCTTGACAACCAATTGCCCAAAAGGGATCTGGAAGGGCTCGTGGTGCGAAGCTATGGTCATTACAGCTTCAGCCCGCACATGTGATTGCATTAAAGCAGTAAGATCAAGATTTAAAAGATTATCAACATTTAACACCAAAAGGTCTTCATCGCCTATGTTTACAAACTGCGCTGCTCCAATTGTTCCTAATGGCTGCTGCTCTACTATCACTTCAATATCTACATTAAGTTTTCGTTTATAGGTAGCCTGCAACCGGTTTATATGAGCAATTAATCCCGCTTCGGCAGCCGCTACAGAAATCCAAATTTTATTAAATTTATATACATATGCATACAGCAGATTTAGCTCGATAAGCGGTATATTAAACACAGTTACCAATGCTTTGTGCGTACTTAAATTGGTACTATTCCGCATTCTGCTCGATTGCCCGCCAGCCATTATTAATACATTATGCATAAATTAAACTGTTTAGGAACCCGTTAATTGATAGGTTGATAATGAATGACTTAAGATATAAATATTAACTGATATCCTAAAATTTTAGAAGGATAAGTAACGATTATATCCCAGGGGATTCACATATATCCTGTGATAGTTGTTACCGGCTGCTGGAGGCCATCAGTAAGGCAGACGACTCTTGGGACATCACACAAAATCGACCTTCATTCTTAGCGACACTCAGCATACAAAAACACACAAGAAATAGCGGCTTATTAATATTAAATTAATCATCAGCCCGTATCTTTACAGAGCTCAATGATAAACCTGGCCATGGAAGAATGTTCATTATCTATTGAATTTTTACATCATGAGTACACTTAATTATACAAGCAGCCCATCTTCTCCATGTCCTTGCGGCAAGGGCAAAACCTCTGATCTGGAAAGAATACCCAGATCAGCTTTAATGAAAATTGTGTTTTTTTGGCTACCCTTAAAACGTTATCGTTGCCACCGCTGCATGTCAAACAAATGGCTGCTTGGCCGCAAATCGTACAGGCGTACGACTTGAATATATTCTGCAACGCCGGCTCTGTACAGGTGTTTGACTTAGCTGCCGATCATTTTCCCGGCATCATTAGAAGAATACTTTCCGGGAACTAAAGTGCCTGGAGCTAAATCTATCAGAAAGTATAAAAAATAAATCATAATTGTAATAGGGTAAGATTTGGATTTAACATAATTTTGGTTCGCTAACCTAAAATTATATTCCAAACAAATGAAAAATGAATTAACGCCCCAAGCCATTGAGCAATATCGTTGTGACGGGTAATCATAATATCCCTCAACAAAAAGACTTGGTTCACCAAACTGGATAACTTAGTTTCTGATACACCTATTTTTGATCTAAAATACCTACTGCCTTTTAGGTAATCAATGGCACCTAAAAAAGCAGCGTATAAATTTAAGACACCTTTATATTGCCTGAATTTAGACAGATGAATCAACGATATATAATTTTCACGATCACAACACTTTTATTTTTTCAAACAATTGGTTTTTCTTTTGATAGGAAAGAAAAGTCGCCAATTGTTTATAACCATTCTGCGAAAACAATCACAATATCAGTTCCAGACAAAAGCTTGTCGATCACAATTGATTATTCAGCAGGATGTATAATTAAAAAACTTAATATTAAAGGGAAAAATGTCTTATCATCAAAAGGTATATACACTGGCATACAAACAAAAACTGAAACCTTTAATTCTGCCGGTAGATTAAGCAACATTAAGATCACGGAAAATCCTAAACGGGTTACCATTAGCGGAATAACCTACGGGAATAGCGCTCTTAGCATTAATGAAACCTGGGACTTTAAGTTGACCGGAGATAAAGTAATTTGGAGTATTGAACGCGAATATAACAATGATGCTGTCCTGGTGGATATGGCATTCCCCAAGTGGAACTTCTTAAACTTAGCGGTATGGAAGGGTGGCATTATTGACAATGGCGGAATGGTTTGGTGCAAATATCTAAAGCAAAAAGATGACACGTATGGGGTTCATACCGGTGGAGTGACGTTTTGGAATGCCAACTCGGGTAATGCATTGCGCATAAAGGCAAAACCATCTCCAGGAAATTTTATTGCTTCCAAGTATTCTCATAGCAAGGATAATGAATTTACAAGCACCCAACTGGTTACTGATACGCTTTTACAGCAACGGTATAATTTGAGCAGGTTTGTTGCTGAACAGGCCAACGTATTTGCTCCTTTCAAGGTAAAAAAAGGCAAAATTAAAACCGAGTATGAATTACAGTATGTAGATTACTTTACAGAATATTCAAGGGGTAAACTGCCCGGTATAGACGTCGAAGCTGTACGTGAGCTGATGAATACAACCGGTAGATACGGTGTGGTTGATAATAATATAATAGGTGCTAATGGTTGGCTTACCAACTGGAAATGTTTGCATGAAGCTTTCTTCGCGCAGATAGGGATGGCATTGGGCGATGAAAATTACACAAAAAACATGTCATCCACTCTTGATCAGGAACGTGATCAGGCTATGCTTGCTGACGGCCGTGTGCTATCCCGATGGCATAATGTTCCGGGAGATGAGATACCCGGCACCTATAACCCTAAAACCGGTTACTACGAAGCGATGTGGGGCTATACTATCGACTCGCAAACCGGATACATCATCAACGCCAGTGAGCAATTCGACCTGAATGGTGATGTTAAATGGTTGCGCGCGCACCAGGTAGCTTGTGAAAAAGCATTAGACTGGCTGATAAAACATGATACAAACCATAACGGCATTTTTGAAATGATGAATAATAATATTGCCGAAAAAAAAGCAAGTGATTGGTTGGATATTGTTTGGGCGAGTTATGAAAATTCATTCGTGAACGCTCAAATGTATGAGGCGTTAAACCTGTGGGCTAATTGTGAAAAAGTATTAGGAAACAGGCAAAAAGAAAGCTATTATACCGAAGTAGCGGTACGCCTTAAAACCGCCTTTAATAAATCTGTTGATAAAGGTGGCTTTTGGTTGCCTGCAAAGAAGCAATATGTTTACTGGCGTGACAATGATGGTTCTGTACATGGCGATAATTTAGTAACACCCGTAAACTTTGCTGCTATCGCATTCGGAATTTGCGATGACCCGGAGCGGATAAGTCAAATCCTCGATCAGGTTGAACAACGCGCTAAAAGTGAAAATTTGTTTCACTGGCCTCTTTGCTTCGATTCTTTTAAAAGGGAGGAAGTTTCTGATGGAAACTGGCCATTCCCTAAATATGAAAACGGGGACATTTTTCCATCCTGGGGATATCTTGGCATCAGAGCTTACGCCAATTATGATAAAACCATCGCAATTAAATACATTAATAATCTTTTGCGGCAATATAAAAAGGATGGATTATCCTCGCAGCGTTACAGCAGAATAACACAAACCGGCCTTGGCGATGATATTTTGGCGGGGATTTGCACCAGTATTACAGCTTTATACAGGGATATTTATGGCATAAGACCAAAATGGGACAGGATGGGTATTGAACCGAATATGACTGCGGACCTGAACGGTACACAATTTAATTACAAGCTTCGCAATACCGTTTACCAACTGCGTTTAAGTGTAAACGACTACTTTATGAGTAGTACCAGCTTTTCAGTAAAATGTAAAAATAGTTTTGGCGCCAGCAAGAATGGAAACAAGCTAACTTTTTATCCGGAAAATAAAGAAAGTATGACGCTTGAGGTGGATGCAGCATCTCAGCACCGCATTGACCTTGCAGTTAGCAACTGGGATACCACTGCATTCTCCTGGTCTGTTAGTTCGCCGGATTTTTATCAATTTACGATTAAAGGGCTACAGCCCGGGTGTTATTTACATATAGGGATAAATAACCAATTTAAAAATGTTAAAGTAAAAACCGATGGTAGCATTACAATTAAAAAACTATGTAATACTCTAACAAAATTTGTTGTAAGGAAAGCTGTTTAATATGTTAGGCGATACTCCATTCTTCGGTTAAAAATTATCGTTCTATTTAGATCAAACAAAAAGAGGGACAATTGTCCCTCTTTTTGTTTTCAAGTTTTGATACTGTAATATTAATAACCCGGGTTTTGATACATTTTTACCGGATCGAGCTTATTTTCGTCAAACGGAATAGGGTAATATCTGTCCTTGGTTGAAAAGTTTGATAACTGTGCGGCACCAAAATCTGCCTGGGTCTTGCCTTTGAAATAAGTAACAAGTTCTGGTGTGGTAAAAAACCTTGTCAAATCAAACCAGCGGTGGTGTTCAAAAGCAAGCTCGACACGGCGTTCGTGCAAAATAGCAAGTTTAAGTGTAGGGAACTTGCTGCTGTATGCAGGATCAGTCATTGCTACAGCATAAGTCGACACCCCGGCGCGCGCACGAACCTGGTCTAAAAACTGAATGGCGGTCACATTATCACCAAGGTACATGTTTACTTCGGCCAGCATTAATATAACATCAGCAAACCTGATCAGGTTCCAGTCGTTCCCGCCATAACCCAGGTTACTGGCAGCCGCGCTGTTATCTCTGAACTTGGTAATAAACCAATCTTTCACAATAGGGTCATTAGCAAATTTAACCGAGTAAGCCATACGGGAATCCCCAACTTCATACTCGTTGATCAAATCATGCGTTACATTTGCCCCTACTCCTGATGCTGCTTTTTGCGAGTTAATAGTTTCGCCTTTTGCCTGATTATTGGCTGCTATGACCGAGCTATAGTTAACATCTCCCTGTTTATTTACGATCTGAAAGATCAGTTCGGGGCAGGTAGATTTTTTATTAACATCAAAAACATCAGTATAAGGTATCTCGCTTAATGCGGCAAAAGTACGCATGTTGTATGCGTTCATTAAATAGGTTTTAGCATTACCCAGGTTAGCGGCGCGGTTAGCCTGATCTAAATTGGAAGCCATAGTAAGATACACCTGGCCCAAAAGCGCGTTTGCCGCCGCCTTTGATACGCGGCCTATGCCTGCACCCGTTTGCAGGTTGGGAAGCGGGTTGTTGTTAACCACATCCTTTAAATCTGCAACTATCTGCGCGTAAACAGTTTCCTGCTTCTCTCTAAAGGTATTGGCAGCTACTTCGGTAGAGCTTAGTTGCCTGGTTACCAATGGCACATCCCCCCAAAGGCGTACCAGGTGAAAGTATGTCAACGCTCTTAAAAATTTTGCCTCGGCCGAATATTGCAATTTTAAGTTAGCATCAGGAAAGGTTACTTTATCAATATTACTTAAAACCACATTAGCACGGGTTATTGTACCGTATAACGACACCCAGTGACTTTTAAGGTAAGTATTGCTTGGTAAAATTGAAAAGTTATTGAACTGAAATGGTTCGCCGGCATTTGATTGGTTATCGTTGGTGCCTGTATCATCCGACCGTTCGTCTGTCCATAAACCACTGGTTTCGCCAATGTTGTTACCACTGCGTAACGACTGGTAAATACCGTTAACCGCTAACAACACATCGTTAGGTGATTTAAAATTGGCATCTAATGATATGGCATTGGGATCGCTCTGCTCTAAAAAATCTTTCTTGCATGACGGGCTTAGTGCAATAAATACTGCAATGCAACCTATCGCTATTAATTTCTTTTTCATCTGTCTGTTTAGCTAATTTTTTAAAAAGTAATATTTACACCCAGGTT
>NZ_JAQBOI010000093.1 GCF_028288105.1 Mucilaginibacter sp. | reverse complement strand
GGTTTTCGGTTTTTCTTGATAACAATTTGTTTTGCAGTGAATTTGATCATTTAAAGCTATAAATATTATTTTTTCACATTAATATTTGGATACTATAAAAGATTTTATATTTTTGTCTACTTATTCTATAGACAATGTATTATTTATCTATTTCCTCATTAGTTTTGATGCCCCGAATGCAGAGCCACACTGCATGCTGTTGTTGTTAATTCCACCCCGAATAACAATACGTAATAACACATTTTTTAATTTTCTTTCAACCTTATTCCATGAAATCTTTTAAAAATTTCTTAAAGCTCATTGCGCTTTTTTTGACACTTGTCCCGAGTGTGGCCCTGGCCCAACTGAACGGGAACTACGCGTTAAGCGGTAAAGTTAACGACGAACACGGGCAGCCGCTTATAGGCACAACCGTAACTATAAAAGGGACCAACAATAAAACCGCTACAGATAGTACCGGTAGATTTACCTTGCAAACCAATGCTAAGCTGCCGTTTACCTTGGTGTTTAGCGCTATAGGTTTTCAAACGCAAGAGTTTCTGATAAAGAATAGCAACAGTGCATTAAATGTGCAGCTAAGTACACAGGCCTTACTTATAAATGAGGTAGTGGTTACCGCATCCCGCAGGGAAGAAAAGTTGTTGCGCTCGCCGGTGGCTATTGAAAAACTAAGCATAACAGCGCTTAAACAATCGCCGGGCCCCAGTTTTTATGATGCGCTGGAAAACGTTAAAGGTGTGCAAATGACCACTACCAGTATCACCATGAAAGTGCCAAATACGCGTGGTTTTAACAGCCCCAACAATTTCAGGTTTATGCAACTGGCAGATGGTGTGGATATGCAATCGGCAACATTGGGTGTACCACTTGGAAATGCCATTGGCCCCACCGAACTGGATATAGCAAGTATTGAGCTAACACCCGGTGCTGCCGCGGCCTTGTATGGTACAAATGCTATTAATGGCTTATCGAATTTATTCACTAAAGATCCATTTAAAACGCAGGGACTTAGCTTTTACCACCGTACAGGTATTAACCACGTAGATGGGATAGGTGTTAGCCCGAGTGCTATAAATGAAACTGCCATCCGCTTTGCGAAGGCATTTAATAATAAATTTGCCTTTAAAGTGAATGCCAGTTATTTAACAGGAAAAGATTGGCAATCAAATACCCGCCGTGATCAAAACCCCGGCAATTTAAAAACAGCGAATCCGGCCTATCCGGAACTTACCGGCACAAGCAATGCGGCTTATGACGGCTGGAACAAATATGGTGATGACGCGCTTGCGGGCAGTAATACGGTATCTATAAAAGGTATTGTTGTTGATGGCGTAGCAAGGCCTAACCTAACCGTTGCCCGTACCGGATATAACGAGGTTGATTTGGTTGACCCTAAGGTTACTAACTTAAAACTGGATGGTACACTGGCTTACAAGATTACCCCGAACACTCAATTATCATACACTTACCGCTATGGTAACATGGATGGTGTTTTTCAACGCGGTAATAAAATATCTCTAAATGGTGCAACTGTACAAAACCACAAAATTGAATTAAAGGGTACCGATTTCCTGGTTCGTGCCTACGAATCTATAGAGAACACCGGCAAGTCATTTAACGTTAAACCATTAGCAGATAACCTTGATTTGAACCACGCCAGTAACTCGGCATGGGGAACGGCTTATAAAAACGCGCTTACATCATATGCCAACACACATGGCGGCTCTTTAACATCGGCAAATTTGGCTGCTGCTAACGATGCTGCCCGTGCTGCCGCTGATGCAGGCAGGGTTGAACCAGGCACACAAGCGTTTAATGATCTTCGCAAAACCATAATTGGTATAAATAACTGGGATATAAAATCGAGCCTGATACCTAACGCGCCAGTAACAGGTGGCGCTGCTTTGGTACAAAAAAGCCACATGTTTAATGCCGAAGCACAATGGGATTTGACCAAAAGAGTGAAATTTATTGATTTGCTGGTTGGTGCTGATGTACGTGTTTATGATATCATCCCAGATGGAAATAACTTTGTTGACTTTAGCCGCTCAATTGCCGACAGGAACACACCACTGCCCGATGGTAGCTTTGGCGAGAATGTTACCTACAAAAAATATGGCGCCTTTACGCAAGTCACCAAAACCTTTTTTGATGAAAAACTGAAACTATTTGGTTCTATCCGCTGGGATCGCAATCCATATTTCGCCCCTAAATTTACGCCACGTTTGGCCGCGGTTTATTCGCCAAACCCAAACCACAATTTTAGGTTCACCTTTCAGAATGGTTACCGTTTTCCATCGTTGTTTGAGGCATTATCTTACGTAAATAATGGCCGTGTTAAACGTGTGGGTAGTTTAGAATTTATAAACGAAGGTTTGGGATATTTAAATAATAGTTATACCCAACAATCGGTAACCGCGTTTAACGCGGCGGTTAAAGCACAGTCAACAACCGGCGATGATGCGACAGCTTTAGCCAACAGGAATTTATTGAAGGTAGCCGATCTGCCAAAGGCACGCCCGGAGCAGATCACTTCGTTTGAGGTGGGTTACAAAGGGATCTTTTTTGATAACAAGGTGTTTATTGATGTAGATGCTTATGCTAATCGTTATAATGGCTTTTTAGGGCAGGTACAGGTATTTGTGCCAAACGCTGCCACAGTAGGCTCTGATGCTGCAGTATTAGCCATGCTTGATATCAATCGCGACCCTACAACAGCTACTGCAAACAACGCCGCAAGCGCCGGCCAAAGCCGTTATCGTGTTTATACCAATGCTAAGAACATTTATAATAACTACGGTTCATCTGCAGGGTTGAGTTATAATTTCTATCAGAAATATACCGTATCGGGTAACGTAAGTTTTAACAAGCTGAAAGCTCAGCAAACTTCAGATATTTTCGTAACCGGATTTAACACGCCGGAATGGTCTGGCAATCTCTCGTTCGGTAACCGTGAGGTGGTTAAGAATCTTGGTTTTAATGTGGTTTACAAATGGCAGCAAAGCTACCTGTGGGAAAGCCCGTTGGTAACCGGTACTGTGCCGGCTATCAATACGCTTGATGCACAGGTAACATTACGTGTACCGGTATATCATGCAACATTTAAAATTGGCGCTACAGATATATTCAACAAACGATATATCCAGTATGCAGGCGGCCCAACAATCGGCGGCATTTACTATGCCTCGGTTACGCTGGACGGCCTGTTGAGCGATAATAAATAAAAGATCCTATTTGTTTTTTTAGGTATAATTTAGTTTTTCGAAAAGCGGGCGGGCGAGCTGCCCGCTTTTTTTGCTTTTAAAAGCTATATTTAACTGCTTAAATTATATCACGTATTATGTTTAAAAGCAGACTGCTTCTTGTCACACTATCGCTTTTTTTGCTAATAAATACACAGTATTTTTGGGAGGGGATGCTTGGTGGTTTTGCGATACCACTAACACTTGTATTCGCAATCACTTTCCTGGTACTTGTTTTTCAAGTATTCCGCCAAATCTATTTATCAGTAAGAGAACGATTCAGAGATAAGCAGAGGATCTATAGAGTTGGTCTTGTGATAGTACTTTTAATATTGGTGGTATTGCGCCCTTTTGGCCTGATCGACTATAGGGTATTTGAAAGTGAAAACGTGTTGGTTGCGGAAAGAGAGGGGGTTGCAAACTGTATGACTACCCTTATGCTAAAGGAAAGCGGCAGGTTTAAAATGAGAAGCGTTTGTTTTGGTGTTGATGAAGAAACCGGAACATATACGATAAATAAAGATACAGTAAAATTAAAATACTCTTCTTTAAGAAGTAATGAAGAAAACATACAGTATGCTGTTTTAGACAGTACTAAAACTTCTTTAAAGTTTAAGAAGTCTGGCGAGTATACTTTCCCATTCTTCTTAAATGTGAAGATAAATAAGATCAAATTTCATTAATTACAAGGGGCGGCGGTGAATTTGCATAATGGGATGCAAAGTGTAAAAGATTTCTCCTCACTGCGTTCGTTCGAAATGACAGGGAGTAGGACGACAATACCCCCTAAAATGCAAGAACCCTGGACGAGTTGCACCTCGCACAGGGTATTCTTACTTCACTTAACGGTTTATATAATAATTGGAATTATTCTTACTCTACCGACTGGCGCAGCATTAGCGCACCTACGGTTACATTGGTGCGGCTATCAATAATTATAGCGCCGCCATTGGCTTTATTTACCTGGTATGGGTCGAAGGCTAAAGGTTCGGCAGTTTTAATAACAATGCGGCCAATATCATTCAGTTTAAATTCCTCGTCAAAATCTTTTTCCAGGGTGTTAATGTTCACTTTGTAAATGATCTCCTGTATTTTGCAGCGGATAGTTTTTGTATTATGCTGTACCAAATAAGTAAGGGAAGTATCCAGCGGACGGGTATCCATCCAGCATAGGTCGGCTTCTATAACATTGCTTAGTTGCGGTTGCCCGGCACTGTTCACAATGATATCGCCACGGCTTATATCAATATTATCCTGCAGGTGCACCGTTACAGACATGCCCGCAAGTGCTTCTTCGGGCTGCTTATCATACACCTCAATTTTAGAAATGGTAGAACTAAAACCCGATGGCAGCACCGTTACCTTATCATTTACCTTAAATGACCCGCTTGATACACGGCCGGCATAACCACGGTAATCGTGTAGTGCATCCGTTTGGGGCCTAACTACCCATTGTACCGGCAGCCTTGCATGTGCAGATGAATCGTCAATCGTTATCTCTACATTCTCTAAATGCTGCAAAAGGCTATCGCCTAAGTACCAGCTCATTTTTGATGATGGATATACAATATTATCACCCTTAAGCGCACTCACAGGGATGTAGGTTACATTATCAAGGTTAACCTTTGCAGCCAGTTTCTTAAAGTCGGCTATGATCTGTTTAAATACATCTTCGCTGTAATCAACCATATCCATTTTGTTTACGGCAACCACAACCTGTGGTATTTGCAGTAACGATACCAAAAAGGAGTGGCGGGTGGTTTGCTCTACAACACCTTTACGTGCATCTATCAGGATAATAGCCAATGCGGCGTTACTGGCACCGGTAACCATGTTACGGGTATACTGGATATGGCCGGGCGCATCGGCAATAATGAATTTACGCTTATCAGTTTCAAAGTATTTGTAGGCTACATCAATAGTAATACCCTGCTCACGCTCGGCTTTAAGTCCGTCGGTTAAAATAGCAAGGTCAATACTCCCGTCGTCGTTTTTACGGTTTGATGCATGCAGAGCTTCCAGTTGGTCAAGCAGTATGGCCTCACTATCGTATAATAACCTGCCTATTAATGTACTTTTACCGTCATCAACACTGCCTGCGGTAATAAATTTTAGTATATCCATTCTCTTTATTTCGGATTTCGAATGTTCAATTTCGGATTTGTTAATGTTTTAGCCTCACCTAAATCCTCTCCAAAGGAGAGGACTTCAAAAAGTTTTAACGCCCTCTCCTTTGGAGAGGGCCGGGGTGAGGCTTATTAAAAATATCCCCCTTTTTTCCTGTCTTCCATGGCCGCCTCACTTACTTTATCGTCCATACGCGCACCGCGTTCGCTAATTTTTGATGATGCTATCTCGTTAATTATATCATCTATCTCAAACGCGTACGATTCAACAGCAGCTGTACAGGTCATATCACCCACAGTACGGAAACGCACATTCTTTTTTTCCACTATATCATCGGCATCCATATTAAGGAAAGGCGATGCGGCCATTAGCTGTCCGTTACGGGTAATACAATCGCGCTGGTGTGCAAAGTAGATGGTTGGCAACGGAATATTTTCCCTGCGGATATAGTTCCATACGTCCAGCTCTGTCCAGTTACTTATTGGGAATACGCGCACGTTCTCACCTTTATGGATCCTGCCATTGTAAATATCCCAAAGCTCGGGGCGCTGGCGTTTAGGGTCCCACTGGCCAAATTCATCACGTACCGAAAAGATACGTTCCTTGGCGCGGGCTTTTTCCTCGTCGCGTCGTGCGCCGCCTATACAGGCATCAAACTTATGTTTGGCAATGGTATCCAGCAGGGTAACCGTTTGCAACGGATTACGACTGGCGTTTTTGCCTTTTTGCTCAATAACTTTTCCTTCGTCGATGGTGTCCTGCACGTGGCCTATGATCAACTTTTCGCCAATGCGGGCCACCATTTCATCACGGTAGGTAATGGTTTCTTCAAAATTATGCCCGGTATCAATATGCACCAGCGGAAAAGGGAACTTACCCGGGCGAAAGGCTTTTAATGCCAAATGCACCAGGGTAATAGAATCCTTGCCGCCTGAAAATAGCAACGCAGGTTTTTCAAACTGCCCCGCTACTTCGCGCAGAATATAAATGGCCTCTGCCTCTAATTCGTCCAAGTAATCTAACCGGTATTTGCTCATTCTTTTAAATCATTTAACGTTACTGCATGTAATCCACACTCTTTTTTGCTTTGGTCCTCCCACCACCAGCGCCCGGCCCTAAAATCTTCGCCGGGTTGCACCGCCCTTGTACAGGGCAGGCAGCCAATACTGGGGAAACCCTTATCATGCAATGTATTGTACGGTATATTATATTGTTTGATGTATGCTTTTACATCATCTAAAGTCCAGTTAAAAATAGGATGGAACTTGATCAGCCGATTGCCTTCGTCCCATTCTACATTGCTCATGTCTTCGCGGTTTGGCGATTGCTCGGCACGGATGCCGGTTATCCAGCATTGGTTGCCTGCCAGCGCACGGTGCAAAGGCTCTATCTTGCGGATACCACAGCATTCCTTACGGTTGGCAACTGACTCATAAAAGCTGTTAGGGCCTTTAGCGTTCACCATAGCTTCCAGTTTGTTATGATCCGGATAGTATGCATAAATAGGCTGGCCGTAGATCTCCATAGTGCGGTTCCACACATAATAAGTTTCGGGGAACAGTCTGCCGGTTTCCAGCGTGAAAACTTTTATAGGGATGTTATTGGCGAATATCATGTGCGATATTACCTGGTCTTCCCACCCAAAACTGGTAGAAAATACTATCTCACCCGGGAATTGCCCTGCCAGTGCTTGTAATGCAGCTATAGAATCTTTCCCGTTTACTAATTGCGATATGTAGCTTATATCTGCCACTTATAAAATTTTTGTTATAAAATTAAAAATACTGCGTATGCTGATCAGGATAACAATAACCGCTACCGAAAACATAATAGCTTTCGCTGATATTCTGTTAGAGATCCTTGCAGCCACAGGCGATGCTAAAGCACTACCTATAACTAACCCGGCCACCGCATCCCAGTGCGAACTATTAAGCATGGTGATGAAGGTTAATGAACCCATCAGCGCGATAAAAAACCGCGAAAGTTTTACTGTACCTAACGAAAATCTTGGATGACGCCCGCCCGCTATCAGGGTAGACAGCACAATTGACCCCCAACCACCGCCGCCAACCGCGTCAATAAACCCACCGCCTAAACCAAGCAAGGAGATGTTTTTTATTTTAGCTTTAGTGCGTTTACGATTCAGGTTAATGGCTTTTGATAATATTACGCAACCTAATATCAAAGTGTAAAGTGATACTACAGGTTTTGTGTATTGGCTATAATGCTCTAACGAGGATAACAGGTATGCGCCTGTAACCGCGCCAATAACGCCTGGTAACAGCAACAGTTTAAACAGTTTCCAGTTTACGTTGCCCATGCGGTAATGCATCCAGCCGGCAATACCGTTGCTCATAATTTCGGACAAGTGCACACCCATACTTGCCGAAGCCGGAGGGATGCCCATAGAAAGAGAAAACGTGGTTGATGTTACCCCGTATGACATGCCGATAGCACCATCTACCAATGCGAAAACAAAACCTGCACCCAGGAAATAATAAAACATAGGTGGGATGGTTTCCACATAGCCTCTAAAAGCTGGCTCCCTATACCAAAGCGAAGCAATCACTATAAGCAAAAAAGCGATAGACATACCCCAAACCAGTAGCTTAAGGTTTTTATTGCTTGGTGGTTTTTGCGTGCCAACCAGTACCGCGGTTACCCGGTTAAGTTCTTTTACTTTATGGGTGAAATCGCCAGCTAAGGTATTGCGTACCTCGTTCATTTGCTGCAGGGTAATATCCAGTTCGGCCGGTAACGCTTCGCCCAAAACTTCTTTAAGTCGTTTGGCTATCGTAGGCGATTTTCCGTTGGTAGATATTGCTATCTTCAGATCTCCTTTTTGTATAATAGAACCCAGATAGAAATCACACAGTTGGGGTTTATCGGCTACATTGATCAGCAACTTTCGGTCATGGGCCGATTGCCTTACATAACTGTTTAACTCACTATCATTTGTGGCGGCAATTACCAGGTCGGCACCGTCTAAATCAGTATCGGTAAATGGTTTCTGAATAATATTTACCTGCGGGTGTATTGATGCCAGAAGGTGCACATCTGTTAAAAAAGTTTTAGAAATAACAGTGACGGTAGCAGCCGGACTGTTTTGCAGCAGGGCGGTTAACTTTTCCAAGCCAACATTACCTGCGCCAACCAGCACCGTATGCAAATTGTTCAGCTTTAAAAATACCGGGAACAATTGATTCCCCTGAGTTTTCTCAGACTGAACGTCTGTTAAATTATCATCCTTTGGTAACAATGTCATAAACTTCTTTTACCAGTTTAAACTTAGGGTGTAGTGAAACCACTTCGCCAAAAACGATAAGGGCAGGAGAGGTGATGCCATTTTCTTCGGCCAAACCTGCAATATTATCGGCTACGCCAATAACTACCTTTTCATTAACGGTGGTTCCGCTTTGTATTACGGCAACTGGTAATTTACCTTTGCCTTCATTCTTGAATATCTGTGCAATTTGCGCCAATTTGTGGATACCCATAAGCACCACAATTGTCGCGTTAGTTTTGGCTGCCTGATATAAATCGGCAGATACTTTACCATCGCTTGTTGTGCCGGTAACTGCCCAAAAGCTTTCGCTTAAGCCCCTATGGGTAACCGGTATACCTTGCATGCCCGGCACGCCAATAGAACTCGAGATCCCCGGAACAACCTGGGTAGGGATGTTATATTCGGCAGCAAAATCCAATTCTTCGTGCCCGCGGCCAAATACAAATGGGTCGCCGCCTTTTAACCTAACCACATGACCATAGTTTAGGGCGTAATCAACCATTAGTTTGTTGATGTTCTCTTGTGAAAAAGAGTGATCGCCTGAGCGTTTGCCTACATAAACTTTGGTAGCATTAGCTGGGGCAAACGTTAATATTTCTTCGTTCACTAAAGCATCGTATAAAACCACATCAGCGGTTTGCAGGGCTTTAATACCTTTAAGGGTAATAAGCTCTGCGTCGCCGGGGCCCGCACCCACGAGGGTAATACGTGGTTCTTTTATACTATTTATATTTCTTGATATCATGATTGCAACACAGCCTCTCTTTTAACTTTAACCGCTTCTAAAAAATCTGTTGCCTGTTGCTTGTAAGCGGTGGCAAATTCTTCAGAAGGTTCATTTTTATTTATTTGCAATATCAGGTCGTTAAATGTACCATTTATATCAATCTCTCCGGTTGATACATAATGCGTATCAAACTCGCGGATAATACCTGCCTGCGTGCTGCTGTTAACGCCTTTATCCAACAACAAAGCCTTAGCCGAGCTGATGAAAGTATTGTAGGAATGATAGATAGCATCTGACCACAAACCTTTGGCATAAGCGCCCTTGGCCCAGCCCAGCTTCTCGTCGCTTTCATATAGCAAGGTGGCAACCAGATCAATGATCACACCGGCACACTCGCCAACACCAATTGCAGAAACATAAGTTTCCTGGTGACCCCAGTCAACAAATTCGTCATCTGTAAGCGTGGTTAGGTCGGCCAGTGGTTTTAGCAGGCGATAAAAATAATCCTTACCCTGCCTGTCGTAATAAGCATGGAATGTTTCCCCTTCGGGCGATAATGTTTTATAATCATCCAGCACAGCCCTTAAAACATGGGTTGCTCGTTTAGATGGTACTTTTATAACACGTTCTGCCACACGGCCTTCGCCATTGCCAACGGTACCACCACCAAGCATTACCTGTACAGATGGCAATACTCTTGTACCGGCCTTAAGCGAACTGCCATGAAAACCAATATGCGCCAAACCGTGCTGGCCGCAACTGTTCATACAACCGCTTATCTTTATCTTTATTTCGCGGTTATAAATAAGATCCTCATATTCATTAAATATCACATCCTCCAGTACCTTAGCCATGGTCATACTGTTACTGATACCTAAATTACAGGTATCGGTGCCAGGGCAGGTGGTTACATCGGCAATGCTGTCAAAGCCTGGTGTGGCCATGTTTAAAGCATGTAAACCTTCGTAAAGCGCGGGTAGAGCCTCCTTACGCACATATTTTAATAATAGACCCTGGTTTTGGGTGATGCGTATCTCGTCGGCTGCATAAGGTTGTATGGCAGCAACCATTTTGCGTGCAATATCGGTTGGGATATCGCCAACAGGCACTTTTACATATACGCCATAAAAACCTGTTTGCTTTTGCTCAAAAACGTTTGTTATCAACCATTGTTCGTAGCGCAGCGGATTGCTTATATTAACCTGCGGATAGGCAATTAAAGGCGGAATAACAGGCTGCGGAACCGAGTCGCGGTTGATAGGCCAGGTTTTTACCTTAATGGCAGTGCGTTCTTCGGCTGCAAGACGTAAAACTTCGTCCAAACCTATTTTTTGTATCAGGTATTTTAAACGGGCCTTGTTACGGTTATTACGTTCGCCGTAACGGTCAAATACGCGGATAATTGTTTCTATGTATGGTATCAGCTGGTCTTCTGGCAAAAATTCCTCTACCGCACTTGCCAAAAAGGGTTGGGCGCCAAGCCCACCGCCTAAAAGTACTTTAAAACCGCGTTCACCGGCTTCATTCACTTTAGGGATCAAGCCAACATCATGTATGTAAGCGAAAGCCGTATCTGCTTCGCTTGATGAAAAAGAAATCTTAAACTTACGGCCCATTTCCTGGCATATGGGGTTACGCAAAAAGTATTCAAACGTAGCCTGTGCATACGGCGAAACATCAAAGGGTTCCAGAGGGTCAATACCCGAAGTAGGGGACGAGGTTACATTCCTAACCGTATTGCCACAAGCCTCGCGAAGGGTAATATCATCCTGCTCCAGCTCGGCCCATAATTGCGGGGTGCGGTCAAGGCTAACATAATGGATCTGGATATCCTGGCGGGTAGTTAAGTGCAGATTGCGGCTTGCATATTCATCAGATATATCGGCAATTTTTAAAAGCTGCTTAAAAGTAACCTTACCAAACGGTAATTTAATGCGTACCATTTGTACGCCAGGCTGCCTTTGGCCATAAACGCCGCGCGCGAGGCGCAGGCTTCTAAATTTTTCGTCGTGAATTTTGCCTTCGCGAAAAGCCCTTATCTTCCGTTCAAGGTCGATAATGTCCTGTTCTACGATCGGGTTCTCCAGTTCTGTTCTGAAGCTTTGCATATTGTTGGTGGATTACTTTAAACTTATAAAAAAGCCCCTTCGGCTAAGCTGAAGAGGCGTATATTTCTCATTTACACATACTTACAGCCACGGTTTCTCCTGTTGCATACAGCAATAAATTAGAAGGGTGCAATATGTTAAATGTGTGTTATTCATTTCTATTCCCCAAATATATATATACCATATGGAATTAGTAGAATTTATTTGAAAAAAAATAGGAAGTGACATTTAAATTATTAAACCAGCATATTAAGCGTTTGCCGCTTCCAGGATCTTCCTTACCCTATCAGCACTGGTAACATCAATGCTATATTCATCGCCGGGGTTGTTGCTCATCAGTATATGATCATTTTTATACTGCATTTGCCCGGGCATGCTAATGCGGGCAGAAGAATGTACTTCTGTTGCACCGGTAAAGTGGACCAGGTCGGCCACGTTGGTTTCGGTGATTCCGCTGCCGGGCATAATGGCTATTCTGCCCGCCGCTTTTTCAATTAAATGGGTTAAAATAGTTGCACCTTCCATGGCAGTGCTTTTACCACCAGAGGTAAGTACGCGTTCGCATCCCATCTCAATAATATCCTCAAGGGCCTGGTATTGATCTACACACATATCAAACGCACGATGAAAAGTAACACCAAGTCCCCATTGGCGGGCCAGGCGTACAAGTTCGGTACAGCGTTCTTTATCAATACTTCCATCAGGTTTAAGCATGCCTATTACAACGCCATCACAGCCGGCCTCAATGCAGTTTCTGATATCAGCCTGCATCACTTCAAACTCCAGATCGGTGTAAAGGAAATCCCCGCGCCGTGGGCGTATAAGCACGTAAAGTTTAATATGTAAAAGCTTGCGTGCCAGTATCAATTGGCCATATGAAGGTGTGGTACCACCTTCGGCTAAATTCTCGCATAATTCAACCCTTGCAGCCCCACCGTCCTGTGCGGCAATAGCCGACGTTACCGAATTAGCACAAACTTCGAGTATAACAGGTGATGGTTCGCCGTTCATTATGTAACAAAAGTAGGGATTATGGTTATCAAAACTCCATTTGATGAAATATGTTTGGAAGAGTTACTGATATAGCACCCACAATAACCCATAATAATTATTTAGTTTCTTTATAAAAGCTCTTGCCGGGTATTAATAATTCTTGATTTTTATCATCACATACAGCAAACGAAAAACCTTCCTGAATGGCATAAGCACCGTATTCGCCTTTTTTGTTGATAGCCAAAAAACCTACCTGTATCTCTTTAGCGGTTTGCGGTTTCTTTTTAATGATGCGGCTAACAGCTTCTTTACAGGCATCCTCGGGCGAGTAGCCTTGTCGCATTAACTCAACTACTAAAAAACTCCCTACGTTACGTATCACTTCTTCGCCTACTCCGGTTGATGTAGCACCGCCAACTTCGTTATCTACATAAAGCCCGGCGCCAATAATAGGGCTATCGCCAACACGGCCATGCAGTTTAAAAGCCATACCGCTGGTGGTGCAGGCACCACTGATGTTTCCTTTTGCATCAAGCGCCAGCATACCAATGGTATCGTGGTTGTATTTGCTGCCCGGGCGGCGTTGTTTGTTCTCGATATTTAAAATAGGTGAATATTTGGCTGTTTTAAGCCATTCTTTCCATGCCTTGTATGACTCAGGTGTTAGTAGTTTTTCTTTTTTAAAGCCCTGCTCAATGGCAAATTGGGTGGCACCATCGCCAACCAGCATTACGTGAGGGGTTTTTTCCATCACCAAACGCGCAACCGAAATTGGATGTGCAATGTTCTCCATAGCAGCTACAGATCCGCAATTGCCAAACTCATCCATTATACAGGCATCCAGCGTAACATGGCCATCACGATCAGGGTAACCGGCACGGCCTACGGTATGGTTCTTCATATCCGCCTCGGGTATTTTAACCCCGGCTTCAACAGCATCCAAAGCACGGCCGCCTTTAGATAGTGTTTTCCAGGCCTCTTTATTGGCTTCAATGCCAAAATCCCACGTAGAAATTACAATCGGAAACTTTTCTGCACCCGCACGAACAATAGGTTTTGCAAGGGTATATTTTGATAAAGCTGTTAAAGAGGCAGTTACTGCGGTTAATTTTAAAAATTTGCGGCGATCATACATATGGCTAAATATAATAATAGGGCAATAATAAGTATAAATGTATCAGCTTTGATACAATAAGAGAGCCTTACCCCGGCCTTCTCCAAAGGAGAGGGCGATGCTATGCTTTTTAAAGTCCTCTCCTTTGGAGAGGATTAGGTGAGGCTTCGAGCTTTTAATCAAAATCGCGCCGGCAATTAAAGCAATGCCAGGATTTGCGTGCATAAAGCGGAAATGCCGATAGCAGAACAAATAGTAAAGCTGTAAACCAATGCGTTCTTCTTTCGGTGGCAGGGCCGTAACGCACATTACTTGATGCGCAATAGGGGCAAATAACAGGGGAGTGGGTTTCCTCGTCAATTTCAAAATGGTCTTGTTCATGCAGGTCGCCACTTTCTGCCAATATTTCGCGACAGCGCTCCAGGTCGCGTTCAAATATTTTTAGTTTGATGCCGCCAACCGCGTTGCTATATATCGGGTTTGCAGATATTATGTTATCATCGGCAATAAAACAGGGTATGCCGTTATCTTCCAGCTTGGTACGAATAATGTGCGCCAGCATAGGATCATAATACTGTTCAAACGTGATGATCTTATCTTCGGGTTGTTCTGCCATTATTTATATAACATTTCTGCTAAGGTAATTAGTTTTTTTGTTTATTTTGGGGCATGAACCGCATCGACCGTATATCTGCCATATTAATACAGCTGCAAACACGCAGAGTGGTAAAAGCAAGCGATATCGCGGCAAGGTTCAATATTAGTTTGCGCACCGTTTACCGGGACGTGCGATCGCTGGAAGAAGCGGGCGTTCCTATTATTGGCGAGGCTGGTGTAGGCTACTCATTGGTTGATGGTTATCGTTTGCCGCCTATTATGTTTACCCGGGAGGAGGCCACTGCATTTTTAACTGCCGAAAAGTTTGTTGAGAAAATGACCGATGCTTCTACCGCCGCGCAGCATAAATCGGCCATGTATAAGATTAGGGCAATATTGAAAACTGCCGAGAAAGACCTGCTGGAAAGCATGGATGGCAGTATTGAGGTATTGAAGAGCCAAACCCAGCGCAGGGTAAATAATAACGATCATATCCAGACCATATTAAACTGCATAGCCAATAAAAAGGTGCTTTGTATTGATTATACGGCTGGTTATACGCAAACTAAAACCAACCGGCACATTGAACCCATTGGCATATTTTACCTGGATAGTTACTGGCACCTAATAGCCTATTGCCGGATGCGAAACGATTACCGCGATTTTAGACTGGACAGGATACAAGCCCTTGCCGAGACCGATATGAGTTTTGAAGGTAATCATCCAACGCTTAAAGATTATATAGCCCAAACTGCCTGCGAAAATAAAATGGAAACCATCGTTATAAAAGTAGATAATGAAGTATCCAGTTATATAAACGAACAACGCTATTACCACGGTTTTGTATCTGAAAAGCAATTCACCAAGTACCGCGAAATGACCTTCCTTACCATCTCAACTGAAGGGTTTGCGCGTTGGTTCATGATGTTTGGCGACCATGCCGAAGTGCTTAGTCCAAACAAAGTAAAGGATAGGGTAGCAGAAATAGCCGAAGGTATTGTGAGACGGAATTCATCTGTAGAAGTGTAATAACTCAGTCAGCCTGTGTTTGTCCAAACTTCCACACCCTCACGTTTGATGGTTCAATAAACGCGCTATTGCAAATTTTTTTCTTCCCCCTGTTGACATACAGCTGTCAATACACCACCTTTCTTTGTGGCTAAGTTTTTGTATTAAATAATTCAAGCCAACACAAATGTCACAAAGGTATTGGATAGCTGTAGTATCAAAAGATCACCTGGCCCGCGGGGTTAAGGGCGGATTTATGCAGGCAAATCATGGCAAGGAAGCACTGCTTAAAAAACTAAAGCCCGGCGATTGGGTTATATTTTATTCGCCCAAACAAACCTATGGTGGTAAAGAACCATTGCAGGCTTTTACCGCTATAGGGCAGGTGGAAGGCGACGAAATATATCAGCATAAAATGAGTGACGATTTTGTGCCTTATCGCCGCAATGTTAATTTTTATAAATGCACCGAAACGCCAATTGAACCATTGATACCCAACTTACATTTCATTGAAAACAAGAAGGCCTGGGGATTTAAATTCAGGTTTGGTTTTTTTGAGATACATGAGCATGATTTTAAGCTGATCAAATCGACCATGATAAACGGCGAACCAATAATTACTAAACATATCTAACTATAAAACATTATGAGCAAGCTATCATTAACAACCACAATTGACATTAAAGCCCCTGTGGCCGAAGTATGGAAAGGGCTAACCGACCCAGAAATTGTTAAACAATATTTCTTCGGCACTAATGTAAAATCTGATTGGCAGGTGGGCAGTCCTATCACTTTTAGCGGCGAATGGGAAGGAAAAACGTATGAAGACAAAGGCACTATATTAGAAATTACGCCCGGTTGGTATGTAAAATATAGCTACTGGAGCAGCATGAGCGGCACCGAAGATAAACCCGAGAATTACGCGGATATAAGTTATGGTCTTAATGAGCAAGACGGGGTTACTACCATAGCTATTACTCAAGACAACATAAAAGATGAAGCTTCAAAAGAGCACTCTGAAAAAAACTGGCAAATGGTGTTTGATGGTTTAAAAAAGATACTGGAGAAATAATGCAACCAGTAATTGCAAGGGCGAAACTATAATTATAATAATCTATCTTCACATACTAAACCAAAATCATAATGGATCACGAAATTAAAGACCTGCCGATGTTTTACGTTGCGGGTTTATCTGTAAGGACTATTAATAAAGACGGGCAGGCCAGCCAGGATATTGGTAGCTTATGGCAAACCTTTACGCAAGGTAATATGGCCGAAAAGCTGGAAGATAGAGAAGGGGATGAGCTGTATTGTGTTTACACCGATTATGAATCTGATCATAACGATTACTATGTTGCTATTTTAGGCTGCAAAGTAAGCTCGATAGAATACCTGCCCGAAGGTTTTACAGGTAAGGCCATTCCTGCAAGTAAATATATGGTGTTTACACCAGTGGGTAAGTTCCCGGCTAATATTGCCGCTACATGGCAACGCATCTGGCAATCGGGCATCGAAAGAAAATACACGGCTGATTTTGATGTTTATGATGTTATTGGTAAAGCCTTTGAAGATATTGAATCAAAGGTTTATGTGGCCGTAGATTAGTCCTGCTTGTCCTGCTGAACATACTGAAGCATCTATCGCCGATCTGAAAAGTTCGCGAATAGATGGCTAATATTAAACTTAGCGGGTAAAGGTCATTCTTTGTCCGCTTTTTTCGTTGGTAAGGCTGCCATTTTCGTAAGCCAGATTGCCGGATACAATTGTACTCACCACCTTAGCCTTAAAAGTACTACCCTCAAACGGCGACCAGCCGCATTTGTACAAGATGTTACTTTTAT
Source organism: Mucilaginibacter sp. (assembly GCF_028288105.1). Classification (GTDB taxonomy): domain Bacteria; phylum Bacteroidota; class Bacteroidia; order Sphingobacteriales; family Sphingobacteriaceae; genus Mucilaginibacter. The sequence goes on along the minus strand of NZ_JAQBOI010000093.1, from coordinate 23,821 downwards.
TAACCTGCCATGGGTTATTCAGGTTAACCAAAGCCAGATCGGCCCAGTAACCTTCGCGGATAAAGCCACGTTTTTCTATCTGGAAAATGGTTGCCACGTTGTGGGCCATCTTCTCTGCTATTTGTTCCAGCGTTATTTTACCATGGTGGTAAAGTTCCAGCATGGCGGGCAGCGCGTGTTGTACTAACGGGCCTCCACTTGGTGCCTGCAGGTAAGGTTGCGCTTTTTCTTCAATGGTGTGTGGGGCATGGTCGGTAGCAATTATATCTATATGACCATCTAATACTGCTTTCAATATTTCGTCCCTGTCTTGCTCTGTTTTAACAGCGGGGTTCCATTTTATCAGGTTGCCTTTTTCTTCATAATCCGCATCGGTAAACCATAAATGGTGGATACAAGCTTCGGCGGTTATGCGCTTTTCAGCCAGCGGGATATCGTTGCTGAATAAATGTGTTTCTTTTGCGGTAGATATATGTAGAATATGCAGGCGGGTGTTATGCTTTTTAGCCAGTTCAATAGCCATTAATGACGACAGGTAACAAGCCTCGGCGCTACGGATCTTTGGGTGCAGTTTTACCGGGATATTATCGCCAAGTAACTGCTTGTAATGTCCCAGGTTGCTTTTTATGGTAGCCTCGTCTTCGCAATGGGTTGCTATCAGCATGGGCGATTGCGCAAACAGGTGCTCCAGCGTAGTTGGATTATCTACCAGCATATTCCCGGTTGATGAACCCATGAAAACTTTTACACCGCAAACGTTTTTGGCATCGGTACGCAAAACCTCGTCCAGGTTATCATTTGATGCACCCATAAAGAATGAGTAGTTTGCAGGCGAGCTTTTCGCCGCTATATCGTATTTATCCTGCAGTAATTGTTGAGTAAGCGTATTGGGCACGGTGTTGGGCATCTCCATAAAAGATGTAATACCACCAGCTACTGCCGCGCGCGATTCTGAAGCGATGTTGCCTTTATGCGTTAATCCCGGCTCGCGAAAATGCACCTGATCATCAATACACCCCGGGAAAAGGTGCAGCCCTTCGGCGTTAATTTCTTTATCGGCAGGTGTGTTTATCTGCCCGTCAATCTTCTCAATAAAACCATCTTTAATTAATATATCAGCTACTTGCTGGCGGCCCTCGTTAACTATTGTGGCGTTTTTTATGATGATTGATGACATGCAACAAAGATAGTTTTTTAGAAGATAATCTTAGAGGAGAATCAAGATATAAGAGTCAAGAATCAAGAGACAAAACAAAGGGTTATCCTGTCTTGGCTCTTGATTCTAACCTCTTGAATCTATTTCCCTCCGAAATAGTAATTTATACCAAAATTGAAGTTGTTGTTTAAGCTTGCGTTTACAAAACTACCGTGGCTTAGGTAATTATATTGATAACTTATATTACCAAAGCCCATGTTAAGGCCAACCTTGGGAGTAGGGAAAAATACCACATTAGGCCCTGCATAAGCAGCAAAGTGGCCATTGGTAAAGTTATTAGCTATGTGCGACGTGCTGATACCCATTTGTGGATAAATACCAAATTTATCGGTAAGCATGCAATAGTAGCGCAGGTTAACTGCCAAACCAACAATATCCGTGTGGTATTTCCTGGTGTAGGTATAGTTGTTTGCTGGATTTGAGTTGGAGTAGAAGTTTGAGGTTTCGGTACCAGATACCCTTGAGTAACCCGGTTGAATGCCGATTGCCCATTTATCGCTCAGGAAAAAACCAAACTCGGGGCTAATGTTAAAGCTAACAATGTCGTGGTTAAGGTATTGGGTAACACCGGTGTCAAAATTGTAGTTTTGAACGGTGCCATCTTCATCATAGCTAAAAGTAAAGCTGCCGCCAAGGTATTTGTGGCCTTTGCCGGTTTGTGCCAATACGGCACCGAAAATAAAAAGAGAGGTAATTGCGGTAAGTAAAAGTTTTTTCATGTTTTAAATTAATGGGGGCGAAGATAGTTCTTCGAGGCTTATACGCAGAAAAATGTTTGGATGATACAGACTTTTTAGATAATAGATAAAGGACGAAAAGAAAAAGGACAGGATTAGCTTAGGAGAATTTCTTTTCGGCCATTCCTTATAAATCCTTTGTCTTTCCGTCCTTCATCTTTGCTCTAATTAGAAAACCTTATCTTTGCGGCTATGGCTGTAACTTTTGAAGAATTTAATTTTAACCGGCAGATATTGAATGCTATTGCAGATGCCGGTTATACCGAAGCTACACCTATTCAGCAAAAAGCTATCCCGCCAATAATGAACGGGCAGGATGTAATGGGCATTGCGCAAACAGGTACGGGTAAAACCGCTGCCTATGTGCTGCCTATTTTAATGAAGCTAAAATACGCGCAGGGCGATAACCCACGTGCGTTAATTGTATCGCCAACGCGCGAGCTGGCTATGCAGATAGAAGAGAACATCAGAGCCTTCGCGGCAAATACCGATCTGCGTGTTGTTGTGCTATACGGGGGTATTGGCCCCAAAACACAAATAGAAAATATTAAAAAAGGCGTTGATATTATTGTAGCTACTCCGGGTAGGTTTTTGGATACTTATATAGCCGGGCACATCGTCACCAAAACCATAAATACTTTGGTACTGGACGAAGCCGATAAAATGATGGATATGGGCTTTATGCCGCAGATAAACCGCATTTTAGAAGTTGTACCGGTAAAACGCCAGAACCTGCTTTTCTCGGCTACCATGTCAGAGAAGATCCAGGAGCTTTCGCATAATTTCCTGGAATTTCCTACCGTGATTGAGGTTACACCGCAGGCAACTACTGCCGAAACGGTTAGCCAGCAATTATACCATGTGCCCAATGTTAAAACCAAGATCAACCTGCTTAAATCGTTGCTTGATATAGAGGGCGACATTAAAAAGCTGATGATATTTTGCAAAACACGTGTAGCTGCCGAGGATGTTTTCAAGTTTCTGCTACGCAAGTTTGGCGAAAAGGAAGTGAAGGTGCTGCATGCCAACAAAGGGCAAAATACGCGTATCAACTCCATCAACTCGTTTAAAAACGATGAGGTGAAGATATTGGTGGCAACAGATGTAGCTTCGCGCGGCATTGATGTAAGCGATGTAAGCCACGTAATAAACTTTGATGTACCTGTGGTAATTGAAGATTATGTACACCGTATTGGCCGTACAGGCCGGGCATATAACTCTGGCGTGGCCATTACCTTTGCCGTGCCGTCAGAAGAGTATTATGTCAACAAGATCCAGAAGCTAATAAGGCAAACTATCCCGGTTTATGATATCCCTGTTGGGGTATTTATTGAGGAAACCCCTTACGAAGAGCGACAAGACCAGGCACGCGAAATAGATATGCAAAAGCGTAAGGAAGACCCAGATTTTAAAGGGGCTTTCCACGAAAAGAAAACGCTTACACAGATCAAAAAATTTGAAGCCGAAAAAGCTAAAAAACAACCTAATAGTGCTAACAAGAAACCAGCTAAACAATATGGCGGAGCAAAACGATCTGGCAGAAAAAAACGATTCTAACCCGGTAAAATTCAGGATAAGCCCTTTAAATTTTGCTACCGCGGCCTTTTTTATACTGGCCGGCTATATATTTATTAACGGCGCCAAAATTACAGGCAGCCCATACGAGCACTGGAGCGGTACTATTGGCTGGATCTTTATCCTGTTTGCGGTAGTTGTGTCATTGCTGGATATAATTTTCCGTAATTTCTTCTCCGAAACCAAAAAACTATGGATTGTAGAGCTAAGCTTTATAACTTTGGTGCTGATAATATTTTTTCTTGTTAAATAACACGTTCAATGAAGACTGCTGAAATAAAGCTAACCATACAACTCGACGATAACAACATTCCTGAAAACATCCTGTGGGAATCAACCGATTCAAAAAATAAAGAAGCCCTGCCTGTACAGGCCATGATGCTATCACTTTGGGATAAAAGCTACCAAAACACGCTGAAAATTGACCTTTGGACAAAGGATATGCCTGTTGATGAGATGAAACGCTATTTCTACGAAACCCTGCAAACCATGGGGGATACCTTTTTGCGCGCAACCGGCGAAAAAAATATTGTAGAAGACCTTCGCGATTACTGCGCCCACTTTGCCGATAAAATGGAGATAAAAAAATAATCTATGCGCCCAGCCTTACTTATCACATTATTAGGGTTTATAATCCTTATTGCAGCAACCTATTGCCCTATGCTGCGCGCATTTCATATTAAAACATTGGATGTTTATGATCTTAGCAGACCTTATGGTATGATAATTATGCTTACGGGCGTTATTGGCATATTGTGTACTGTTCTCGGTCAAATCAAAGTAACACGTATTGCGGCATGGGCATCACTGATATTAGTGGTGCTGCTTTATGTAGCTGCCTTCTTAAAAGTAAAGGCCAGTTTTAGCTTTATTCCATTTAAAGGCATTGAAGGTTTTTTAACCAAACAAATAGCATTTAAATGGGGTTGGTACGTATTATTTGCTGGTTCGGCGCTGTCAGTTATAGGGGCTTTGGCTTCAAAAAAACGTGTTTATACCGAAGGTAAATAACCGGCTTACAACCTGGGTGTTTATTACTTAATAGTATTTTGCGTGCAAATATTTTTAAACATATTTGTAATGCATAAATTAAATCACATCTATGTTCAAGCTTAATTTTCGCAATCAGGTATTAGCAGGTTTTGCTGTATCTATTTTGCTTGTATTAATTATTGGTATACTTTCTTTTAAAAGCATAAAGCAACTCGAAGATGATACTGTATGGGTTAATCATACGCAAAGGGTCATAAAAGCTACCAATAACTTATTACAATTGCTTATTGATAGTGAAACCGGTATGCGGGGTTACGGTGCAACTGCAAATAAAACATTTCTTGATCCTTATAATGAGGCTATTCCGCGCATCACCGAAAGTTTAAACCAACTAACTGTTCTTGCCCAAGACAACCCTACCCAACTTAAAAGAATTGATTCACTTAAAACATTGGTTAACCGCCAGCTGACTATTTTAAAGGTTAATGTTGAAACCCGTGAAACCAAAGGGCTTGATTACATGCTTGCAAACCATATGTTTTTGAATGGCAAGGGCAATATGGATAGTATACGCGGTATTAATGGCCGTGTTATAGAAACAGAGAATACCTTATTAAATGAACGTAAGGCAGCATCAGATAAAGCATCCCAACAAGCAATAATAATCATTGTTATAGGCTGTACTGTTTTCTTGCTGATTATAGTAATAATGTTTTACTATATACAGGCAACCTTTGCCCGCCAAAAACGCGTTGAAGAAGAAGTTAGGATAGCCAATATTGAGCTTGAAAAGGTATTGGCAGAGAATGAGTCTAAAAACTGGCTGTTAATTGGTAGCGGTAACCTTAATGATAAAATGCAGGGCCAGCAAAACGAGAAAGAGCTTTCTAATAATGTATTATCAGAGGTTAGCAACTACGCTAATGCACTTACCGGCACGCTTTATTTATATGAAGAGAACGAAGATAAGCTTGACCTGTATGCCTCATATGCTTTTAACGATCCGGGCGCTTTAAAACAATCTATCCGGATATCCGAGGGATGGATAGGACAGGCCGCTAAAGATGAAAAGGCCGCTGTTATCAAAGGCAAAATGAATGACAGGCTGCTATTGGGCTCGTCTATTTTAGAAGATGAACTGGTAGAAACATTTATAATCCCTTTCTTTTTTGATAAGAAATTAAAAGGTGTTATCGAGCTTGGTTTCCGTAATCAGGTCCCTGAGCATATCAAGGAATACATACTGCTTGTAGCTAATGATATTGGAATAGCGGTAAACACAGCGCAGGCACGCACCATAATGCACGACTTGTTTGAAGAAACCCAACAACAGGCCGAAGAGCTGGAAGCACAGCAGGAAGAAATGCGCGTAACTAACGAAGAACTGATGAACAAAACAGAAATGTTGCAGGCATCAGAAGAAGAACTGCGCGTACAACAGGAAGAACTGCGTACCATTAATGCCGAACTGGAAGAAAAAGCCAGCTTGCTGGAAGAGAAAAACCAAGCCATTGAAGAAGCCCGCCAGAGCATAAGTATTAAAGCCAGCGAGCTGGAAACAACCGGCAGGTATAAATCAGAATTTTTGGCCAATATGAGCCATGAACTGCGTACGCCACTAAACAGTATTTTGGTGCTGGCACGTATTTTAAAAGATAATAAGCCGCTAAACTTATCAGAAGACCAGATAAAATATGCCAGTGTAATATTCAACGCCGGTAACGATCTGCTTACACTGATAAACGATATTCTGGACCTTTCAAAAATTGAATCGGGCAAGCTGGATATGCAGAACGAGAATATTCGCATTTCAGATATCTTAAGTGACATGCAATCGTTATTTGCCGAAGTTGCAAGTCATAAGAAGATAAATTATTCCACCAGTTTATCTGATGTGCCGCCAACCATTTATACAGATAAAGTAAGGGTAGAGCAGGTTATTAAAAACCTGCTATCAAACGCGTTTAAGTTTACGCCCGAGAACGGAACGATAACCATTACTGCTGTTGCAGGCCCGCGCGAAAATACGGTGAGTTTCAAAATAAAAGATTCGGGTATTGGTATTCCTGTAAATAAACAGAGGATAATTTTCGAGGCATTTCAGCAGGCGGATGGTTCAACCAGTCGCAAATATGGCGGTACCGGTTTAGGGCTTTCTATCAGCAGGGAACTGGCTGCATTACTTGGTGGTAATATCACTGTAAATAGCGAGCCGGGCCAGGGCAGTGAATTTATATTAACCCTGCCGTTTGAGGCTAAGTATGTAGAAGCACAGGAAGATAACCTGCCTACAGTTGAAAATTATAAGCCGGCAATATTTTTGGATAATTTTAAAAGGGCAACCAACCCTGATCATGAACCATTTGTGGTGATTGTAGAGGATGATAAGAACTTTGCCAGCATTTTGCAGGATTACTCACGCGACCACGGCTTTAAATCTGTAATGGTTAATGAGGGTACCAATGCTGTTGAAATAATTAAAGAACAACAACCAGACGCGGTTATACTTGATATTATGCTGCCGGGTAAAGATGGCTGGCAGATATTGAAAGAGCTGAAACAAGACGAAGCCACATTGCATATACCGGTGCACTTAATGTCGGCAGGTGAGGCCGCGGCCAACCGGGTACGCAAAGAGGGCGCTATCAGTTTCCTTAAAAAACCGGTGAATACCGAAACGCTGGATAAGCTGTTTGGCGATATTATGGCCAGCAACGGTACTAAGTTTACGCAAATATTATTGGTTGAAGACCACAAGGCACAAAGCCAGGCCCTTAAAGATCTGATGCAAAGCCAGGGCATAACGGTAGATCAGGCATTTGATGGCGAATCGGCCTTTAGGATGCTGCACGAAAACGAATATCAGTGTGTGATACTTGACCTTAACCTGCCGGATATATCGGGCCTTGATCTGTTAGATAAGATAAAAGAGGTAGATCGTTTCGCGGTGTTACCGGTTATTATCAACACGGCAATGGAACTGGATAAAACATCAGTTAACAGGCTAATGCAGTATGCAAACGCCATGGTGGTAAAAACCAATAAATCGTCAGACAGGCTTATAGATGAGGTTAACCTGTTCCTGAATAAGATAAGTGAATCGGGGCCGCAGTCAAATAATATTCCTGGTAAAGCTAAAACCACCAGCAAGGGCAAGGATACTATTAAAGGTAAAAAGGTATTGATCGTTGATGATGATATGCGTAATATTTTTGCCCTGAGCAGTGCTTTAGAAAGCTACGAGCTTAATGTAGTAATTGCTAACGATGGGGAAGAAGCAATAGCTAAGCTGGAAGAGATAAGCGATATTGATATTGTGTTGATGGATATTATGATGCCAAAAATGGATGGCTACGAAGCCACAAGGCATATTCGTAAACAAAACAAATGGGCAAAACTCCCTGTTATTGCATTAACAGCGAAGGCAATGAGGGATGACCGTGAAAAATGCATAGCGGCAGGTGCTAATGATTATATTACAAAACCTGTTGATATGGATAGGCTGATATCATTGATGCAGTTGTGGTTGGATAATTAATATATGAAGGCAACGATAACTAAAGATTCGATTACGAACGAGCAGCTAAACGAATTAATAGATATTGTAAAAAAAATTCACGGGTTTGATTTTAGTGATTATACAGAAGCATCTTTTAAACGGAGGCTTGCACGTATAATGATGCTGAAAAAGTTGGGTTTTTACGATTTAAAGCATGTGCTGGTAAACGACCCCGATTTTTTCCAGGAATTTTTAGAAGAGATCACTGTTAACGTTACCGAGATGTTTCGCGACCCGGCTTTTTACAAAGCGCTTAATAGTCAGGTTGTGCCTTATCTTTCAACTTATCAGCATATAAAAATTTGGTGTGCCGGATGCTCCTCGGGCGAGGAAGTGTACTCGTTGGCCATTTTGCTGAATGAGGAAAAGCTAAATAAAAAATCGTTCATCTATGGTACTGATATTAATACCGGTGTACTGAATGAGGCACGCAAAGGCATTTATAGTTTACGTAAAATAAAAAGCTATGCCGAAAATTACCTGTTTACGGGTTTACCCGGCTCTTTGACAGACCACTTTACCATGATGTATGATGCTGCGGCTATACACAGCGAATTAAAGCAGAATACATTGTTTTCTGTTCATAATTTAATATCAGACACCGGCTTTAATGAGTTTCAGATGATTACGTGTCGCAATGTGTTCATCTACTTCGAAATCGAATTGCAATACAAAATACTCGATCTGTTCTATAAAAGCCTTTGTCCGTTGGGGTACTTGTGTTTGGGCAATAAAGAAACTATTCGCTCAGACGCTTTTAGGAAAAAATTTAAGGTTATCAATCAAAAGGAAAATATATACCAAAAAATTGGCTCTTGACGATAAAATAAAACTCCGTTGGAAGGAATCCCGTATATTGCTTTTGGGCGGTTCGGCGGGGTCGTTTAAAATATTGTTTCGTTTGGTAAAGTCACTGCCTGTAAATCTTAATAAAACAGTTATAATAGTTATCCATCGTAAAAAGAATTTTTTTAGTGAAATAGAAAGGCTTTTTGGTGAAAATAGCCGTATGTTATTAAGAGAAATTAGTGATAAAGAGCCAATTGTGAATAATACAATATATATTGCACCGGCAAATTATCACTCACTGGTTGAAAATGAAGGCTATTTTAGCCTGGATGTATCAGAACCGGTTTGGTACTCAAAGCCATCAATAGATGTAACCTTTGAGAGCGTTGCTGATGTTTATAAAGAGAAAGTTACCGCTATTTTGCTTTCTGGAGCAAACCAGGATGGAGCAACAGGGCTTTTAAAATTACGACAAGAAGGTGCGTTAACAATAGCCCAGCACCCCGAAGATGCAGAGATGGCCGAAATGCCACAGTCGGCAATTGATATAAACGCGGCCGAATATATACTACGAACAACAGATATTTTTGAGCTACTGGAAGATACGAATTGATGCCCATAACTTACTTTATTTAGATGATCCCAATAAACATCCTTATTGTTGACGACAGAGAGGAAAATATTATAGCGCTTGAAGCGCTGTTGAGCCGAAATGATATATCCTTGTTTTCTACCACATCTCCAAATGAGGCTCTCAAAATTGCCTGGGACAACACTATTTCTATAGCCCTTATTGATGTTCAAATGCCCGGAATGGATGGGTTTGAGCTTGTAGAGATGCTTAAATCTAACCCGCGTACAAAAGATATAATGGTTATTTTTGTTACCGCTATATCCAAAGAAACCAAGTATGCTGTTAAAGGATTTGGCGCCGGCGCTATAGATTATTTATACAAACCACTCGACCCCTATATTACTTCGGCCAAAGTTGATGCCTTTATCCAGCTTGCCCGCACGCAGGAAGTTATTAAACAGAAAAACGAGGAACTGCAGAACTTTGCTATTGTTGTAAAAAACAGTGCCGATATTATTTGTTCTGTTGATGCCGATACTTTACGTATAAAATCAGTTAATCCTGCGGTTGAAACCATATTGGGCTATAAACAGGCCGAAATACTCGGTAAAAATATAGTTGATCTGGTTGTTGAAAAAGATAGCTCCAGTTTGATAAAAAAGCTGGGAGAGATCATAAAAGATAATCGGAACTTTTCGGTATTCGAGTTTCAGTTTAATACTTTCGATAAACATATTATTTGGGCGGAGTGCCGCGCATCGTATCGCAACAAAACCATATTTATAAATATCAGCGATAGCTCACCACAAAAAAGTTATCAGCAACAGCTTATCAAATCAAAAGAAGCTGCCGAATATGGTAAAAAAGTAAAAGAAACATTTTTGGCCAACATGAGCCACGAATTGCGTACGCCGGTTAATGGCATTATAGGCATAAGTAACCTGCTGCGCAAAACTCCACTAAACGATCAGCAGAATGGTTTGCTGGATATGCTGGAAACATCATCACGATCGTTATTGGGGGTAATAAACGATGTGCTGGATATCTCAAAAATTGAGGCCGGGAAATTTAGTATTGTACGTTCATCTAATAACCTTCGTACTATTGTTAACTCGGTTGCCGGCCTGTTAAAATTTAATGCAAATGAAAAAAACATTGAATTTATACTGGAGGTAGATAACGATGTGCCGGATACTTTAATGGTAGACTCGCTGCGCCTTAATCAAATATTGATGAATCTGCTAAACAATGCCATTAAGTTTACAGATAGAGGGTATGTAAAGCTAACAGTATCTGTACTGCAAAAAGTAAATGAAAAAGTTAAGCTGAAGTTTAGTGTGGAAGATACAGGTATAGGTATCCAGGCTGACCGGTTATCAAAAATATTTGAATCTTTTGAGCAAGCCGAAGACGATACCGCTAACAGATATGGTGGTACCGGTTTGGGGCTTACCATTGTTAAAAGGTTGGTAGAACTAAAAGGCGGCGATCTTACTGTAAGCAGTAAGCCAGGCCAGGGTAGTATATTCAATTTTACTAATTGGTTTGATATTACCGTTGAAATACCTGATCAAAAGCCTGTTAAATTTGATAAAAAGCTTGCCCCGTTTGTAAATACCCGCGTTTTGGTAGCCGAGGATAATATGATAAACCAGTTTATGGTGTCAAAAATGCTGAAAGACTGGAACATTGAGGTAGATATAGCCGAGAGTGGTAACAAAGCCATTGAGAAGCTTAAAGAGGCCGATTACGACCTGATACTAATGGACACCCACATGCCGGGATTAAATGGCTACCAAACCGCCCGCATTATTCGTATGGATTTTGAAGAGCCTATACGCAGTGTGCCTATTATATCCCTGTCGGCATCTGCATTTGAGCATGAACAACTGGAGGCTATTGCGGCAGGCATGAATGATGTATTGCCAAAACCATTTGAGGCACATGAACTATATGCCAAAATGTTAAAACTGTTAAAGGGGAAGTCGGAGATTAGAAAGCCAGTTTAGTTTGACCTGTGCCCATTACCCGGGCCTCATGCTCTAATAACCATTGCTTGCGCCACAGGCCGCCTGCATAGCCTGTTAAGCTGCCATTGCTGCCAATAACACGGTGGCAGGGCACAATTATCCATAAATTATTTTTCCCGTTGGCGGCTGCAATGGCGCGTATAGCCAGTGGGTTTTTCATTTGGTTAGATTGATGCCCATATGTAATAGTAGTACCGTAAGGTATTTGTAATAACTGCTGCCAAACCTGTTGTTGGAAATCACTCCCCGGCTGGTTCAAAGGCAGGTCGAACACTTTCCTATCCCCGGCAAAATATTCATCTAATTGTTTAATAGCCTCGTTTAACAAGGGCGAATCTGTAGTGGTTTCTTCCAGTTCTTCGTCACGGATAGATACTTTGGTAATGTGGGTATCATCTGCAGCAATAAGGGCTATACCCACGGGCGTACGGTGATAAACTTCATACATGGCAATTATTCCTCCTGTGCTTTTGTAAGCGACTTTAGGTACACCTTGCTCATTTTTCCGCTGATAAACTTCTTGGGTAAAAAGTTCATAAACACATTGCCAACACGGTTAAAGAAGCCGGGTACATAATTATATTTACGCGTAATAAATGCGTGGATACCCTCTTTTGCCGCCTCGCTAACCGGCATTAGCCAGCCTTTAAGGTCATTAAATTTGCTGTTATCGGTCATTTCGGTAGCTATGCCGCCGGGGGAGAATACCGTTATCGAGAAATCAGGATTCTGTAACTCGTTATGCAGGGCATTGCCAAAAGCGGTAATAAAAGCCTTTGTTGCCGAATAAGCCGCCTGGTAAGGTACAGGGAAAAATCCCGCCATACTTGATACCAGCATAACGCCACCTACACTGCCCGGTTTATCAAAATGTTTTACCAGGCTGTTGGTCATGCGTACTACACCAATAACATTGGTCTTTAAAATACTTTCAAAGTTATCCCAGGGCAGTTCTGTATGCCTGCCGAAGTAGGTTACACCGGCGTTTAAAATTGCGCCATACAGGTTGCCGTTGGCAATGCTTTCGTTAATTACCCTGTCGGCCTCTTCGGGGATAGATAGGTCGGCTACTATTACCTTTACTTTTATCCCTGTAGCTTTCTCCAGTTCGGCTTTTAGCTCTTCCAGTTTATCGGCACGGCGGGCGGCTATAATAAGGTTGGCTTTATGGATATGCGCCAGTTGCCTTGCCATTTCCTGCCCCAGGCCAGACGATGCACCGGTTACCAATACCCATTTATTATTCAAAGCCAGGTTTTTCATCAAAATATAATTGTTTTTTAAGGTGATGAAGCTATCATATTCATGATATTTTCATGTCGCTAAGTTAATTTACTCGCGGTAATTAATTCTAAAATTTGAATTTTTACTTTTTAATTTTAGCTTTCTTTGCATTATGAAACTTGTGGGGCAAACTATTGAACTTTTAAAGAAGGAGGTCATCCTGGAGTGGCGCTCAAAATATGCCTTTAATGGTATTCTGCTTTATATAGTTTCTACCGTGTTTGTTTGTTATATCTCGTTCAATCTAAACCCCGGGTTTAAAGAAAGTGGGGGATATTCCATCGTTTGGAACATCCTGTTTTGGATAATTATGCTGTTTGCATCGGTAAACGCTATTGCCAAAAGCTTTTTACAGGAAAGCAAAGCCCGCCTGCTGTATTATTATTCTATTGCGGATCCGAAGGCTATCATCATATCAAAAACAATTTATAATACCCTGCTCATGGCGCTGTTAAGCGTACTGGCCTTATTGGTATATATGCTGTTTTTCCCCAATACAGTAAACGACCTGCTTTTTTACTTTGTTGCCGTATTATTGGGCAGCATGAGCTTTTCAACCGTGTTCACCATGCTATCGGCTATAGCATCAAAGGCGGGTAATAATGGTACGCTAATGGCTATTTTAAGCTTCCCGGTTATTATACCTGTGATATTGCTGTTGGTAAAAGTAAGCAAAGCCGCTATGGATGGTATCGACCGCAGCCTTAGCTTTGGTAACATTGGTGTGTTATTAGCAATAAACGTTATTGTAATTGCGTCTTCATTAATACTTTTCCCATATCTGTGGCGCGACTAATGTTTTCCATATCTCCCCTTCAAATATTTATGCGCCGCTGGTGCTTCCTGTTTATTTGTATTATACTGCCTTTTACCGTATCGGCACAAGCTGTTATTAACGGTAAAGTAGTTAGTTCTGCATCTAATAATGGCGTACCAAAAGCCAGTGTGTTTTTAAACAATGCTACATTTGGCACCGCTACAGAAGACGATGGTACATTTAGTTTGCGCGGTGTTAAACCCGGGCAGTACGATCTTATTGTTTCTACCATTGGCTATGAAGAATATACCCAAAAGGTGCTGGTAGGTGCGGGGCCTATTAATTTAAATATATCACTTACCCCAAAAGTGATGATGATGCGCGAGGTTATCATCACCAGTAATGCCGATTGGAAAAAGAACTTTGAGCTGTTTAAAAAAGATTTTATCGGCACAACCGAAAACGCCAAGCTTTGTAAAATAGAAAACCCCCGGATCCTTAACCTGGCCTATACGCGCAAAACACAAATATTGGAGGCATCTACCGATGAATTTTTGGTGATGGAAAATAATGCATTGGGTTATCGTGTTAAATTCTTACTAAAAGAGTTTAGCAGCAATGATATCACGCGGACCATAAACTACGCAGGCCGTGTGCTTTTTGAAGAATTGCCCGGTACCGAAGCGCAGAAAAAGAAATGGAAAATAAAGCGCGATGAAGCGTATTATGGTTCATCGCGGCATTTTTATCGCTCGTTGTATAAGAACCGGTTAGCACAGGAAGGATTTGTAATATACGATTTTAACCGTGCTATTGACCCTCACCGGCAACCCGAGGCTCTGATACAACGTAAGATAAAACAATTTAGAGCTGTTAATCGCGATTCTATCAATTACTGGCTTCAGCAGGAGAGTATGCCCAAATGGTATAAAGAGCGCCTTACCAAGCCTGCTTTAACTGCTTATGATGTTTTGCGTAAACCACCGCAAGATGGCTTGTTTGTGCTTACGTTCCCTAATTACCTGTACGTAGTTTATACTAAAAAATACGAAACCGAAGATTTTAAAGACCTGTACCGCCCGCTGGATATGGAGAATTTTGAAACCAGCGTAATAACCCTGTTTAACCCAATAGTAGTATTTGATATGAACGGATCTGTTGTAGCTGATAGTCCGTTATACGAAGGCACTTGGTCAAAAGCTAAACTGGCTAACTTACTGCCGGTTGATTATGAGCCGTCGGAGTTAATGGCTCATTAATAAATATTATCCTTAACGGCATACAATCATTTCGAATATATAAATGCAAAAGCCACAAAGAATTACTTTGTGGCTTTTGAGGATCTTTAGGTGGTGATTTTTACCTTATACTGTTTTAACTTCTTTATTCCTTCTTAATATCGACATAAAGAAACCGATGATCATAATGATGGTACCTGCCCATAAGAAGTTGATATACGGAAACTTAATCGCCTTCAATACAATGAATTTCTTTTTGCTCTCCGGCTGCTGGTAAACGGTTATTTCAACTTTTCCATCGGCTACTGTTTGGCCGGGAATGATCTTAGTGAAACGTAATTTTAAACCGGCATCCTCAATCTTTTTACCAAAATCAAAAACGGCACGGCCCTTTATCATGTAAACCGGTTCGCTTTGGTAAGTTTTACCATGGGTAATTACTTCCAGTTGCGCGCCTACAGCTATATCTTTATCAGTAAGCGGTATGTTTTGCAGTTTTACGTTCTTATTTAAGCCTTTCAGTACAATAATACCATCACGATAAGCCATAGTGTCGCCAATGGCAATTTCGTGCGCTACAGGGGCGTCATAGTTCTTGTCATCGCCTTCTTCGCCATGCGATGCTTCCTCTGTTTGTGGCGCGGTACTAATCACGTTGGTCATGGTGATGTGGGTGTACAGGTCATGGAACAGGTAATGCTTGGTATCCGGTGTTGACGACATGCCGCCTTGTGCCTGTATCACATTTGGTCTAAGCGTAAAACTTTCAGTTACCTTACCTTCGTTTATACGCTGGTAATCTATGTTGAAGAAGTGGCTTGCACCTTCAATGGTATCGCCCTTAAACGTCACCATATAGTCGCCCATTTTAAGTGGTTCGTTCTTGTAAAGCAGGATGTTCTCTTTAGGGTTTTCGTCCTTAGCAAATTCGGCGCTGTATTGTTCGCCGGTAAGGTTTTCAGATACTACTTTTTTGGTTCCTGCAGATATCAGCGCGCCAACCAATAACAGGCCGAAACCAATATGCGCTACTGCCGAGCCGGCCAGTTTGTATTTGCCTTTAAAAGAATCGGCCAGTATTTTGCCGTTGCTTACGATAGTATATACAGAGCAAAGCATCACTATAATAAATACAAAGTGCAGTTTGTAAAAGCCGGTTGCATAAACAACTAAGCCGGTAATTAAAGCGGCAAAAACAAGGTATATAAGTGTAGTGATAAAGAAACGGGTAACGTCGGTCTTTTTATATTTAAGGAATTGGGTAAAACCGCTCAATAAAGCAATTACTACCGCAAACGATGCCTGTATCACGTTGTAATGCTTAATCGGGTCCGTTGGCGGGGCAAACTTAGTGCCAAACATCAGGTTCCAAACCGGCACCGATGTTACAACAAGAAGGTGGAAACATGACAAGCCCAGGAATATAGCGCCTACAAACATCCAAAATTCGCGCGAATAGGTTTCCTCATCCTTTTTGGTGATGGGCATTTCCTTAAAGCGGGAAATAAGCAGGTAAGCGGTAATGGCTAAAAAGATAAGTACACCAATTACTAATTGCCAAAACAAGCCCAGGTCGGTAAATGCGTGTACAGATGATTCGCCCAATACACCGCTACGGGCCAGGAATGATGAATACCAAACCAGTACAAAAGCAACCAGTGTTAAAAACGTTGCCGTAAAGTAGGAGTGGCCTGTATTTTTATAAACAACAAGCACGTGTACGGCGGCAACCAATATTAACCATGGAAAGATAGAGGCGTTCTCTACCGGGTCCCAGGCCCAAAAGCCATCAAAATTTAACGATTCATAAGCCCAGAATGAACCCATAATAACACCTGTGCCCAACACCATACATGAGAACAAAGCATAAGGGATAGCAGGTTGAACCCACTCTTTATAGCGTCTTTTCCATAAGCCGGCCACCGCGAAGGCAAATGGCACAACCAATGATGCCGAACCTAAGAACAAGGTTGGCGGGTGAATGATCATCCAGTAGTTTTGCAGTGAAGGGTTCATGCCCTTACCGTCTTTTATAAAAGATAGGTAGTCTGGGTTTTGGAAGATAGGGCCTTCAATACCTGAGTTGCGCAACAGCATAAATGGCGAGCTTCCTATGTGTGCGCTGCCTATCTGCAAACCTAATATCATGGTACCCAATACCACTTGCGATAGTGCAAGGGTAGTCATTACCGGTTTTTCCCATGATTTTGCTCTCCATATCAGGATGTTACCTAAAACGGCTTCCCAAAACATCCACAGCAAAAAGCCACCCTCTTGCCCGTTCCAAAAGCCCGATATAAGGTAGTAAACAGGCAATTCGCGCGAGGTGTATGACCATGCATAGTGATATTCAAAATAATGATTGTAAAGGATATAAAACAGGCAGATACCCATACCAACTATGGCTACCGTATTTAACCAGTAACCAATACGGCCAAGGCGCAGCCAGGAGTTATCGCTTTTAGGGGCGGTCTCCTGCGTGGCAAAAAAGTAACAGATAAATGAAAAAAGAGCGGCACCAAATGCAAGAACGACAAAAAACTGGCCCAACTGCCCTGGTAACAGGTGTTCGCCTTTGAAAACTATATCCATTAAAAAAATCTAATTATAAATTGGCGCTTTTTTTGGCGCTTACCTCTGTAACATTCAATTTGTCATCGGTGTATTTAGACGGGCATTTCATCAAAATTTTTGATGCATGAAATTCATTGCCTTTCATTTGGCCGGTAAGTACAATTTGTTCCGAGCGTTCAAAGTCTTGCGGTTTTGTACCACTAAAAACAACTTTACACTCCTCGCCTTTATTATCTTTCATATAAAAAGAGAAGTAATTGGCATCTTTAGTGGCATCGTAAAACAACTCTTTAGTTTTGTTTAAATGGCCAACAACATGCAATTCGCTCTTGGTTGCCTTAGCATCGTTAAAAGAGCCATAAGTGCTTGTATTTGAATAGGTGCTGATAATAACCGCGATAGCGATAGCAATAACAACGATACCTATAATTGAGCTTTTCTTCATTAATTGATATTTTCCTGTATTACAGTTTACAAAAATACAAAACGCAAAGCTAAATAAATTTATTACAAGGGATATATGTTATTTAGAATCATTATTGATAGTGTGGGTAAGAATCAAGATGTAAGAATCAAGAGAGAAGCAAAATGTTCGTCTGAGTTTGTAGAAGACTATACCTCCGGGTCTTGTATCTTAATTCTAATATCTTGCATCTTTCCCTATGGCGTTGCCTTAGGCCCGGGCTTTTCGCTCATACACGCACAGGCTTTAGCCACGGGCCGGTATCCGCTGCAATCCCTAACGCAAATTGACTCACCCGGTCTTTGCTTCGCTCGACCACCCTCTCTCCGCAAGCGGAAAGAGGGTTTTGCATTTCTCCTCACCCTCTTTGCGCAGCAGAGAGGGGCGACCAGCGTAGCGCAGTCGGGGTGAGTAAATAGCGAGGCGGCTGGCTTGTCACACGCGGTACGTATGCGCAGCGGGGAATTCCTTTTTTCTCCCCCGTCGACAAAACAGCTTCGGGCGAAAGCGGGCAGAACAATGGTGGCCTTGAGCGAGGCAAGGGCATAGGAAATTTTGCTGAAGCGGGGGCAAAGAGCGAACGCAGTAGGGCAAAAGATTCCAGCCCGTGGTTCTGCCCGTTTTGCAGGCAAAGGCATTGTGCGGCAAAGAAGCCTTTTTGTCGACTTGATTTATTCACTTCGTTCATGAGATCGCTACGCTAAGTTTTTGTTACTTTTTGATCAAGCAATACGGCGAAGCCATCTTGAGTACCTTTAAAAACAAACAACAACGAAAAACGTAAAAGCCCTCCGCGGCGATTGAGCGGGACAATGTTTAGCACACACTATGTATGAGAGATGCCGGAATTCGGCCTTGATGGGATGGTTAAGTATGTTTGCTACCTATCCTAAAGAGATTGCTTCGTACCTTACAGCAATGACGTGGCGGGGAGAGGCATGGTGTAAAAGATTTCTCCTCGTACCTCGTTCGAAATGACAGGGTGGTGAATATAACGTTGCCAATCCCAAACTTTCCTTACATTAGCACTATTAAAATCTCTTTATAAAATATCCCGTTCTATTACAGCGCCTTTACAGGCAATGTATCTTTTGTGCTTACCAAACAGCACGACCATCAATTACTATTTACATTTTTTATAAAGAGAACAAATGAAACCCATTCATAAAGTTGCCGTTATTGGCGGTACAGGTAAATCAGGTAAGTACCTGGTTAAACAATTACTTAAGCAAAAATTCGCGATTAAATTACTGCATCGCAAACCCGAAACCTTAGATATTGCCAACCCGCTTATCGAAATAGTTAAAGGCGACGCACGCGATTATACCGCTATACATTCCCTGCTTGCAGGTTGTGATGCGGTGCTGAGTTGTTTAAGTCAGCCGGTAGGAGAGCCCACTATTTTTAGCGATGCTGCCCGGAATATTTTGAAGGCTATGGCAGCGCATCAAATTAGCAGGTACATTACTACGGCAGGTTTAAACGTAGATACTACTTTCGACCAAAAAAATGAGCAAACACAATTCGGCACCAACTGGATGTACGAGAATTTCCCCACAACAACAGCCGACAGACAAGTAGAGTACCAGCTATTAGCAGATAGCCATACCAACTGGACTATGGTGCGCTTACCGCTCATCACCCAAACGGACGATACAGGAGAGATAACAGTAAGCCTTATTGACTGCCCTGGCAGTAACATTAGCGCTACTAACCTGGCCCTATTTATGATCGCACAGCTGAGTAGTACGGAGTTTGTGAAGCAGGCACCGTTTATTGCGGATAAGTAGTCTTTACTCAAATGTCACTGTGAGCGATAGCGCGGCAATCTCGTCGCAAGTAAAGCGGTGATGCACGGGCTACAGGATTGCCGCGTCGCTATCGCTCCTCGGAATGACACGGTTTTATAATACAAAAAGGCGCTTATGGCGCCTTTTTGTATTTACCATACTAACTTATACCCAACACCCCTTATATTAATGATCTGGATGTTAGGATCAGCCTGTAAATGCCGGCGAAGCTTGGTGATAAATACATCCAGGCTGCGGGCGTTAAAAAAGCTATCATCGCCCCAAATGGTGGTAAGCAACAGTTTACGAGGTATCACTTCGTGCTGGTGTTTACATAGCATTTTTAATATATCACTTTCGCGGGCGGTTATTGGCCAGGTATTTATACCCTGCTGTAAGGTATTCTTACCCGAACTGAAAACGAGGTTACTTATCTGATAGTTTTCGTTTACTGCCTTTGGCCGTTCTAATAAGCGGTTATGGCTTAGCAAAACCCTTATCCTGATAACCAATTCTTCTACACTGAAGGGCTTCTTCAGATAGTCGTTCGCGCCGCTTTCAAAACCTGTTACCACATCTTTAGGCTGCGAACGGGCCGTCAGAAATATGATAGGTATAAGCTTATCAGTTTCGCGAATATGCCGTGCTACTTCAAAACCATCCATCTTAGGCATCATCACGTCAAGCGCTAAAATATCTGGTTTTTTCTCGCGGTATTTTAGCAAGGCCTGCTCACCATTGGCGCAAAGTATCACTTCAAAACCACTTTCTTCCAGGCTTTCGCGTACAATGTGCGCCAGCGATAGTTCGTCCTCTGCAAGTAAAACACGGATCTTATCCATTTTTTAAAGGTAAAGTAATAATAAACTCGCTGCCTGCACCGGGTTGACTTTTTACAGATATACTACCGCCATGTGCCTGTACAATATACTTAACATAGTTCAGCCCCAAGCCTGTGCCCTTTACATTATGTACGTTGCCCGATGGTACACGATGGAATTTATCAAATATATGACGAATGTGTGCCGCGGAGATCCCTATGCCATTATCTTTTATAAAGAATACGGCATTTTTACCACTTCGTGTCAGGCTTATTTTGATATCCACCGGTTCTTCCGAGTATTTAACGGCATTATCAATAATATTGGCCAGTACGTTCCTGAAGTGTAATTTGTCAGCTTCGATATCCCTAATGCTATCCTTGTTGCTATAGCTTATGTTTATCTCTTTATCTGCCTTTATTTTTTCGGATGCGATAAGATCGTTCACCAGTTCATCAACAGGTATTTGTTCTTTAGTTAGTCTTATTTCTTTGTTTTCAAACGCGGCTATGTTTAATACCTTGCTTACCAGGTTGTCTAACCGGGTTAGCTCGTTACGAGAGGTTTGCAGGTAACGTTGCGTTTTTTCGGGGTCGTTTAAGGCATTGTATTTTTGCAGGCCCTCTATAGCAACGGTAATGGTAGCTATGGGCGTTTTTAGCTCATGAGTCATGTTATTGATAAAATCATCCTTCAGTTCTGTTAGTTTTTTTTGCTTAATAATGGTAAGGATAATGTAGAACAGGCAAAATATTGTAAACACTATTAAAAAGCCCGAAGCAAGTAATGCTATGATCATTTCTTTTAACAACCCTACCTGGGCACGGTCAAAAACAGCGCGAACAAACAGAGTATCCTTTTCTGTGTGTAAAAGATATAAGAAGCCATGATATTTATATGTAAACTGTTCTGTTTCACTATAACGTAACTGGTCCACCAAATGCGGATCCTGCGATTTAGCGGGTAGGGGTTTGTCGGATATCTTCAGATCAAAATAGGCATAACGATGGGTTTTTTGTAGTGCGGCACTAAAATAGTTGTGAAGCTTAACGCTATCGGCCTGCCGGTAACTTTTGGGCAATTCAAAAGTGCCGCTTTTAACGGTCTGCTTATGCTTTATGTCTTTTAAAGCATCTTCCATACCTAATAACAGCAATAGTTTATCTCTTAAATATGGCACGTAGAACGACATTTCTGTTAATACTTCGGGCGCGGTGGCTTTGTGGTTTATTTTTTCCTGATAATAATTATATATCGGGATGGTGGTGCTGTAAGGTTCGCCTATATCCGTGTAATTATTTTTTATGGATATCTGCAATGCCAAATGGGCCGTATCCCGACCACGTATGGTGTCTACTTTGATATGCGTGCCTTTATCCGACAGTCGCTTAATCATCACTACCCGTATCGAGTCGAAATAATCTTTTTTACAGCTATCCAGCGCTTGCTGCATGGCCGTATTAATATCGCTGTCAAACTTTTTTTTGTTCAGCTTATAGGCGCTAAAACTCCAGTAAGCCTGCACGGCAATAATACCTGTGAGTAATAAGGTGGTTAAAAATAATACAATAATGAGTTTCCTTTTCATGTTGTTTGGGTTGTTTAAGATAAAAGTAATCTGCCCAAATACAAGCGGCGATATCTGTTAACATTCGTTAA
The DNA here is from genome assembly GCF_028288105.1 of Mucilaginibacter sp. Lineage (GTDB taxonomy): Bacteria > Bacteroidota > Bacteroidia > Sphingobacteriales > Sphingobacteriaceae > Mucilaginibacter. Next base: position 1,762 of record NZ_JAQBOI010000093.1, on the reverse strand, counting down.
CGTAAAATAAGAATGAGTAAGGGAAACGTTATTCAACAGAATGTCATTTCGAACGAGCGATAACGAGGAGAAATCTTGTTCGAAATGCAAAGTTCACCGCCTGTCATTCGAACAAGATTTCTCTCTATCGTTCGAAATGACAGGTGGAGGATATAGAAACAAAAAGAGCGCCTTTCGAGCGCTCTTTTTTAATATTATTAACGGAGAATAAATCCCCAACAAATCACGGCCAAACACCAAGGTTTTGGTATGATACCGCTATTTTATTGATAGCGCCCACCATAGCTGCATTACGCAGGGTTTCTACCTTAGGGAGGTTCTTGTGTATCTCTCTTATCTCGTGGTATGAGCGGATCATGGTATCCTCTAAACCTGAGTTTACCAATTCCAATTCAGACGCGCCTTTAATAATTGTTGAACGTTGCAGCGGCGTTAACGATGTACCGGTAATACCTTCTACCATGTTCACCAAATTTAGGTTTGAGTTTTCCTCGAACCTGCGGTTAATACGGCCAAAAGCTACGTGGCTTAAGTTTTTCAACCACTCAAAGTATGATACGGTAACACCACCGGCGTTAGCATACATATCCGGGATGATCATACCACCATTTTTGTAAAAGGCTTCTTCCGCTTCCGGAGACGTTGGGCCGTTTGCACCTTCAGCAATAATCTTTGCTTTAATGCTGCCAATATTCTGGATAGTTATCTGGTTTTCTAAAGCAGCAGGCACTAAAATATCACATGACTGCTCAAGGCCGTCCATTGTATTTTTAAACTCTTGTTTGGCACCGGCATAACCTAATATAGATCCGGTTGATTTGCGATGCTGGAATACAGCCTCTACATCTAAACCGTCGGCGTTATAAATAGCGCCTTCAAATTCGCAAAGGCCTACTATTATTGCGCCAAACTCCGATAAGAATTTTGCTGAGTAATAACCCACATTACCTAAACCCTGTACAATTACCTTTTTGCCCGATAGGCCCGTAGTTAAACCTATCTTTTGCATGTCCTCGGCAACGCTTACACACTCGCGGATGGCAATAGCCACACCACGGCCTGTTGCCTCGCGGCGGCCGGCTATACCATGCAATGAAATTGGTTTACCTGTTACAGCGCCTAAAGCATCAAGCTGGCCCGGGTTCATGGTAGCATAGGTATCGGCAATCCAGCTCATTTCACGCTCGCCCGATCCATAATCTGGTGCAGGTACGTCAATGCTGGGGCCTATAAAATTCTTTTTGATCAATTCTACTGTGTAACGGCGGGTTATGTTTTCCAGCTCACCAACAGTATAGTTTTTAGGGTTTATTTTGATACCACCCTTTGCACCGCCAAACGGTACGTTTACAATAGCGCATTTGTAAGTCATTAGGGCTGAAAGTGCCATAACCTCATCCTCGTTTACCATTTCGCTGTAGCGGATACCGCCCTTGGTTGGCGACTGGTGGTGCGAGTGTTCTACACGCCAGGCATCAATCACTTCAAAGCCATTGCCCTTGCGTATTGGGAAACGAAAACGGTAAACACTGTTGCATGATTTGATCTGGTCTAACAAACCGGCATCGTGCTGGGTGAACTGTGCTGCATGATCAAAGTTTTTACATACATCACCAAAAAAGTGGGTATCCTGATCAGCAGTCGGATTATTGATATTCATAATTTAGAATTGGATAAATAATTAATTCCTTAAAAAAGTGCACAAATTTGGTATATTTTTTATCAATAATGCAAATTTTAAAAGTTAGTGTATCCGTTACAC
>NZ_JAQBOI010000081.1 GCF_028288105.1 Mucilaginibacter sp. | reverse complement strand
TTTATACCTACAGCACAAACGGCGCATTTTTCGAAGCTCACTATCAGCATAACTTTGCGGGATCAATATTAAATAAAGTGCCATTTGTAAGGAAATTAAAACTCGAAGAAGTAATAGGCGCCAACTACTTAACCACAAAAGGCAACCCTAATTATAGGGAGTTCTATGTGGGCGTACAGCGCCTTATTTTCCGGGTTGATTATGGCATTTCCTATGCAGGCAATAAAAAATACCTGCAAGGATTCAGGATATTTTATGGAATACGCTAATGCGTAGTGAGTGGTTGATTGGGTGAGTAGTTAATTGGTTTAAAACCATTCACCAATCAACCATTTTACCATTCACCTCAAATTATTATCTTTGCAGCTCATTTAACACCGTTTGCAGCGGCATCAATGATTTATGGCAAAATACAACACACTACTTTACTATTGTTATTCAACAATAGCTGATGGCGAGCAATTTGCGGCCGATCATTTAAAATTTTGTAAATCTCTTGGGTTAACAGGGCGCATTATTGTGGCTAACGAGGGTTTGAACGGCACCGTATCCGGTTCTGCAGAATCTTGCAAAACCTATATGGACACCCTGCATGCCGATGAACGCTTTGCAGGTATTGATTTTAAGATAGACGATGTGGAAGAACCTTCGTTTGTTAAAATGCACTGCCGCTATAAATCAGAGATCGTCCACTCGGGCCTGCGCGATCCTAACATGATCAATCCGCAGAAACAAACCGGCAAACACCTGGAACCAAAAGAATTTTTGGCCATGAAAGACCGCGATGATGTGGTAATACTGGATGTGCGCTCTAACTATGAACACTCTTTAGGCAAATTCAAAAACGCCGTTACACTTGATATTGAAAATTTCCGCGATTTCCCGGCCATGATAAATGAGCTGGCCCAGTATAAAGACAAAAAGATATTGACCTACTGCACCGGCGGCATTAAATGCGAAAAGGCATCGGCCCTGTTACTGCACGAAGGTTTTAGCGATGTTTACCAGTTACATGGTGGTATTATCAAATACGGTAAAGAAACCGGGGGCGAAGATTTTGAAGGCAAATGTTACGTGTTTGATAACCGCCTTTCTGTTGATGTGAACAGCGTTAATCCGGTAGTAATATCTACATGTTTTAATTGCGGCACCATTACGCATAAAATGATAAACTGCGCCAACCCCGAGTGCAACGAGCATTTTACACAATGCGATGAGTGCGGCACAAAAATGGACGGCTGCTGCAGTGATGCTTGCCAATCGCACCCGCGTAAGCGTGTCTATGATGGCACCGGGTATTATGTGAAAGTTCCGCAACCGGTAAATACAGTTAAAAAAGGCGCTGTTCAACTTGCCGATTAGTTTGGCTAAAGCCAATGTTTAATACTGTCTATCCGTCCCATAAATGGGACGGCAATGAATGAAGACGATGTAATCTCATTGCCGTCGGCTAAAGCCGACGGACCACAGACCGGGACTTGGCTTCAGCCAAAATGTCCACTATTTATTCAATAGCAAATTGTATTTTCGTATAATTACAGCTGCACCGTTATACCCTTATGCGTAAACACTTTCTGTTTGCTTTTTTTATCTGCATAAACATATTGGCCAATGCGGCTGATATAAAAAGCATTGGTGTACCGTATGTTCAAAATTATACCAAGGCTCAGTATCAATCGGGTAATCAAAACTGGTCGGTAACGCGCGATGAGCATGGCATTATGTACTTTGGTAATGACGAAGGCCTGCTTTCGTTTGATGGTAAATACTGGCAGCTTAACCGTATGCCAAACGGGTTAATTGTGCGCTCTGTAGCGGCTGATGGGAAAGGCAAAATATATTCGGGCGGCTTTGGCGAATTCGGCTACTGGGAAAATGACCAGAAAGGCTTTCTTAAATACAAATCGCTTACACACCTTGTCCCCAAAAAAGATCAGCCTATAAAAGAAGAAACCTGGAAGATCTATGTAGATAAGGATAAGGTTATATTCCAGTCGTTCGGCTCAATTTACATCTATGCCAATGGCAAAATCAGCGTTGTAAAAGCGCCAAAACCATTCCTGTTCTTATTCAAAACCGGCACCCGGTATTTTGTTGAACAAGTTGATGCGGGCTTATTTGAGCTTAAGGATAATAAGCTCACCTATATAACAGGCAGTAATATATTAGGCAGCAGGGTTTTATCTATATTACCCTTTCAACAAAACAAATACCTTATTGGTACCGCCAAAAACGGACTGTTCATTTACGATGGCATCACCATAAACCCCTGGCAAAACCAAGCTAATGATTTTCTTAAAAACTACCAGTTAAACAATGGCGCCATAATACCGGGTAAGTACTTTGCGTACGGCACTATCTTAAATGGCATAGTTATCATAGATACCGCGGGTCACGTGATACAACACATCAATAAATCGAGTGGCTTACAAAATAACACCGTTTTAAGCCTTTATACCGATGCCGAGCAAAACCTTTGGGCGGGCCTGGATAACGGTATCGACCGTATAGAAGTAAACTCGCCCCTGTACTTTTATTTTGATAAAACAGGTCGTTTCGGCACTGTTTATTCCAGTATTATTTTTAATAATAAAATATACCTCGGTACAAATCAGGGCCTTTTTTATAGCGAATGGGTAACCCCCGGGACTAAACGGCTGTTTCAGTCCTTTGATTTTCAATTGATCCCGGGTTCACAAGGTCAGGTATGGGAACTTTCTTTACAGGATGGCAAACTGCTTTGCGGCCATAACGACGGTACCTTCCAGGTCAACGGCAGCTCCATCACTAAAATAACATCATTAAGCGGCGGTTGGACAATTAAAAAGTTTAATGCCGATCGCCTCATCCAGGGCACCTATACGGGCCTCATTATTTACCATAAAGATGCCGCAGGTAACTGGATATTTGAACATAAAGTAGAGGGCTTTACCGAGCCATCTCGCTATGTGGAGCAGGATAACAAAGGCCAGATATGGGTAAGCCACGCTTATAAAGGTATTTATAAGGTTATGTTAAGTGCGGATAACAAAAAGGTTGTATCACAAAAGTACTATGACAAGCGTTCGGGCCTGCCCGATAGTTATAACGTAGGGGTATTTAACCTGGATAACCGAATTGTTTTCTCATCAGATTCGGGCTTTTATGTTTATGATGACATTACCGACCGTTTTTACAAGTATCAGCAGCTGAATAAAAAGCTGCACACCTTTGCATCATCTAACAAAGTAATTGCCGCTATTGGCAAAAAGTATTGGTTTATAAACCACGGCCGCGTTGCCCTGGCAGATCTTTCGGTACCCGGCAAGCTTACTATTGATTCTAACCGGTTTAGCATGCTCAACGGGCAAATGGTACAAAATTATGAGAACATTAATCTCATTAACAACCAAATTTACCTGATCAGTGTTGATGATGGCTTTGTTATTTTAAACGACCAGGACGCGTTACAGCAACCTAATTTTAGATTGCCCCCCGTGCTTATACGCAAAGTGGAAAACATTACCGATAAAACATCCGCCCTAAGCGATATGAACAGCGATAATGTGGAGATCTCCATACCCTATAACCAAAATAATATCCGCATAGCTTATTCGCTGCCCTATTACAAACAATCGAATATTAAGTATCAGTACTATCTGGAAGGTTATTCCCGGCAGTGGAGCGATTGGAGTTCGCAAACCCAAAAAGAATTTACCAACCTTAACCAGGGTACTTATCACTTTAAAGTAAGGGCAAAAATTAACGACGAAAATGTATCCGTAGTAACAACATTTACATTTGAAATTTTACCCCCATGGTATGCCGGCAAATTTGCCATTGCCCTATATGTGCTATTATTGATACTGATCTATTATATTATCAGGTATTATTACCAGCTAAAATTAAAGCGCCACCGCCACGAGTTACAGGAAAAGCTACAACGCGAGAAAGAAGAGTTTGTGCGCCAGGAGGCTGTAGCCAACGAGCAGCATATTGTCACTATTAAAAACGAACAGTTACAGGCCGACCTGGCAAGCAAAAGCCGTGAGTTGGCCAACTCGGCTATGAACATTGTTTACAAGAACGAACTGCTTCAGAAAATAAGCGACGAAATCAACAATTTTAAAGATAGTACCGGCAAAAAGCTATCAGAAGATCAGTTGAAAAAAATACACAAGGTTATTGACGAAGGCATGAGCGATGACCGCGACTGGAACGTTTTTGAAAATAGCTTTAATGAGGCCCACGAGAACTTCTTTAAAAAACTAAAACATGGCCACCCAGACCTTGTGCCTAACGATCTGAAGCTGTGCGCTTATCTGCGCATGAATATGAGCAGTAAGGAAATGGCATCATTATTAAACATTTCTTTACGTGGGGTTGAAATACGCCGTTACAGGCTGCGTAAAAAGCTCAATTTAGAGCACGATAAGAACCTTGTGGAGTTTCTCATTGAGCTATAATACTACATCATTACCTCTCATAAGCACAAATTACAGCAGTCCCCTGTATACCTCCCTTGTAGTATGTAAGGCCTACACTATGATATTACAAAATATTGTATATCAGTTATTTATATTTCCTTCTTAAAATTTTTGAGAAAGTATTTTTCGTTTGATGTAATAATGTAGAGTTACATTATTTGTTAAAATTATTTTATCTGCACAATTTCGATTCTACAAAAACCAATTAACCCAGTACTTAAAAAATTATTAACCACTATGAAGAGAATTTACACAATCTCGGGGTTACTGCTATTGTTTACTTTTTTCACAACTGCTGTGTTGGCACAAAACCTAACCGTTAAGGGTAAGGTTACAGATGCTACCACCGGCGAAGCGCTTATTGGCGTAACAGTTGCCATAAAAGGTACAACAACAGGTACCCAAACCGATGTTAATGGCGCTTACACGTTAAACGCAGCATCAAACGCAACCCTGCAGGTATCCTATATAGGTTATGCTACGCAGGATATTGCAATAGCCGGCCAGGCCAATATTGATATCAAATTAAAAGCCAGCACCAACGAATTACAGGCAGTAGTTGTTGTTGGTTATGGCACCCAGCGCAAAATTGATGTTACCGGTTCGGTAGCTCAAATAAAAGGCGAGGAAATATCAAAACAATCATCTGTTAACCCTATCAGTTCGTTACAGGGCAAGGTAGCCGGCGTACAGATCACCAACTCTGGTGCACCCGGCGCATCGCCAACTGTACGTATCAGGGGAGCTGGTACCGTATATGGTAATGCCAACCCGCTTTATGTGGTTGATGGTGTTTGGAATGACGATATTAGCTTTTTAAACCCAAATGATATTGAAAATATCAGCGTTTTAAAAGATGCCTCTTCCGAAGCTATCTATGGTATCCGTGCTGCTAACGGCGTAATATTAATTACTACCAAAAAAGGCTCTAAAAATTCAAAAGCTACTATTAACTACGATGGTTTTGTAGGAAGCCAGACCATAAGCAACGAATTTAAAATGGCAACCGGGCCAGAGTATGGTGAATTAGTTAACGAGCTAAACGCCCAAAGTATTTACCCGGCTACCGGCACTGCACCTTTTCCAGATCCATCAAGCCTTGGTAACACCGATTGGACACGTCAGGTATTAAGGAATGCCCTAATTACAAACCACAATTTATCGATAAACGGTGGTAGCGAAAAATCAACTTACAACGTTTCTTTTGGTTATTTAAAACAAAACGGAACAGTTGAAACACAAAACTTTGACAGGTACACCTTAAGGATAAAAAACGATTTTGATGTTTCAAGTCATATAAAAGTTGGCTATACCATAGCCGGCTCAATGAATAATTCAAGGGATATCAATGGCGATATTTTCCACCAGATATATTCGGCCCTGCCAATTGTACCGGTACGCTATGCTGATGGCAGCTATGGCGACCCTAACGATTTTGGTGCTACAAGCTCTGCCCAATTTAACCCGCAGGTTACGCTTGATTATTTTAACCAACGTTCTAAAAACTATCGTGTTAACGGTTCTGCTTATGCCGAGTTAAAATTTGCCAAACATTTCACCTTCCGCACAAGCTTTGGCGGTGATTACGGCGATAACGAGGTAACAAATTATGCACCTGTTTACACGGCTACGTTTGCCCAGCGTAATACAACAAGCAAACTTACCGAAACCAATGGAAAGACCCGTAACTGGATCATTGAAAACACCTTAAACTACAACAATACCTTTGGCGATCATAACTTAACGGTATTATTAGGCCAGGGTGCACAATCATACAAGTTTAATCAAACCATCGCTTCGGCAGAGAATGTACCTGATAACGGCAATGGCTATTATTTAACTCAAGGGAATAACTTTTTTATCAAGGATATTGACCCCGGGGTTTATCCGTTGTACAGTACCGTATCTTCTTACTTTGCAAGGGTTAACTATTCCTACAAAAGCAGGTACCTGTTAAATGCCACAATACGTGCAGATGGATCTTCTAAGTTCTCAGGAAATGACAGATGGGGTTATTTCCCGTCAATAGGAGCAGGCTGGGTTATATCTGAAGAGGAATTCATGAAAGACCAGCACCTGTTTAATACTTTAAAATTACGCGGAAGCTGGGGTAAGGTTGGAAACATGGGCGTGCCGGCAAGCTTAGCTACAACTACCGTATCAAGCCCTGGGGGTTTTGTATATGTTGGCCCTGGTGGTTATACTGCTATTGGATCAAATGTGAATACACTTACCCCGCCTATAATTGCATGGGAAAAAGGCAGTAGTGTTGATATTGGTTTAGAAGCATCAATGTTAGATAACAGGTTATTTGCTGAAGTTACCTACTACGATAAGAAAACAGAAAACGGCATATTCGCTATTCCAATCCTGGCTTCGTTAGGTACAAGCGGAGGCTCAATTATCGGCAATTCTGCTACCTTCCAAAATAAAGGCTTCGAGGTAACTTTAAGCTGGAAAGACAAGATTGGTACAGATTTCACCTATAGTATAGGTGGTAACATTGGTATTAATAAGAACCAGGTGTTAGAGGTGGCGGCCGGCTCTACTGCAATTTATAAAGCAGTAAGTACTACAGGCACTAATAACTTTAATACACGCACCGTTGTTGGCCAGCCAATAGGCCAGTTCTATGGTTTGCAGGTTGCAGGTATATTCCAGACACAAGACGAAATTAACAATTACACCAAAGATAACTTACCAATACAGGCAACTGCCATACCGGGCGATTTTAAATATAAGGATGTAAATAACGACGGTACAATTGACGATAAAGACCGTGTTGTGCTGGGTAACCCTAACCCTAAATACACCTATGGGTTTAATACCTATTTTGCTTACAAAGCTTTTGATCTGAGCGCCGATTTCCAAGGTGTTGCAGGTGTTCAAATTTATAATGCAAACATCGGCAGCCGTTTTGGTAACGAAAACTTCAGTCAGGATTTTTACGATAACCGCTGGCACGGACCGGGTACCTCAAATACCTACCCATCTGCATTTATAGCAGGCGGCCAAAACAACCGTTCAAATTCATTCTATGTACAGGATGGCAGCTATTTCAGGATCAGGACCATGCAGTTGGGTTATTCTTTACCATCGGCAATAAGCAACAAATTAAAACTACAACGGGTTAGGATCTACGCCAATGCACAAAACGCGTTTAATTTCTTTAAATACAAAGGCTTTAATCCGGAAGTTGGCGGCGGCCCAACAGTGGCAGGTGTAGATGCAAATGTGTATCCGCTATATGCTACTTATAACCTGGGTGTTAATGTTACGTTTTAATCTTAATTATCTCAACAAATGAAAATTTATCAAAATATAACCGCTAAGAACGTAGCAATTATCGCTTTTGCTACTACTATGCTTTTTACAGGTTGTAAAAAAAGCTTTTTAGACGTACCCCCACAGGGAGCCCCCGCGGAAACGGTATTCTGGAAAACCGGCGATGATGCAACAAAGGCTGTAAACTCTATTTACGCCAATTTACGCGGATGGACAGAGGTCTCTTTTGCCCCTATTGCAATAGAAAGCCTTGGATCTGATGAAACCGAAACCGGAAGCGACGCGACCGATGGTTCTGTACCTGCTATGAACATGTACAATAGCTTTACAGCTACTTCTACACAAGGTTTCATAGCCGATTTTTGGATAGGCAGGTACCAAACCGTAAACCTTTGTAACCAGGTGTTAGATAACATCCCTGCTATAGAAATGGATGGCGCTTTAAAAACACGCTACCTGGCCGAAGCAAAGTTTGTAAGGGCTTATGCCTATTTTAGATTGGTTCGCGCCTTTGGCGATGTGCCTTTACGTTTACACCTTCCAAAGGATGCAAGTGAGTTTAACATTCCGCGTAATCCTAAAGCAGAAGTTTATGCCGCAATTGAGCAAGATCTTAATGATGCTGCTGCTGCTCTACCCCCGTCCTATTCCGGTAATGATATAGGCCGCGCAACCAAAGGCGCAGCTTTGGCATTACATGCTAAAGTTGCGATGTATCAGAAAAAATGGGCGGATGTTTTAGCTTTAACCAACCAGGTTAAGGGCTTAGGCTATTCTCTATTCCCTAATTACGAACAATCGTTTAGGACAAATAATGAAAACAACTCCGAATCGGTGTTTGAAATCCAGGCCGAGCTTGTTCCGGGGAACCCTGATGCATCAAACTCACAATATTCACAGGTGCAGGGTGTAAGGAGCGTAGTTGGAGGTGGCTGGGGCTTTAATATCCCAACCCAAAGCCTTGCTGATGCATTTGAGACAGGTGACCCGCGCAGGGATGCAACGATCATCTTCAGAGGTGAAACAACTCCGGAGGGCGACGCTATTCCTAACAGTGTTCCAAATGCTATGTATAACCAAAAATCGTATGTACCGTTTAGCATGTATCAAAGTGGGTTTAATGAAGGCTGTCAGCAAAACATCCGTGTTATACGCTACGCCGAAGTATTGCTAATGAACGCTGAAGCTGCTAATGAGTTAGGTGATGCTGCCACTGCTATCGCTTCTCTTGAATTAGTTAGGGCAAGGGCAAGGGGCGGCAACAATGCTATCCTGCCAAAAGTAACCACTACTGATAAAGATGCTTTACGTACGGCTATCTGGAACGAAAGACGCGTGGAACTTGCTATGGAGTTTGACCGTTATTTCGATGTTATCCGACAGGGCCGTGCGCAGGCAATATTTGGCCCTATGGGTTGGAAACCAAACAAAAATGAATTGTGGCCTATCCCCGATGCAGAAGTTCAGCTAAGTGGTGGCATTTTAGTTCAAAACCCAGGCTATAATTAATTTTAATAATTACCGAGATGAAAAAATTAAATCTATATATAATGGCAGCTGCACTTATTAGTACGGCCTTGTCATCATGCCAAAAAAAGTATGACCCATCAACTTATGCCCCACCGCTAAATATTGGTGGTTACACCAGCGCAAGCGAGGTGGCTAAAGAAAGCCTGATAGGTTATTGGTCGTACAACAACACCTTAATTGATAGCGTATCAAACACTGCGGCAACAAATACAGGTACAACTTTTACACTTGGCGTTAAAGGCCAGGCAATACAGGGCGCTACAGATGCATACTTAACGGTTGATCCATCGGCTGCGGTTAAAAGCATGAAAAGCTTTACAGTGATGACCTGGGTAAACTCCCCTCAAAATACCGATGGTATTGTTGGCCTGGTTGACCTTTCAAACACCAAAAGTTTTTGGGGTAACCTGACCATCTTTTTTGAGAATGGAGCTACAGCAACAAGCGGTAACTTAAAAATCCATGTTATGAACGGTACAAAAGAAGCATGGCTGGGTAATTATGC
>NZ_JAQBOI010000075.1 GCF_028288105.1 Mucilaginibacter sp. | reverse complement strand
TGCCTATTGATAAACTGGAACGCAGCAAAAGTATCAAAGAACTGGAAAGCCTGGCCGAGAAGAACAAGCAAACGCAGCTATTCATCGAAACCCCTTTCCGTAACGATAGTATGCTGCAGGAGATATTAAGAAGCTGCAAGCCAACTACCCGACTGTGCATTGCCTGCGATATTACCGCGCCTACAGAGTTTATTAAAACAATGACCATAGCAGAGTGGTTAAAACAAGTGCCCGATCTGCGTAAGCGCCCGGCTATATTCTTACTATTCCACGCCTAAAATGAAATGATAACCCTGCCGCAACATACCAGTGTACTGATAGTTGGCGCCGGGCCATCCGGTTTAATGATGGCCGCGCAACTGTTGCGGAATGGGGTACAACCTATTATTATAGATGTTAAACCCGGGCCAACCAATCAATCTAAGGCATTGGCGGTACAGGCCCGCTCGCTTGAGATTTACCGGCAACTGGGGGTTATAGATAAAATTATTAAGGAAGGTAAACAGGCAGGGGGCTTATCTTTTAATATGGGCGGCGAACAGCTGGCCGCTCTGTCGTTAAAGGACATGGGCGATGCTGAAACGCTGTTCCCCTTTATCCTCCTGTATCAGCAAAGCAAAAACGAGCGTTTGCTGCTCGACTATTTAACCCAGGCCTGCTGCCCCGTATATTGGGAAACCTCGCTCATTAGCCTCAAACAAAATAAAGATAGCGTTGAAGTTACCCTGCAAAACGGCGATACTACCCACAACCTTACCTGTAATTATGTTATTGGTGCCGATGGCGCGCATAGCGTAGTACGTAAGCAATCAGGTATCCCGTTTACGGGCGATACCTATCAGCATAAATTTTTCCTGGCGGATGTGAAGCTGGCCAGCAGCATGAGCAGTGATGTGTTGACTTTGTTCATGGAAAAAAATGGCTTCGCGGGGTTCTTCCCCATGCCCGAAGAGCGCTCGTTCCGGATTGTTGCCAGTTTGCCCGATGGCCTGGAAAACAAGGAAGATCTGAATATTGAAGATGTACTGCCCGATCTGGAGGCTACAACTGCATCAGCCTTAAAAATTGAGCAGGTTAACTGGTTCACTATTTATAAACTGCACCACCGCATGGCTGAAAAGTTTAGCGATGGCCGCTGCTTTTTAATTGGCGATGCCGCGCATATCCACTCGCCGGTTGGCGGGCAGGGTATGAACACCGGTCTGCAGGATGCCTATAACCTGGGCTGGAAGCTGGCCGCGGTGATAAACGGACAAATAAGAGAAACTATCCTGACAAGTTATGCCATAGAGCGCATGCCGGTGGCTAAGGACTTGCTTAACACTACCGACCGCATATTTAACCAGATAACCTCACGTAGCTGGTTAAGCGGGTTGTTGAAGCGATATGTTATGCCTAATGTGTTAAATTTGGTTTGGAAGAACGAAAAGCTGCGCAGATTCTTCTTTAAACGTGTATCGCAAACAGGTATCAATTATCGCGATAGCAAAATTAACCTGCAATTAGGCCATGCTCACGCCACCTATATAAAAGCCGGCGACCGCCTGCCATACCTGGAGATATTTGACGAGAAGAAAAAGGTTAAAACCGATATACATACCTGGTGCAGCAAACCCGGCTTTACGCTTATCACCCTGGGTGACATTAAGGAAGGATTTTTGTTTACCCTTGCCAAATGGATAACGCAGGATTATCAGGGCAGCATTAACTTTTTCCACCTGCCGCCATCAAACACTAACTGGCATGTTTTTGATGCCTTCGAGGTAAAAGCCGGTATGCGCAAAGCCCTTATCATCCGCCCGGATATGCATATCGGTTACATCAACGATATTGTGGATATTGAAATGATGAACAATTACCTGCGCAATGTTGTGGGGTTTAATAGGTAACTCACTTAGCTACTTTTAGTTGACTAAAAACGTCATGATTATTTAGTGCCGTAACGTTATTTATTTCCTGATAACTGCTGATAGATAAACCGTCCTGCATTTTCACGGTGAATGTTTCTTCGCCATTGCCCGCTGTCAAAACTAAATATTCGCCAATAGTATTTAGCAGTGTAAGTTCGCCGGTAATGTAATTAAGGGCTATCTTATGCTCTTCTATTGTTGTTATATCCGATTCTATCAGCTCAAATTTGGGCACTTCAAAAGTGATGCTGTTACCCAGGTTATCTGTTAAAACAGGAATCTTATTCTTCAATGTTTCTATGAAATACCCAATAGCAAAGCTCAGTTTATAATGCAGCGAATTTGACCGCCCATCATTATTCTTCATTTCGCTGAACGTTTTTAACCTGTTGCCGGGGTTGTATGCCTGCGATTTTAGCAGGAACTCCTGGTAGGAAGCAAACAGTACGTTCTTTTCAAAATCGGTGGTTGATAACGCGTCTATAACCTGTTTGTAAGTAAGTTTAATAATTGCCTTTGACATAATGATAGGGGGTTTAATGGTAATAGGTCTGTATATTTATAATGCGATACCAAAAGTATAAGTGCCGGTATAACCTGCTGCTACGCTGCCGGTTAAAGATGGTGTTTCGTTAGCCAGATCGGTAGCTGAGTTTCCTAAAATACCATCTTGTGCATTTCGGGTTGTATTTGGCCCCACACCATAATTATTATGCACTGCATCTGATATGGTTTCAGGGAAACCAAATTGAGCGGTTTTTTTCAATACATTATTTACAAAAACCTCGAAATGAATGTGCGTTGCCCTGCCACCATACCAACCCGGGTAAACAGTGTTGAAAGTTAAAGCGCCTTGTGTATCGGTGGTTTGATAGCCGCGCAGCCAGGTTTCGCCAATATAGCTTTTACTACCTAACTGCCCCTGCTGACCCGAATAGCCCGAGTAATAGCCATCCTTATTACAATGCCAGATGTCTACCCGGGCATTAGCAAACACGTTACAATTGTCGTTGGTGTTTACCACTAATAAGTTAAGTGTTAACGGTACGCCGGTTTGCCCGCCGGTAATGTCTATTCTGTTTAGCGGATTATTAATTTCACCTCCGGGGTACGGATAAGGACCTTCTACTTCGGTAGGGGTTACGCGGCATGCGCTGCTGTTAGTGCTCGAGTCTGATGATGTGGTTGTGCCTGTAGATGAACTGGTGCTTACTGAGTCTTTTTTACAGGCATCTATCAGCAGGGGGCCTGTTGCTGCCGCTAATACAAACGTTCTAAGGAAGTTTTTGCGTTCCATATTGTACAAAAATTAGTAGGGGTAAATAATAATTAATGTAAATGTAGACGGAAGAAGGGGCACAGGGAATGGTGTGTCGGTAAACAGGGTGGATGTATCGACTATCCGATTTTTTTCATCACATTTTCATCCATCTGCGGGCAAAATCAACATAACTATCGCTTATAGGCAATTCGATACCGGGCAGTTTAACTTTACGGTTTTGGATAGAGATGATCTTGTTCACCGGTATTATATAGCTGCGGTGGATGCGCTGAAATTTATCTTCCGGAAGTTTTTCCAGCACTTTTTTAAGGGGCATTAGCGTAAGTATCGTTTTATCAAATTGCAGATGGATCTTGATGTAATCCTCCATACTTTCAATGTATTCAATATCCTTCATGTTTATCTTAACCATCCTGTATTCGGAGTGCACATACAGGCTTTCATCCTTGCTCTCGGCAGCGGTAGCTGTTTTGTATCGATAATAGTCTATGGCTTTTTCAATCGCCTTACCAAAACGTTTTACATCGATGGGTTTTAAGAGATAATCTATTGCTTCCAGCTCAAACCCTTCAAAAGCGAAGTTTTTGTAAGCGGTAGTGAATATCACCATAGGTTTTGAAACTAACGACCGCACCAGGTCTATACCGGTAATATCGGGCATGTTAATGTCTACAAATAGCAGGTCGATTGGATTATTGCGCAGGTATTCTGCACCAGATACGGCATCTTCAAACGTTTGCAGCAATTGCAAAACCGGGAAGCGAGAAACATAGTTCCTGATCAGCTCCAATGCCAGGGGTTCGTCATCAATGGCAACACATTTTAAAGCCATAGTATTAGGTATGTAAGGTTAACACCACGGTAAACTGATTGTTGTCATCGGTAATATTTAATGTATGCTTACCGGGATATAAATGCTGCAGGCGTTTTTTAGTATTGACAATACCAATGCCGGTACGTTCAATGTTTTCTTTACGGTCGAATATTGGGTTTGTACACATAAAGGTAATGGTATCGGCAGTTACCATCAGGTTAATATCTATAGCGCTTTCGTGCTGTTTGCTCACACCATATTTAAATACGTTCTCTACAAAGGTCATGAAGAATAAGGGCGCTATTTTTTGCTGCGCGATAGTGCCCGTAATATTAAAGTTAACCCTGGTTTTGCTGCCTAAACGTAAACGTTGCAGATCTATGTAATCTACAATACAATCTACCTCGCTTTGCAGGCTTACAAAATTTTCGGTAACATCATCAGTAACGTATCGCATAATATTTGATAGCTTCATGATGCTCTCTGCCGTGTTAGCGTTGTTGGTGATGGCCAGCGTGTAAATATTATTCAGTGTATTGAACAAAAAATGTGGGTTGATCTGCGCTTTAAGGAAAGATAGCTCGGCGTTTGCTTTTTCGGCCTCGGCGCTTATTGCACGCTGCTCGGTAAGTTGCCACTGCTGTACCGTTTTTATAGCGGTGCTAAGCGCCATTATCATTAAAAACAGGAATAAGCTGATGGTATCAAAATGC
>NZ_JAQBOI010000058.1 GCF_028288105.1 Mucilaginibacter sp. | reverse complement strand
CCATTTGGGATCCGCGTAAATGCGGTGGCACCTGCAGGAGTATGGACACCCATGTTAAGACGGTGGAGTAATCAGCAGCCTAATGTTGCACACATTGAAAATTATTTAGACGAGATACACCCTTTAGGCTATTGCCCCGAAGGCGATGTTGTGGCCGATGCTTGTCTTTTCCTTATTTCAGAACAAGCCAGGTTTATCACCGGATGTATTTTGCCGGTATCTGGCGGGGCTGAGTTGGGTTACAGAAAGTATATGGGCCAGCAGATGCAAAAAGATGACATTGTATTGCCTGTTGATAAAAAAGAGAAGAACTAATGATCACAAAAGTAAATATATCAGATATTCGTTACCCACTGCATGGTAATGCAGGTAGTGATGCCATACACCGCGACCCGGTATATTCTTATGCGGTAACACAGTTACGCGATGATAGTGGTATTACGAGTACGGGCTTTGCCTTCACCCTTGGCGAAGGCAATGATTTGGTTTGCAAGGCAGCAGAATATTATGCCCGCCAATTGGTAGGCAAGGATATTGAAGATACAATGGCCAACTTTGGTGAGTTATTTAAGAAGCTTTCAAACGATCAGCAATTTAGATGGTTGGGGCCTCATAAGGGCGTTGTGCATTTGGCGTTAGCATCTGTAACCAATGCCTGTTACGACTTATGGGCAAAGAAAAGGGGAGTACCTTTATGGAAACTGTTGACAGACTTATCGCCGGAGCAAATTGTTAACACGCTTGATCTTTCTTACATGGAAGATGAACTAACCTATGCACAAGCTATAGATATGCTTACCGCCCAGCAATCGCAAAAAGAGGGTAGGATGCCTATTTTAGATAAAGGCTACCCGGGTTACGATACCTCGATAGGCTGGTTCAACTATCCTGATGAATTGGTTAGGGAGAACTGTAAGAAAGCTTTAGCCGAAGGTTTTACCGCCATGAAATTAAAGGTAGGCTCTACAGATCCTGACCGTGATATCCGCAGGGCGCACATTGTACGCGAAGTTGCCGGCGATAACATAAAAGTAATGCTTGATGCCAACCAGCAATGGAACCTGCCACAAGCCATTTCAATTTGTACCAGGCTGAAAGATATGAACCCGTATTGGGTAGAAGAACCCACACACCCCGATGATGTAAACGCGCATACTAAACTGGCGCAGGCTATAGCACCGGTTAAGCTTGCTCTGGGCGAGCATGTACCCAACAAGATCATTTTTAAGAATTACCTGCAATCGGGTTCATCTTCATTTATGCAGGTTGATGCGGTGCGTGTTGGTGGCGTAAGCGAATTTATAACCATAAGCTTACTTTGTAAAAAGTTTGGCGTGCCTGTTGTGCCACACGTAGGCGATATGGGGCAATTGCATCAACATCTTGTGTTATTTAATCATATTGCCATGGGGCACGAAGCTTTATTTTTGGAGCATATCCCACATTTGCAAAAGCATTTTGTGCACCCGGCCCAAATAGTTAACGGAGTTTATAAAACACCGCAGGAAGCCGGTAGCAGCTGCGATCTTATTATTTTAAAAGATTAAATTACGAGAAGCATATATGATAGGTTCGTTTGATGCCGCTGTAAGTATTTTATATGTTATCGCAATCCTGGCTATAGGGTTATGGACGGGTTTAAGACACCGGTCTGTAAGTAAGAAAACAAACGTAGCCAGCGATTATTTCCTGGCGGGTAAAAGCTTACGCTGGCCAATGATAGGTTTGGCGCTTTTTGCTACAAATATTTCTTGTGTGCATTTGGTAAGCCTGGCCCAAAGCGGGTTTGATACCGGCCTGCTCAACGGCACATTTGAATGGATGGCATCGTTCACATTAATATTGCTGGCTTTATTTTTTGTGCCATTCTACATAAAATCAGGTGTATCAACACTGCCTGATTTTTTAGAAAAACGCTACAACCGTGCAAGTCGCGACTGGCTGGCATTTATATCCATATTATCGGCTATTATAATACATATATCTTTTTCTTTATTGGCAGGCGGCATTGTTTTGCAGACACTGTTTGGCGTAAATATGTACACCAGTGTAATTATCATAGCGGTCATCACTACTATTTACACTGTAGTTGGTGGTTTAAAAGCCGTAGTAGTTACTGAGTCTATTCAAACTGTAGTGCTGCTAAGCGGCGCGGTTATCATGAGTGTTGTCGCCTACAACAAAATGGGCGGCTGGGATAGCATGGTGCATGTGTTAGAGCAAAAGAACGAGTTAAGCAAATTATCAATGATGCGCCCGCATGGCGATAGCAGTGGTTTACCCTGGTATGCAGTTTTGCTGGGTTACCCCGTACTGGGAATTTGGTACTGGTGTGCCGATCAAACAATTGTACAACGTGTTTTAGGCGCTAAAGACGAGAACCATGCAAGGGTAGGGCCTTTGTTTTGCGGCTTTATAAAAATATTACCTGTATTTATATTTGTTATGCCGGGCTTGTTTGCTTACGCTTTGTATCAAACCGGGCATTTAGATGTAAGCGGTTTAAAAACCATGGTTGCAGGCAAAGAGGTGGTTAACAGCAAAGGTATTTATACCTTAATGATATTGCAATTAATACCTAAAGGCTTGGCGGGGGTATTGGTCGCGGCCTTATTATCGGGTTTAATGAGCCAGATCTCGGGAGCGTTAAATTCAATATCTACAATGGCCAGTTACGATATCTACAAACGCTACAAACCCGAAGCTACCGATGAGAAATTAGTTACTGCCGGCAAAATTGCAGCAGGCTTATCATTTGTATTATCATTAATGCTTTTACCGCTGTTAAATAGTTACGAAAGTATTTTTAACGGGTTAAACGATATTATAGCCCACATAGCGCCGCCCATTACCTGTGTGTTTTTATTAGGGGTGTTTTGGGGTAAAGCATCCGCCAAATCTGCCCAGCTTACACTATATATTGGCTCGGCAGCGGGCGTGTTGGTTTTTGCTTACAGTAAACTTTTACCACACTCTATGATTGGCCAGGTGCCATTTATGATGATGGCTTTTTATCTGTTTGTATTTTGCGTGCTGTTACAAATTGCCATTACATTGGCATCCCCGGCAAAACACACCTCCGAAAGCTCCGATCTTTATTGGAAGTCGCCACTTGAATCGTTACAAAGCCCGGGCTGGAGCGGTTTTGGCAATTATAAATTCTTATCGCTATTGCTTATCTCGGTAATGGTTATATTATTCTGGGTTTTTAGATAGCACGAAATTGCAAAGCAACTATTTCAATCATATATTTTAAAAGCCCCCCGGATCATTAAGCTTACTGATTCCCAGTATGGTTGCCGGCATATTTTCTTCTGATATTATTTACAGTAATATGGTTTGTTTTCATAATAATTCCAATATCGCTTAATAATTGGCTAATAACGTAAAAGTATTGTTGATGCCGATACGTTTCCTTTGTAGTACCAATTATAATAATACAATAAAATAATACAATAGTCCATCACCTTTAAAGGTTTATCCATTTTAAAGTGATTTTAAAGGATTTAAATTTATCGAACCAATTAACCAAATTCTTATAATTATGAAACACTTTTACGAAGATCAGGCAAGAAATACGTCTTGTTCATTTTTATCGCATGCGCCATGCCTGGTGCTGCCGCTTTCCAAAGGTTTATTTTTCACAATAGGATTTAGGGTCTAAATCTGTCGCATAAATCATCGAATCGTACAGGGTTTTAAATTGAACCTGTACACAGCGTTGAAAACTTAAGTTTATCAAGCAACAGAATTGTATTGTCCTAATGATGGGATTTCAGAACTGTATCTCCAATATTCTGAAATATTACAACTCATTTTTTAATGGATAATAAGAACTATAAAACCAATTATGAGAAAAAATTTATGAAACCATTTTACGAACGCATAAAAAGCTTTTGGTTACCAAAAACTGCGCTTAGTAAGGTTGCGGGTACATTATATTGTATAATAATATTATGTGCCATATTTAGCACCAATACTTATGCGCAAACTAAAATAACCATAACAGGAACTATAGCAGATACAACAGGTAACAAAATTGTTGGTGCAAACATTACCGCTACTAATAAGAAAAACGTAAGTACAGCAACTGATGTTAACGGCAAGTTTGTTATTGATGCCGAGCCGGGTACTATATTTAGGGTTACCTATGTAGGTTACAAGGAAACTACTTTTACTGTTTTAGCCGATACCCGTACTTACAGTATTCAAATAAAAGAGGTAAAGAACGAATTTGCTGATGTTGTTATTACAGCTTATGGGCGCAAGCAACGTAAGGAAGCCGTTGTAGGATCGGTAACAACCATTACCCCAAGTGATTTAAAGATACCGGCAAGTAACCTTACCAACGCCTTGGCGGGCCAGGTAGCCGGTGTAATTGCTTATCAGCCAAGCGGCCAGCCGGGTTTAGATAATTCATCCTTCTTTATAAGGGGGGTAACTACTTTCGGTTACAAGAAAGACCCGCTTATATTAATTGATAACGTGGAGCTGTCTACATCAGATCTGGCACGTTTGCAGGTTGATGATATTGCAAGCTTCTCTATTTTAAAAGATGCCAGTGCTACTGCACTATACGGCGCAAGGGGTGCAAACGGGGTTATATTAGTAACAACTAAAGAGGGTAAAGTAGGCAAACCGGTAATTAATGTACGTGTAGAGAACTCAATTTCTCAATCGGCAAAAAGCATTGAACTGGCCGACCCTATTACTTACATGCGTTTGTTTAATGAAGCAACCATTACGCGCGACCCATTAAGTAAGTTGCCTTTTACGCCTAATGATATTTTAAACAGAGAAGCTACTATAGCAAACGCACCGGGCAGTAACCAATACGTTTACCCGGCTGTAGACTGGTTGAAAACCTTGTTTAAAGACCGCACAAATACACAAAGGGCAGACCTAAGTGTAAGTGGCGGCGGTGGTGTAGCCCGTTATTATGTATCCGGCTCATACAATATCGACCATGGTATATTACGCGAGGATATTAAAAACAACAATAATAACAATGTAAACTTCCGTAATTATCAATTACGTTCAAATGTTAACATAAACATAACCAAATCAACAGAATTGGTAGTTAGGTTGGTAGGTACCTTTAATGAATATAACGGTCCGCTAACATCCGACGCTTCTTTCTCTACAGATCTGTATAACATTGCCATGCATACCAGCCCGGTTCTGTTCCCGGCTTATTATCCGGCAGATGCGGCTAACCAAAACACACAGCATATCCTATTTGGTAATGCCCCGGCACCGGGTAGCGTTTCATCAAATGCGGTTGCTTATGTAAACCCTTATGCAGCATTACTAAGGGGGCATAAAAACTTTTCACAGTCGCGTTTATCGGCACAATTGGAGCTGAACCAAAACCTTGATTTTTTAACCAGCGGGTTAAACTTCCATGGTTTGTTTCACACCAACAGGTATTCGTACTTTGAATCGTCAATGGGTTATAAACCTTTTTATTATAACATAGGCTCGTATGATAAAACAAGTAATAAGTATACTCTGTCTTGGTTAAATTCAACGCCGGGTGCTGCTACTGAATATCTTATCTATAACCGCGATCCTTACGCTGTACAAGCTAATACATACTTGTTTTTCCAGGGAGTGGTTGACTATACAAAAAGGCTTGGCGACCATAACATCAGCAGTTCATTAATCGCTACGCAACAACAAACTCTTTATGGTGGCGCTAACGATTTATTTAGCTCGTTGCCGTACCGTAACTTAACAGTTGCAGGCCGTGCTACATATTCATTCAAGAGCCGCTATTTCTTAGAATTTAACTTTGGTTATAATGGTACCGAGCGTTTCTCTGCCAACCACAGGTTTGGTTTCTTCCCAACTATTGGTGGTTCATGGATAGTATCTGATGAGAAATTCTGGGGCGATAAACTATACCAGGTTATATCCCGCATGAAACTGAGGGCCAGCTACGGTACAGTAGGTAACGACCAGATCGGTTCACAGCGTTTCTTCTACCTGTCAGATGTTAACCTTAATGGTGGTAACCCGGCATATTTTGGTACCGACAATGGGTATGGGCGTAACGGGGTTACCGTAAATAATTATGCTAACTCGGATATCACCTGGGAAACTTCAAAACAGTTAAACATTGGTATGGAGCTTACACTTTTCAAGAATTTGAATATTGTGGCCGAGGTATACAAATATCACCGTACCAATATCCTGCAAACACGTTCTTCTATCCCAACAACAATGGGTTTAGAATCAAATGTTAGTGCAAACTTTGGTGAAGCAGAATCAAAAGGTATCGATCTGCAGATGGATTATAAAACTTCCTTTGGAAAATCCGGGTGGATCCAAGGTAGGGGTAACTTAACTATTGCTGCAAGTAAATACAGCAAATATGAAGAACCAGAATATCCTGAGGCCTATCGGTACCAAACAGGGCAATCTATCAACCGTAACTATGGCTACATAGCTGAGCGTTTATTTGTTGATGATAACGAAGCGCTAAACTCGCCAAGCCAAATATTTTCAACCAATGGCGTTGCGCCAAAAGGTGGTGATATTAAATACCGCGATTTAAACGGCGATGGTAAAATTGATGGCGCCGATCTTACTTTTATAGGTTACCCAACAGTACCACAAATTGTTTATGGATATGGTCTATCAAGCGGCTATAAAGGCTTTGATCTTTCGGCATTTTTCCAGGGTCAGGCACAAGTTAGTTTCTTTATTGACCCAAGCCGTACAAGCCCGTTCATACAAAGCCCTGATGGTGCTTATGCAAGTGGCAACACCCAGTTGTTAAAAGCATTTGCAGACGACCACTGGTCTGAAGATAACCAAAACCTGTATGCACAATACCCAAGGTTAGGCGTAACAGGCAACCAGATAGAAAACAACAGGCAAAACAGTACCTGGTGGATGCGTGACGGAAGTTTTTTACGATTAAAATCGGTAGAAATAGGCTATACCATACCGGCCCGTTTAACCCAAAAATGGAAAATGACCAAATGCCGTATCTATTTCAATGGGCTTAATTTATATACCTGGAGTCCGTTTAAATTATGGGATCCCGAAGTTGGGGGCAATGGTTTTGCTTACCCTATACAAAAGGTATTTAACATAGGCCTTAACATTAACTTATAATAACACGACAATTTTACATATCAGTTATATGAAAAGAATATCTCATTTTTTATGCGTGTTAGTAGTACTGCTACTGGGCGTATCCTGTAAAAAATACCTGGATGTGGCTCCGGATAATACCGGCACATTAGAGTACGCTTTCAGGAACCGTAACGAGGCAGAAAATTATCTGTTTACCTGTTATGCAACTTTACAGCAATTTGCTGATGCTACAACTAATGCAGGTTTTACCACCTCGTCAGAAATTATCTACCCCAACAATTTAACCAAGCATCCCATTGATGAAACGGGCTTTAACTTGCTTAGAGGAACGCAAAACAGCAACAATCCGGGTCTTAATTATTGGGATGGTGAAAATAGCGGCAAAGCTATATTCCGTTCAATAAGAAGGTGTAATACTATGCTGGAGAATATCGACAAACCTGTTGATCTTTCTTTCGGAGAAAAAAAGAGGTGGATAGCAGAGGTTAAGTTTTTAAAGGCTTATTACCACTTCTATCTGGCCCGTTTGTACGGACCTATCCCTTTAATAAAAACCAACCTGGATATTACAGCATCAACAGATGAAATAAAGGTTAAACGTGCTCCCATTGATTCAACGTTTAATTACATTGTACAATTGTTAGATGAGGCCGCGCCAGACCTGCCACCTGTTATTGATAACCAGGCACAGGAACTTGGCCGTATCACCAAAACAATAGCTTTATCAGTTAAAGCCGAGGTGTTGATGACTGCTGCAAGCCCATTGTTTAATGGTAATCCTGACTTTGTTAGCACAAAAAACAAAGATGGCCAACCACTATTTTCTGCAACATACGATCCTGCAAAATGGGTTAGAGCCGCCGCCGCTTGTAAAGAAGCGATTGAGGTTTGTGAAGCAAACGGACTAAAATTATATAGCTTTATACCACCGGCAAGCATTACAGTATTACCAGATTCATTAAGGACAGTTTTAACACTGCAAAATGCAGTAACCGAAAAATGGGACCTAAACACCGAACTGATTTGGGCGCTGAACCCAACATTTGGATGGCAGGGTTATGCTACACCACGTTTAACACAAAAGGGTGTAGTAAACATCTTTTCAAACCCGTCTACGTTTGCAGTACCTCTTTCAACTCAGGAATTATTCTATTCTGATAAAGGTGTGCCGATAAATGAAGATAAAACCTTTGATTATGCAGGCAGGTACAGCATTAAAACAGGTGATGAGGCCAGTCGTTTCTACATTGCTAAAAATTACTCTACCGTAAAAGAACATTTTAACCGTGAGCCTCGCTTTTATGCCAGCCTTGGGTTTGATGGTGGTATTTGGTATGGTAATGGTAAGCTTAACCTTACCGATATGTACCATGTAGAAGCACGTGGTATCGAATCATTTGCGGGCCCTAAGGATATTAATACATTAAATATTACAGGTTACTGGCCAAAAAAACTGGCACATTATCAATCCGTATATGATGATGGCTTTCAAACAATTCAATACCATTTACCTCTTATACGCCTTGCAGGTTTATACCTCTTGTATGCCGAAGCTTTAAATGAAGTTAACGGCCCATCTGCCGAAGCTTATACTTATATTGATAAAGTAAGGACAAGAGCTGGTTTGCCGGGTGTTGTTGAAGCTTGGACAAATTATTCTAAAACCCCGGGTAAGGTTGGTAACAAAGATGGCCTGCGCCAGATTATCCACCAGGAAAGAAGGCTCGAACTTGTTTTTGAAGGGCAAGCCGGCTGGGATTTACGCCGCTGGAAAGAATTGCAAAGTGTATTAAGTTTACCAATGCAGGGATGGAATGTTTATGAATCAGACCCGGCCAACTATTATCAACCGCATACAATATTCACAGCTATTTTTGGGCTGAGGAATTATTTATGGCCAATAAAAGACAACAGCCTTATTGTTAACGGCAATTTGGTGCAGAACCCATATTGGTAGGAATTAGTGTGTGATGAAATTTATAAAAGAAATTGAATTATGAAAAAGATAAATAAATATTTCGCTAAGGCATTGTTTAGCCTGCAGATATTAGCTTTTGTTTGTTTGCTATCAGCTTGTAAAAAGAACGATGGTTACAACACAGAACCCATATCTACCGATAAAACAAAACCGGGTGTAGTTACCAATATAAAAGTTGATAACTATCATGGTGGGGCGTATATAACCTATAGCTTGCCTAACTCTGATAATATTTTGTATGTGCTTGCACAGTATAAAATAAACGACAAAACCTCAAGAGAAACAAAGTCGAGCTACTACACAGATACAGTTAACGTAGAAGGTTTTGCAACCAATAAACCTTATGATGTAACACTTTATACGGTGAGCAGGGCAAACGTGAAATCAGATCCGGTTAAGGTTGTTGTAAACCCAGATGTACCTTACTATAAATTGATAAAACCAACTGTAGCTATCGCCAAAGATTTTGGTGGCGTTAATATACAGGCACTAAATCCTTTTAAAAAGCCTATAGGTATGATATTGATAGCGATGGATAATTCTACCCAGCGGCTTGAAGTAAGCGATCAGCATTATACAAATGTGGATAGCATAAACTATTCGGTAAGGGGTTTCCCATCAGTAGAAAGAAAATTTGGTGTATACGTAACCGATAAATTCGGCAATATATCTGATACAACAATACTTGATCTTACACCGCTTTTTGAAACGCAACTTGATAAAACAAAGTTCTCGGTTTACAAACAACCAAGTGATAGCGAAATAGGCTACGGTTGGGACCTGCCTTACTTATGGGATGGGAAAGTGGACGGTTACTCAAACGGCTGGCACACAAACCCGGGTACAGGCAAGCCAATGCAGTGTACGTTTAACTTGGGCATAAGCGCGCAGTTAAGCCGCCTTAAAATTTACGAGCGCCCGTTAGAGTATGCATTTTTCCACGGTAACCCTAAAAACTTTACCTGGTGGGGCTCAAATGCCGCATCTCCGGTTGATGTTGTTTTGCCACAATCTGCACCGGTTGGTACTGTGGTTGGCGACTGGATCAACCTGGGTAATTACCGTTATCCAAACCCGCCATCGGGCTTAACGCCGGGCTTTACAAATGCAGCTGATGAGGCTTTTGTAAAAGAAGGCGTCGACTTCCTGATATCAGCATCTGCGCCGCCGGTACATTACCTGCGCCTGTTAGTGCATGATACCTGGGGAAAAGGTGACGCTGCCCACTTAATGGAAGTAACCGTTTTTGGAAAGCCGCAATAATATTTGATCAATAATTTAAATAAGAAATTATGAAAAGTCTTTTTCGTATTTGTCTGTTCTCCCTTATTAGTATTGGCTTTTTAAGCTGTGAAAAAAAGGATACAGATTTTAAAAATTTTCTGGGAGATAAAGAGATAACCTATCCGGGTAAAGTTGTAAAGCCACACTCTAAATCTGGTAACTTACGTGCTGCGCTTGTTTGGAACCCAAGCCCCGATCCAAGTATAAGCAAGTATGTTATTTACTGGAATAACAAAGCAGATTCGCTTATTGTAAATTCAACTAACCATAGTACTGCAGATTCTATTACTGCAGTTATACCGGGCCTTAGCGAATATATTTATTCATTCACCATATTTTCGTATGATAATAAGGGTAACAGATCTGTTCCTTTAGATATCAACAACGTTAAAGTTTATGGCCCTATTTATCAAAGCGGTTTACTTAACAGGGTATACAATGCTGCAAATCCCTTTACTGTAACACAAAATGGGAATGTTAAACTTAACTTTTTGCAATCCGATACTGCTTCGTTAAATGTTTCAACCATTATAAAATACACTAACAGGAATGGAGTAGTGGTTGAAAAAAACCTAGACCCTGACAGTATATCCTACACCATTACTGATTATAAATCTGGCGAGCCTGTAAGCTTCCGTTCTGGCTATATACCCGTAAAAGGCGCAATAGATACATTTTATGTGGATAATTTTAGCACTTTCCCGGAAATTACAGGAATAGCAGTGTGTGCTAAGTCATTATTTAAAGAAAATAAATTATCAGGTGATGCTAATACTTACGAACCAGGTACAAGTGTAAGCAAATTATGGGATGGCTCTGTTGGGCCCCAGGGATATCCAAACATTTTCCATGCCGATGGTGGATCAGGTATGCCTCAAACCATAACATTTGATATGGGACGGGTGTACAAAAAGCTTACAAGTGTAGAAGAAACTGGCCGTAATTGTTGTAACAACCCCGACGATTTTGAAATATGGGGGACTGCAGATATTACCAATGCTGCAACAAATCTGTCACCTACCAATTCGGGATGGACTGCCGAAATGCAATCAAAAGGCTGGACGCTATTGAAACATGTGACCAGAAATGATGATGGACAGGCTGCATTGAAAGTTAATTTTGATGCAGATGTACCTCCCATAAGATATATACGTGTCAGAATTAAACATGTTACCACCGGCGACGGTAATTACAGTAACATGAGCGAGATAACTTTCTGGAATGATGTGCTTAACTAACGCTTCCAAATAATCAATAATCAATAAACCATCCTTGCAAAAGGATGGTTTATTGATTATAAAGAGTTTAAATTTGTTGAATATGGCCGTTTGGCCACCACTATTACTATGTTAAAATACCTATTTACACTTGTAGTTTATATATGTTTTCTGTTGCCTGCAACTGCGCAGGTAGTTACTCAGCCTGCAGAAAATATTCTGCCCTATAATAATTATTATACTGTAAGGGGAGGGGTAAATAATTTTCTATCTGTAATTAAGAAAGAAAAATCAGCAACAGTTGCTTTTTTAGGTGGTTCTATCACGTTTAACCCCGGCTGGCGCGATAAAGTTTCTAACTATTTGAAAGTACGTTTCCCAAAAACAAAGTTCAGGTTCATACAAGCAGGTATACCCTCATTAGGTAGTTTACCCCATGCCTTCCGCTTTAAGCAGGATGTGCTGGATTCTGGCAAAGTTGATCTGCTGTTTATAGAAGCTGCTGTAAATGACAGGGTAAACGGAACTGACAGTCTAACGCAAGTGCGTGATCTGGAGGGGATAGTTAGGTACGCTAAACGCAATAATCCCTTAATGGATATTATTCTGATGTCATTTGCCGATCCGGACAAAAACAACGACTATGCAAAGAGCAAGACACCTACAGAGGTGGCTAATCATGAATTAATAGCACAACATTATTATTTACCATCTATAAACCTGGCAAAAGAGGTTTATGATAAAATACAAAACAAGGAGTTTAGCTGGGATCATGATTTTAAAGACCTGCACCCTGCTCCGTTTGGGCAGGAACTCTACTTCGCGACTATAAAAAACCTGTTAGAAACATGTATAGATAAGCCGGTTAACAGGTTAATAGTAAAACCCATCCCCAAGCCATTGAACAAAGCGAATTTTGAACATGGCAGTTATTATAGTATAACTAATGCTTATCATGACAAAAACTGGGTGCTGGATAATAACTGGGCACCCAAAGACAATTTAGGTACCCGTCCTGGATTTGTAAATATCCCTGTATTAGCTGCTGATAAACCCGGTGCCGAAATAACCCTGCCCTTCAATGGGACGGCTATTGGTATGGGCATTGTATCCGGCGCCGATGCTGGTATAGTTTCTTATTCAGTTGATAATAGTGCATATAAAGATATTGACCTTTATACAGCCTGGAGCAATATGTTGCATTTACCATGGTATGTGCTGTTTAATGGTAATTTAAATAAAGGCAGCCATGTTTTAAGGCTCAAAATAGCTAACCATCATAATGTCAACAGCAAAGGTAACGCCTGCCGTATAGTTTATTTTTTAAGGAACGAATAATCCATTTATTTGCGGGATTTGTCCATTTTAAAGCAGGATACAAGCATATATTTTTATCCAGCCAATTAATATTTACCAATTGTTAAACGCACCCTTTTTAAACCGGTGCATTTAACCGCCCGTTGGGGCAAATGCTTATAGATAATGAAAAGATACTTCTACCTGTTTCTCCTCGCTAATTTTATAATTACAGTTGCTTACGCGCAAAATAAACCGCTAAAACTTTGGTATGATAAGCCCGCGTCGCAGTGGGAAGAAACCCTGCCTTTGGGTAATGGCCGTTTAGGTATGACACCTGATGGAGGCATAAAGGAAGAGCACATTGTATTGAACGATATCACCCTATGGTCTGGCGCGCCACAGGATGCAAACAATTATGAAGCATACAAAAGCTTGCCCGAAATAAGAAGGTTATTAGCAGAAGGAAAAAACAATGAGGCGCAGGAGCTGGTAGATAAAAACTTCATTTGTAAAGGAGTAGGTTCGGGTAGTGAACCATTTGGCAAATATCAGGTGCTTGGCGATCTGAAAATCAAATTCAGTTACGCTAACCCGGATAAGGAGTCTGTAAACTACAAGCGGGAACTATCTTTAAATAATGCTATTGCCAATTGTACTTATGTAGTTGACGGCGTTACTTATAAACGCGAATACTTTACCAGTTTTGGTAATGATGTAAGCATTATCAAACTATCTGCAGATAAACCGGGGAGGTTAAATCTTACCATCGCCTTATCCCGCCCGGAAAGATCGGTTACCGTTGAAAAAAACGGTGAACTTCAAATGTCTGGGCAGTTAAAAAGCGGTACCGATAATGGTGGCATGCAGTACTTAACCAAAGTAAAAACGCAATTAAAAGGCGGTAGTTTAAGTAACGATGGCAATCAGTTAGTGATTAAAAACGCTACTGAAGTTATCATCTATGTATCTGCCGGAACAGACTTTAGAAGTGCCGATTATAAAAAGAATGTAGATACGAAGCTGGCTTCGGCCTTAAAAACCAGTTACGCGGTTGAGCGGGCACAACATATTGCCAAATATCAAAAGCTGTTTAAACGTGTCACCGTAAATTTAGGTGCAGGTACCGCAGCTGAAGAAACTACTGATAAAAGGCTGATCAGTTTTCATAAAAATCCTAATGCCGATAAGTTTTTACCAGTGTTATTTTACCAGTTTGGGCGTTACCTTAGCATCAGTAGCACGCGTGTTGGCTTGTTGCCGCCAAACTTACAAGGCTTATGGGCAAATCAAATAAATACGCCATGGAATGGTGATTACCACCTTGATGTGAACGTGCAAATGAACCACTGGCCGGTAGAAGTATCCAACCTGTCAGAACTTAACCTGCCTTTGGCCGAACTGGTAAAAGGAATGGTAAAGCCTGGTGAACGCACAGCAAAAGCTTATTATAATGCCAATGGATGGGTTGCCCACGTAATAACCAATGTGTGGGGGTTTACGGAACCAGGTGAAAGTGCGTCCTGGGGGGTAACCAAATCCGGCTCGGGCTGGTTGTGTAATAATCTTTGGGAGCACTATGCTTTCTCAGAGGATAAGAATTATCTGCGCGATATATATCCGATATTAAAAGGCTCGGCTCAGTTTTATAGTAGCATGCTTACTCCGGATGCTAAAACTGGTTGGTTGGTTACGTCGCCATCATCATCACCAGAGAATACTTTTTACCTGCCAAATGGCAAAACAGCCAGCATATGCGTAGCGCCAACTATTGATAATCAAATAATAAGGGAATTATTTAATAATGTAATTACAGCGGCCAAACTTTTGGGTAAAGATGAAGCATTATGTAAAGACCTTGCCGCCAAACTAAAAAAACTCCCACCTGCCGGCCAAATTGCTAAAGATGGCCGCCTGATGGAATGGCTGGAAGATTATAAAGAAACCGACCCGCAACATAGGCATATCTCGCATTTATATGGCCTGTATCCCGCATCACTAATTACACCCGAAGCTACCCCTGCACTGGCCGAGGCCTGTAAAAAAACATTAGAGGTTAGGGGAGATGATGGGCCAAGCTGGTCAATAGCATATAAATTGTTGTTTTGGGCACGCCTGCACGATGGTAACCGTGCATACAAATTATTTACCGAGATAATGAAACCAACCCTTAAAACCAATATGAATTACGGTGCAGGCGGTGGTATATATCCAAATTTACTATCGGCAGGGCCACCATTTCAAATTGATGGTAATTTTGGTACCACAGCCGGTATCGCAGAAATGCTGATACAAAGCCATGCCGGTTTTATTGAACTATTGCCGGCAGTGCCTGATAGCTGGAAAGCGTCAGGAGAAGTTAAAGGTGTAAAAGCCCGGGGGAATTATACAGTAGATTTTAGTTGGAAAAATGGGAAGGTGATTAATTGTCGGATAATCTCTTCCCGCCCCCGAAAAGTGAAAGTAAAGATTAATGGTTTGCTAAAAATGCTTAATACGGTAAAAGCGTAATATTATATTTTCGCAGTTATATAAACTATACATTATGTTTAAAATTTATACCCGGTGCTTTATCTGCCTTCTATTTTCCCTTGTTTTTATTAAAGCAGATGCTGCTATCAAGCCGCCTGAAAAGATTGAAGTGGTGATCCCTTTTGGGAACGATGGCAAAATAAACTATAACCTAAAAACCGGTACATTCAATGTGTATCAAAACGGTTATGGCATTTTCTCTAATATTTATTCGATTGCTAAGGTTAATGCCGATACCATCAGCTCAAAAAATTATCAGGTAAGAAAGTATACTAAACTGCCCATACAAAATGGTTTTGGCAAGGGCTTTAAACATACTATAGTATTAACGGCCAAAGGCCTGCCGCAAATGAAGCAGGTGTTTTATACCTACCCAGGCAAAAACTATTTTTTAACAGAGATATCCTTCACCGGTACATCACTTAAAACTAATTACATGTCGCCGGTTAACGGGCAGTTCGGTACTGTAAAAGGCGATGACGTGCGTACGCTGTTTGTGCCTTTTGATAATGATACTTTTATCAGTTATAATTCAAAGCCATTTTCTAATAATAACGGCATAAGTTCGGAAGTAGGCACAGTTTTTTCAAACCAGACCAGAGCAGGTATAGTAGCCGGTTCGGTAGAACACGAGGTTTGGAAAACTGGTGTGGATATGGAAGCGGCACAGCCATCAAACCAAATTAAGGTTTGGGGCGGTTACACAGCAGAAGCAGTAACCCGCGATAAGATTGCACATGGTACTATCAGCGGCAATACCATTACATCGCCAAAAATATTTGTAGGTTACTTTAACGATTGGCGCACTGGCATGGAAGAATATGGCAGTGCTAATCGTATTGCCGAGCCACCTTATGTGTTTAACTGGGATAAACCTACCCCGATAGGATGGAACAGCTGGGGTGTTATACAGGAAAAAATCACCTACGATAAGGCTATTAAGACAGCCAATTTCTTTGCAGACAGTATCCCTGCATTCCGTACAGGTAATACCGCGTATATCGACCTGGATTCGTATTGGGACAAATTGGTTTCACATGGCGATTACACTCAACTAAAGCAGTTTGCTGATTATTGTAAATCAAAAAGATTAGAGCCCGGTGTTTACTGGGCGCCATTTACTGATTGGGGCCACGGCGGCGGCCCCGGCAGAAAAGCAGAGGGTAGTGATTATACCTTTGGCGACTTATGGACAAAAATAGGCGATGGCTATAACGATATTGATGGTGCAAGGGCTATAGACCCAACGCACCCCGGCACGCAAAAACGTGTTGCTTACATAATAGGTAAACTTAAAGCCTGTGGTTTTAAAATGATCAAGATAGACTTCTTAGGCCATGCCTCTGTCGAGGCTAATAAATTCTATGACCCAACAGTTACTACCGGGATGCAGGCTTATCGAAAAGGTATGGAGTATCTGATAGACCAGCTTGGTAATCAAATGTTGATATATGCAGCTATATCGCCCAGTATGGCAACAGGCAGGTATGTACATATGAGACGTATTGCCTGCGATGCCTTTAAAACAATAGAGCACACACAATACACGCTAAACAGCGTAAGCTAT
Source organism: Mucilaginibacter sp. (assembly GCF_028288105.1). Classification (GTDB taxonomy): domain Bacteria; phylum Bacteroidota; class Bacteroidia; order Sphingobacteriales; family Sphingobacteriaceae; genus Mucilaginibacter. The sequence continues at coordinate 48,464 of NZ_JAQBOI010000058.1, read as the reverse complement.
GGCTGGTGGCAGTCTAACTTATATAACTTTATTGATGCTGACCATGTTGTTTTTAACGATGAAACAATAGGGGCAAACCGTGCGCGTATGTTATCGGCATTGGTTACAGGTACGTGGCTTTCTGGTGATGATTTTACAGTAAACGGCCAATGGACTGCTCGTGTTAAAAAATATTACCAGGATGCTGAATTGATTAAACTGGTAAAAAATGGCAAGGCGTTCCGCCCGGTTGAAGGCAATACGGGTACAGGTGCATCCGAAATATTCACCCAAAAAATAGGCAATAGCTTTTATATGGCTGTGGTTAATTATGGAAAAGACAGCAAAATTTTCGATATATCAGCGCAACGCCTGGGGATAGACCTTTCTAAAGTGATAGGCACAAAAGAAATATTGCAGGATAACGCGATAGATACTAAAGGTAGCCTGCAGTTTAAATTGAATGGGGCAGACGCCGTATTGTACAAATTCACGCTGAAAAAATAAGAGTATGGTTAAGGCGGTAGGTCGTTACATAATTTATCTTTTATTACAGATAAGTATTTATACAACGGCTTACGGCCAAAATATAGCTGCTCAGCAAGCTAAAAAGCACAGCCTTACAATTGATAAGCCTGCGGCAGACTTTTTTGAGGGAGCTCTGCTCGGCAATGGGGGCATGGGCGTTGTGGTTACTACCCGGCCAGATGCCATAGTATTATATTTTGGCCATAATAATGTTTGGGATATTCGTATATCCGAGAAACACCGCGACGAAATTGGTACGTTTGACTCGGTTTTTAATAAAGTAAAGGCACTGCCTTCTACGCTTAATAATCTTACTGATGATACCTGGTATAATCAGTATAACAAATTAACAAGCGATAACTACAGCAAACCTTATCCAAGGCCGTTTCCATGTGGTTCTGTAGTACTTGGTTTCGATAGGCGGGATGTGCAGCTTATAGGGCATACGCTTGATATCTCCAATGGTTTATGTACTGTTAAACTGCTTACGGCAGATAAACAGGAAGTATTCCTGAAGCTCTTTACAGAGATGCAGCAGGATAAATTGCAGATGGAACTGACTGATGCAAACGGCAAGGCTTATCCCAATATATTTAACAGGGTAAAGGTCATGCCTGATCCTTCAACACCTGCTGATTTTCCAAAATATCAGGTAGATGAAAATTTGCCCAATGGTATATTAAGCTTCAGGCAAGTTTTACCCGCACTTGAACCGGAACAGTATAACCGCGAGAAAGGAAACGCGAACGACAAAGCATTCAGCTTAACATTTACGGCAAACACATCACTTGGTAAGGAACCCCGGATGAACTGGAGCGGTAATACCGAACAAATGCCAGACCTGGAGGCCGCCATAACTAATAACAAAGGCTTTTTTGCAACAATTACATTACGGGAAGGCATGTCATCAGTAGTGCCTCAAAATGTGCCACCCGAAGAAAAATTAACATTTGATGGTTTTAATAAAGCTTTGGCCCAAAGTACATCTGTATGGGAAACATATTGGAGTAAATCGGCAGTTAAGCTTGGTGATAATTTTTTAGAACAGATTTGGTATCGCAACCTATACTTTTTTAATTGTGCAGCAAAAGATGGAGTAACCTGTCCCGGCTTATTCGCTAACTGGAGCTACAATAATATAGGTACTGCCTGGCACGGCGATTACCACATGAATTATAATACGCAGCAGCCTTTCTGGATGACCTTTTCCAGTAATCATTTGGAAAAGAATCTGCCCTATGTAAACCTGATAGAACGTTTAATGCCTGTAAGCCGTAACTGGGCCAAAACTTATTACAATTTGCCCGGTGCCTACTTTCCGCATTCGGCTTACCCGGTAAACATGACCATGAACCCATACCCGGTTCCGGATTGGGGCTGGGAAATAAGCGAAACACCATGGGCCGTGCAAGGTTTATGGTGGCACTACCTGTATTCGGGTGATGAAACGTTTTTGCGCGACAGGGCCTATGAGCCAATTAAAGCCGCAGTACAATTTTTAACAGCTTACATGAAAAGGCCCGATGCACATGGCGGCGAAAGGTGGTCTGATAATAAATATCACATATTCCCAACCGTACCGCCAGAGCTGTATGGTTTAAGGCCCGGCTTCAAATACAATTACGATTGTGTAATGGATTTGAGCCTTACCAAATTTATTTTTAAAGCATTTGAAAAAGCTGCCAAAATACTGAAAACTACCGGCCAGGAACAGGCTTTATTGAACGATATTGCCCATATATTATCCAACTATCCCGATTATCCAACCGCAAAATCGGTAAAATATGGTGAAATATATGTTTCGGTACCGGGCGAACATGATAAAGTGGTGTATAATGTGCCCAATGCTTTAGCCCCGGCTTTTCCGGGTGAGGATTTTGGATTGCATTCAAATATAAAGACGGTCAATCAACTAAAAAATACTTACCTAAATCAACAAAACGAGGGTGGTAATGATCTGGTTTTTATAAACCTGCAGGCCGCCCGGATAGGAATGCTTGATCTGGAACAATTTAAACGCCATATAAAATATTCCTTGCTGCCAAACGGTACCGCTACCGATATGATAATGCAAACTTTCGGGCGTTATGATGATAACTCCGATTTTAAATATATGTCTAAAATGGGTATTTGGTTTGAGAATTTTGCTTTGCCGGCAGTAATAAATGAATGCCTGATGCAGAGCTATAATGGCACTATCAGATTATTCCCTAACTGGCCATTATCAAAAGATGCCCAATTTACCAGCCTGCGTGCTGCAGGTGCTTTTCTTGTTTCTGCAAGATTGGAAAAGGGGATTATTAAGCAGGTAACCATAAAAAGCGAAAAAGGGCAGGATCTGTCGGTAATTATCCCCTGGAATAAAGGTTACGCAGAAATCAACCACATTAAGCGTAAAATAGTTGCCGGTAACCTCATCTTAAAAACTCATGCGGGGGAAACAATAACTTTCTATCCATCTAAATAAATTATTGATCGTATGTATATGTAACAGTAATGTTTTAACTTATATTGTAAGTGGAAATAAACTGTTGTATGAAAAAGGTTATTTTACTTGTATTTGGTATAATAATTTGTAGCCATTTGGCTGTTGCACAAATAACATATCCGGATAATAATTTGCCTGCAGATACACTGCGACTATTTGCAAGGGATATTATTTCCACAGGTTTGGCTAACCGCGATTTTACAATCTCGCCCACAGGTGATGAGTTATTTTATACTATACAACACCCTAAATTTATTGTAAGCGTAATTATCAGGTTAACTAAAGTAAATGGCAAGTGGGGTAAGCCGGAAGTTGCGCCATTCTCCGGCGTTTTCAGGGATTTGGAAGCCAGCTTTTCACCGAATGGAAAGACCGTGTTCTTTTCGTCAGACAGGCCGCTTACAGGCAATCAGCCAAAACGCGATTTTGATATCTGGAAAGTATCTAAAACAGCCGATGGCATTTGGGGTAAGCCCGAAAATTTAGGTGCAAACGTTAATACAGCCAAAAACGAATTTTACCCCAGCGTTGCTAAAAGTGGTAACCTTTACTTTACTGTTGAAGCACCTTATGGAAAGGGCGGGGAAGATATAGTGGTATGTTCATACGCTGCATCGGGTTACCTGGCGCCGATAAGCCTACCCCATGGTGTTAATACCTCGCATGGCGAATTTAACGCATTTGTAGACCCGGATGAGCAGTTTATATTGTTCACATCAGACGGGCGTGCTGATGATAAAGGTAAAGGCGATATTTACATTAGTAAAAAGGATAAAACAAATAACTGGCTGCCGGTACAGCACTTGCCGGGCACAATTAACAGTACATCGCTTGATTATTGCCCTTACGTTACCCCGGATAAAAAATATTTAATATTTACCAGCAATCGCTTGCGCAAAGAATGGTATAATGAAAAAGCTGTTACCTATGCCGAACTGAATAGCCTGTTAAGTGAGCCCGGCAATGGCCAGGACGATATCTATTGGGTTCAATTTAACTTATCTGCTTACTAACACTAACACTGTTATAAATTTATTATTGTAAATTAGTTTCGTTATAAATTGCTGCATCTATAACCAGCAACAAAAGGGTAAGGATAAAAACTTGTTATAACATGCAATGTTAAGCTGTTTAGGTATACTTAACATAATGATAATATTGGATTAACATTGCAATGGCATACTTTTGCAAATATCACCACATAAATACATGAAAAATAAACTTAAACCGCTTGTTAAAGAAGCAAGGAAAACCGCGCAAAAAGCAATACAGTTAAGCCTTGTTGCACAGCTAAAAGACATTACGGCCAGATTTGGTGTAGGATCAAAAAAATTAGACAAGCAAATACAGAAAGAGGGGAAGAAACTGGCCAAAAAGTTTGCTAAAGACATTAAAGTAAATGCAGCCGCTTTAGTTAAAGTTGATGAGCCAAAAGCTTTGGAAACACCTAAAGCCATCCCGGCCAAAACTAAAACGGTAGCCGAACCAGTTGTTAAAAAAACGGCAGCAAAAACTACTACATTATAATTACACTGTTATCAGATTTTTATAAGTTCGTTCTTTAGGGCGGATATAACCAGGCCTGTTCTTGATTTTACCTCAAACTTCTGGAACAGGGCCTCGCGGTAGTTATCAATAGTATGCGGACTAAGGTTCATCATATCGGCTATTTGCTTGTAGGTAAGGTCAGAGCAGCACAACTCCAAAAATTTTAGCTCGTTAGGGCTTAAACCTATGGGGGCATTTTTTACAGGCTGATTGTTTTGAATATTACGCAATAACTTGCCCGATACCAATTCATTGATGTAAAAGGACTGAGCAGAAATTCCTTTAATAGCGCTTACCAGATCGGCGGCTTTTGATTGTTTTAGCATATAACCGCCAGCGCCGCTTTTTAGCATGCCAATAATGGGCTTGTCTTCTTCAAACATACTTAAAGCCAGTACGTTTATTTCCGGATAATTTGCTTTGAGCCATTTTGTGGTTTCGTAGCCGTTCATAATTGGCATAGTTATATCCATTAGTATAACATCGGGCAGGGGATAGGTGGGTAGCTTTCTGATCATATCTGCACCGTTATCGGCATCAAACAAAACATTTATCTCGTTAGATTCGGTTAACAAATGTGCAAGTCCCTGGCGGAAGAGCGTATGGTCGTCTACTATGGCAATATTTACTTTATCGGTTTGCATTGTTATTTGTACGGTACGTTTATAGTTATTGTTGCCCCATTCAAAGGGATAGAAATTATAGAAGCTGAGCCATTTATCATGGTGCTTCGTTTTACAATGTTATGCAGGCCCATGCCTGCTTTTCGCTTTAATATCTCATCTACATCAAACCCAACACCATTATCGCGTATAGTTAACCAGAAGTTATCTTCAATTACTTCTAACTTAATAAGTATTTTGGTTGCTTTAGCATGTTGAATAATGTTATTAATGATCTCTTGAAACAGCCGAAAAAGTATGGTTTCTTTAGCACCATCACCAGTAAAAAAAACATTATTGTGCTCAAATGTCACTTCAAACCTATCCAGTCGCTTTAACCACTCCAGTTCAAATTCAATAGCGGCTTTTAAACCCCGGCTTACAATTTCTTCACCATGCAGCAGGCGCGATAACGCCTTTACCTCTTTTATAGATCTTAAGGTAAGGGCTTCCACTAAAGCTATTTTTTCTGCCGTGTTTTGGTTGTCATTAATATTGATAGAACTTAAGGTGATAGTGGTAAGGCTAAGCAACTGGCCAATATTATCGTGCAAATCGTAGGCAACCGTTTTTAAGGTTTGTTCTTGTACCTCCATCTGGGTTTTAAGCAGTTCGTTCTCAAAATTCTGTTGCATCATAACAGTTTCCTCCTGGTGTTTCTTTTTTCTGCGGTTATATGATAATACATACAGAATAAGGAACAAAGGCGCAATTAAGAATATAATGGATGTTAACCCAATGAGGGAGATGACCTCTTTTGACGATATCTGCATATGAAAGCGTATGACCAGAAAATGTACATGATAATATCTAAAATATTGTAAATTATATACCTGATAGACCGGCTAAAGGTGATTCTTTCATACGCGGACAGATAATCTAAAAAGTTATTACAGGCAGTGCTTCCAAAATAAAAGAACAATGTACCGCTAACCCACCAGAACGGGGCCGAAAATATCAAGGGTTCAAAATGCTCGTCCTTTAGTTTAAGGTAGTAAAAATACAGGCTTGCTAATACAAACACTACCGACATTACCGATGCTGTTGTTGATACAAACTGGCTAAAATTATGGTGTAGTAAATCTGTAATATACATAACCGCGAACAGGCCCAGCCAGGTAAACAGCCATATTGGTTTATAGTGATAGGCTTTATACAGGTAAAAAAAGAAATAGCTGGTAAAGCCACACTCAAACAATACATATACATTATATAAGGCATAGTTTGAAGTATGTACAAACTCGCGTATGTATATACCTGCTATTTCAACAGTACAGGTTAATAATAAAAACGGAATAAACAGCCTCCAGGCCGTTGTTTTTTCCTTGTATAAGAAAAAAATTGCGGCCAGGAGGCATAATAACTCTGATACTGTGTTAACTGTAATAAATATCATAGTTGTTTATTAGGGAAGAAGGGTTGCGCCTGTAGCACCGCAATTTACTGGCGGTGGGCAAAGTTCTCCGCGATTTTCTGGTGTACCGCCTACTATAAAGCCTTTCAATGGTTTATTAGCAGTGTTACCTGTTTGGCTTGTATAATAATCTCGGTGAAATTTTTGGTTAACCTTGTTTGTACTGTCTTTGGTAGATACCATTACTAAGGTGTTATATCCCCAATAAGGACGTGGAGGAGTAAGGCCGCCAATTGTTTTCGGATAAATACTGTCATAACTTGCAAGGTAAAAACGGATACCATCACCACCTTCGCTTTTAATTTTGGTGAGCAGGAACTCTAACCTGTCAGCGCTGAACCATACGCAACGTGTGTTTGGCCTCTTTTTTATTTTATTTGCTCCTTTTTCATCATAGCTGGAATCTACAGTTCCGGCATGTTTTTCATAGTTTTTTACATAGGCTTTAGCCATTTTATAACTTAAGCTATCATAATTAAAGCCTGGGGCTGCAGTAGTTAGGTCGGCATGTTGGTTTTGGCAGGCAGTAAACGCCATTGCGGCAACAGCTACATACAATAAGGATTTTTTGAGTGACATATAGTTTCGGATTTAAGTTTACCGAAAGTCACTATTTATATACAGATAAGCAAATTAATGCCTTGCCTTTTTTTCACTTAAACAAGCAGTAAAAAAAGCTGTTTTCACCCTATACTATTTGTAAAATTTAATAGAGTTTTGTTAAGCGAATTTTTAAGGGGAGATAAGGGGAGAAAGAATATTATTCTGTGAGGGTGTCCCTTAACGTTATAATTAATAATTTATTGCATGCAACCTAAATTGATATATATTTACTAAATATTTAACAAAAACTTTTAACCCTAAACCTTATCACTATTATGGATCCGATTCTTGGAGAAGTTAGAATTTTCGCAGGCACCTTTGCACCGAATGGCTGGTTTTTTTGTGATGGCTCAACCCTTCCTATTTCACAGTACGCAGCATTGTTCTCGTTGTTAGGAACAAATTACGGCGGCGATGGCGTGCAAACCTTTAAAGTACCAGACCTTAGAGGCCGTGCGCCGGTACACTCAGGTAACGGACAAGGAATAAATGTGTCACGTTACGAAGTTGGGCAAACTGCCGGTGTAGAAAGTGCTCCCATAACCGCACTGCAAATGCCTGCGCACACGCATACTGTTAATATTAACAGTGTAGCCCCAAGCCAGGGCTTAGCAACAAATGGATTTTTAGGTTTTAATGCTAATCCCGAAACAGGTGACGCATTACCATTTTATTCGGCTACTGCTACGGCAGGTTCAACATTAAATCCAGCAGCACTTACGCCAACTGGTGGAAGCCAGCCGTTTAATATTGTACAGCCTATTTTGGCCATGAATTTTATTATAGCCTGGCAGGGTATATACCCATCAAGACCGTAATAATTAATGATCACAATCCAATTGATTTTTGATAAGTATCGATGAAAATTGGTATAGTATCAAATTCGAAAATATGCATACCCCTGCTTTCGTACCTAAGCAGTAACAAAGCAGGGGTTATGTTATACTTTGGTAAGTCTGCCCATACTGATATCAGTGTAAATGATTTAGCCGGCTTTTGCAGAGCGAATAATATACAGTTCCATGCAGAAGATAATAAGAATGAACTTTACAACTGGCAGCAACTGCACGAACCGGATGTAATATTTTTTACCGGTTATAACCATAAAGTTGCTGTTGAAGAGTTAAGCGGTGTGCCAAAAGGAATATATAACATACACTTTGGTAAACTACCGCAATACAGAGGACCATCGCCGGTTTTTTGGCAGTTAAAAAACGGAGAAGCACAATTGGGCTTAGCCATACACCAGCTAAGTAATAAGCTGGATAGTGGAGCGGTTATTTGGGAGCAGAGTATTAAGAACGAAGAATACCATACATACAACTATATAAACCAGGCGTTTAGCGAATTGCAGGTTAAGGGAGTGTTTGAGATACTTGATAAGTTGAGTAGAAAGCAGCCATTAAATGCAAAAACGCAAGGCGAAACCCAAGCCAAATATTACAACAGGCCCCAACTGGCCGATGTAATGGTGAACTGGGAAAAGATGGAAGCGAAAGAAATACTTGACCTGATAAAAGCGTGCACATCATGGAATAACGGTGTAAGCACTTTAATAAACGGTTGCGAATTAAAAATATTAGATGCCGAAATAGCTTTAGAAAAAGCAAATAATACACCCGGCATAATCAACATAGCAAATAACAAGTTCAATGTAGCCTGCATAAATAGCAAAGCACTAAACATTAACTTTTTCAACATAAATAATACTTGTATCCCGGCCCGGCATGCAGGTTTTTATGGTTTAAAAACAGGGCAGACATTCATAAGTAAACTATAACGGCATTGCCGGTAAAATATAACCTTAATACCTTATCATGAAAAAACTTTTACCTCAATTGAAAAACTTGCTGGCAAAGGACATCAGATCCTTCTTAGCGGCTTTGTTTGTTTTGGTGCTGCTAACCATAAGTGGACAAAGCCAGGCGCAGGTGTACTACGTTACAACCGCAGGCAGCGTTAGTGCAGCTGACACTGAAGACGCGTTATTGCGTGCTAACTACGACGGGTCTTCAAATACAACAGTAGTAAGTAGTATTGCAGTATCGCCCACTTATTCGGCATTAGATCTGGCTAATAACCGGATCTTTGTATATGAGGCTATTGCGGCAAACAGGTCAATTAAGGTACTAAACGCCAGCACAGGCGCAGTTATTACAAGTTTTGCGGTATTGGCGGGTATTAATAACGTAAATGCCTTAAAGTACGACCCGATAAACGATTATATTTATTACCTAACCACCGATGGATCGGCGCTTAGTACAGCTGCTACAGATGCGCTTGTACGTGTTAAGTCTGATGGTACCAACCAAACAGTAATTGCCTCCTCGTTTACACCTTCTCCATTATACCTGGCTCTTGATGTTGCTAATAACCGAGCATTTGTTTATGAATCAATAGCTGCTCAACGCGGTATTAAAACAGTTAGTCTAAGTTCTGGTACAATAACCCAGTCTGCAACTGTAAATACCGGGACAGTCAAAGAAATAGCTTATGATGCCACTACAGATTTTTTGTATTATTTAACATCTGATGATATCGCTCTTAATGTTGCCGTTACAGATGCATTAACCAAAGTTAAACCCGATGGCACAAATACAACAGTTATAAAAAGTGGTATCACGGGTTCGCCTGTATTGTTCGCATTAGATGCAGGTAATAACCGCGCATTTATTTATGAAGGTGCAACTGCCAATAAGGCCATTAAAACTGTTGATCTTAGTTCTGGTAATGTTGTAAGTATAATTTCGTTAAGCTCATATACTTCTGCAAGGGTAGTAACATCCATGAATGTGCCTGCAAGTGCGGTTGTAACTGCTGCATCAACAGCCAGCATATCATCAACATCGGCTACCTTAGGCGGTACTGTAACACGTAGCGAAAGTGCCGTAACGGCACGCGGTGTTATATATAGCAGCAGCAATACATCACCTGTAATAGGGGGAAGTGGAGTTACACAAGCGGCAAATGGTACCGGTACCGGTGCATTTTCAGCAAGCATAACCGGTCTTAGTTCTTCAACAACTTATTATGTGAAAGCGTATGCCACCAGTGGTGCGGGTACAGTGTACGGTGCGTTAACAACTTTCACGACACTTTCAAATGATGCAAACCTTTCGGGCCTATCAATAAGCGCGGGTACATTAACGCCGTCGTTTTCTGCAGGTACAATTACTTATACCGCATCGGTAGCAAATGCTAATTCAACTATTACGGTTACACCAACCAAAAACAATGCAAATGCAAGTATTAAAGTAAATAATGTAGCGGTTAATTCAGGTTCAGCATCTGGTAATATCAGTTTAAATGTTGGTAATAATATTATAACAACTGTGGTAACTGCACAAGATGGTTCTACTACCAAAACATATACTGTAACTGTAACCAGGGCAACAAATCCGCAAAGTATAACATTTAACGCGTTGCCCGCCAAAACCTATGGCAATGCTGATTTTTCGCCTGGCGCAACTGCAAGCAGCGGCCTAACCGTTAGCTACAGCAGCGATAACACCGCTGTTGCAACCATTGTAAGTGGTAATATCCATATTGTAGGTGCAGGTACAGCTAATATCACAGCTTCTCAAGCGGGAGATGTTAATACTTCACCAGCAAGTAATGTGGTACAAGCTTTAAGCGTGAGCAAAGCTGCTATAACTGCTACTGCAAATGCACAAACTAAAATTTATGGCGATAACGATCCAACTTTCACTTATTCGGTAACCACCGGCGCACTTGTATCTGGTGATACATTCACCGGTGCCCTAACCAGGACTAATGCCGGTGTAAACATAGGCGATTATGCAATTACACAGGGCACATTAGCTTTAAGTGCCAATTACAACTTAACATTTGTTGGTGCTAACTTAACCATTAACAAAAGGCCAATTACAATGAAACCCGCAAGCCTTACAAAGGTTTACGGTAATACAGAACCATTCAGAAACGCGTTTTCGCTAACTGCCGGTTCTATAGCATCCAGCGATGGTACAAGTGGCCAATTTGGCCGTATTGCCGGTGAGGGTGTGGGTACATACGCCGTGAATTTGGGTGGAAAAATTGTAGTTAATGTCTCAAATAGTACTATCGTAACTAATAATTATGATATCACAGTAGAGCCTGTAGACTTTACCATTACCGCTAAACCTATTACTGTTACTGCTAACGCACAAACTAAAACCTATGGCAATACCGACCCAACGCTAACCTATGGCACAAGCACAGCGTTAGTAAGCGGGGATGCATTTAGCGGCGCATTGACGCGGGCTACAGGCGAAGGCTTTGGCACATATGCAATAAGTCAGGGTACACTTGCTTTAAGCAGTAACTATACCTTAAGCTTTACCGGTGCAAACTTAACTATCGGTAAAAAAACTGTTAATGTAACAGCAAACGCACAAACCAAAACCTATGGCGATGCCGACCCAACATTTACTTATACTGCCGATGCATTAGTTTCGGGCGATAGTTTTACAGGCTCATTAACCCGTAATGCGGGCGAAACAGTTGGTTCGCATGCTATTACCCAGGGCTCATTAGCATTAAATAGTAACTATACTTTAAACTTTACCGGCGCCAACTTAACTATCGGTACCAAAACTGTTAATGTAACGGCAAACACGCAAACCAAAACTTATGGTGATGCCGACCCGGCGTTAACTTATACTGCCGATGCATTAGCAAGCGGCGATAGCTTTACAGGCTCATTAACCCGTGATGCCGGCGAAACCGTTGGTTCACATGCAATTAACCAGGGCTCGTTAGCATTAAGCAGCAACTATACTTTAAACTTTACCGGAGCAAACTTAACTATTGGTACCAAAACTGTTAATGTAACTGCAAACGCTCAAACCAAGACTTATGGTGATGCCGATCCAACATTAACTTATACTGCCGATGCATTAGCAAGTGGCGATAGCTTTACAGGCTCGTTAACCCGTGATGCGGGCGAAACCGTTGGTTCGCATGCTATTAAACAGGGTTCGTTAGCATTAAACAGCAACTATACTTTAAACATTACCGGCGCTAACTTAACTATAGGTGCAAAAACTGTTAATGTAACGGCAAATGCGCAAACCAAAACCTATGGTGATGGCGACCCAACATTAACTTATACTACCGATGCATTAGCAAGTGGCGATAGCTTTACAGGCTCGTTAATCCGTGATGCGGGCGAAACGGTTGGCTCGCATGCTATTAACCAGGGCTCGTTAGCATTAAACAGCAACTATACTTTAAACTTTACCGGCGCCAACTTAACTATAGGTGCAAAAACTGTTAACGTAACAGCAAATGCGCAAACCAAAACCTATGGTGATGGCGACCCAACATTAACTTATACTGCAGATGCGTTGGCAAGCGGCGACAGCTTTACAGGCTCGTTAACCCGGAATGCGGGCGAAACCCTTGGTTCGTATGCTATTACCCAGGGCTCGTTAGCCTTAAACAGCAACTATACTTTAAACTTTACCGGATCAAACTTAACTATCGATAAAAAAACCGTTAATGTAACAGCAATTGCCAAAACCAAAACTTATGGCGCAGCCGATCCTGTTTTGACCTACACTGCTGACCCATTAGTTGGCAGCGACACCTTTACCGGCTCGCTAACGAGAATTTCAGGCAGCAACGCAGGCTCTTATGCTATTAAGCAAGGTACATTTACGGCAGGTAGTAATTATACGATAAACTTTACCGGAGCAAATTTAACTATCGGTAAAAAAATCGTAAATGTAACTGCAAATGCACGAATCAAAAGCTATGGTGATGTCGACCCTGTGTTCACCTACATAGCAGACCCATTAGTTGGCAGTGATACCTTTACTGGCTCGCTGACAAGGATAGCGGGTGAAACCCTTGGCGCTTATGCTATTAACCAGGGAGCATTAGCATTAAACAGCAACTATACTTTAAACTTTACAGGAGCAAACTTAACTATCGGTAAAAAAGTTATTAATGTAACAGCAATTGCCAAAACCAAAACTTATGGCGATGCCGATCCTGTTTTCACCTACACTGCTGGTCCATTAGTTGGCAGCGATGCCTTTACTGGCTCGCTGACGAGAATTGCAGGCGAAAACATAGGCTCTTATGCTATTAAACAAGGTTTATTTACGGCGGGTAGCAATTATACGATAAACTACACCGAAGCGAGAATAACTATTACCAAACGTAATATCACATTAAATGCAAATGCTGTAAGTGTGCAGTATGGCGATACTGCACCTGCGTTGGGTTATACCCTTTCCGGGACACTTGCTCCGGTTGACAATGTTACGGGCGCATTAACCCGTGTGTCGGGTAGTGCAGTTGGTGCCTATCCAATTTCGCAAAATACATTATCTGTAACCAACAGCGGAAATTACAACATCAGTTTTATTGGTAATAATTTTACTATTACCACAAGGCCAGTTACTATAGCTGCAAATGTAATTAACAAAACATACGGTGATGCTGATCCCGGTTTTACTTACCATATCACATCAGGTTCGTTATTAAGTAGTGACGCCATAACAGGTTCACTGGTACGTGATGCAGGAGAGGCTGCCGGCATGCATGCAATAAACCAGGGCACCATAGCTATAAACAGCGCTAATTACAATCTTACCTTTCAACCTGCTTATTTAGAGATTGGCAGGGCACCGTTAACTATTACTGCTGATAACAAAGCAAAAGTAGCTGGCCAGGCTATCCCAACGCTTACTTACGCTATTACCGGCTTTAAGAATAGCGATGATGAGTCTTCATTTACCACACCGGTGAGTATCAGCACTACAGCGAATAGCAGCTCACCTGCTGGCAACTATCCAATTAATGTATCCAATGCAACAAATTTAAATTATGATTTCAATTTTGTAAGTGGCACCTTAACGGTAAATCCGGCATCAACCAACGCCAGCCTTGCTAGTTTAACTGTTGATGAAGGTGCTATAAGCCCTGCATTTGATGCTAACACATTTGATTATACTATGTTAGTATCAAATACCCAAAGTGGTATTACGCTAACGCCAACTGTTGTAGATGCTACCGCTACTATAACTGTAAATGGCTTGAATGCTACATCGGGTACATCAGTAGCAGTACCTGTTTACCCAGGTGAGAATCCAATACCGGTAACAGTAACCGCGCAGGATGGTACAACCACCAAAAATTATACGCTTACCGTAACTCGCGCTTATGAAACAATTTCCACGCTATCGGCCCTTACCGTAAACAATGGTACATTGAGCCCTGCATTTACTACTGCAGGACATAGCTACACTGTTTCGGTAGCCAATACTGTTGAATCTATAGCATTAAACCCTGTAACCACCAGTACATATAGTTTAGTTAAGATAAATGGAAACACGGTAGAAACAGGTTATGCGCCGCCGCGTTCATTAAATGTTGGCGAAAACATATTTAATATAGAAGTATTTGCACAGGACAGGTCAATTTCTGAAACGTATGTAGTAAAAGTGACCCGTGCTGCGTCAAACAACGCTACCCTGGCATCTTTAACAATATCTCCAAATTCGGTATTGGCAATACAGCAAACTACCCCCAGCCTGGTAGAGTACACAACTTCGGTAAGTACAGGTACAACAAGTATAACCTTAACACCAACGCTTAAAGAAGTAAATGCCACCATGACCATTAATGGTTCGCCAATATTAAGTGGTGTTACTTCAAATCCTATAGCACTAAATACAGGTACCACTACTGTTGATATAATAGTAAAAGCACAAGATGGCGTAACCACCCGAACTTATAGGGTGATAATTAACCGTACCGGTTCCAATATTGCTGGTCTGTCATCTATAAGCGTAACCCCAACCTCGGTACTTACCGTTCAGCAAAGCACAAATAGCCTTGTAGAATACAGCACTTCTGTAAGTAATGCTATAGCAAGTATAAGGCTAACACCAACGCTTAAAGAGGCAAATGGTAGCATAACCGTTAACGGTTCACCAGTTTTAAGTGGTGTAGCTTCAGATCCAATACCACTAAATGTGGGTGTAACTAATATTAATGTTGTAGCAACAGCACAGGATGGGGTAACTACTAAAACATATACAATAGCGGTAACCCGTGCCGGTTCAAACATTGCCAGCCTAACGCATATAAGTATATTCCCGGGCTCAGTATTGGCAATTCAGCAAAATACGTCAAGTCAGGTAACGTATACTACAACTGTAAGCCCGGGCACAGCAAGCATTAAGCTAACACCAACACTTAAGGAAGCAAATGCTACCATGACAATTAATGGTACGCCAGCATTAAGCGGTGTAATTTCAAACCCGATACCAATAAACGTAGGTACCACCACAGTTAACATTGTAGTAACAGCACAGGATGGCATAACAATCAAAACCTATACTATAACAGTTACCAGGCCGTCTACCTTTATGGTTGATAGGACAGATAGTAAACTATTATTTGCAAATAAAGCCGTTAACCCAATGGAACCAACAGATAACGATGGTGTAGTAGTACATCAGGGCGTATCGCCAAATGGTGATGGTTCAAACGACTTCTTGTCTATCGAAGGTATCTCAGCTTATAGCGGTAATAAACTATCAATTATGAACGCTAATGGCGCCCTGGTATTCGAGACAAAAGACTATGGTAAAAATAGCTCGAACTTATTTGATGGTCACTCTAACAAAAATGGTGCTTTATTGAAACCCGGCACTTACTTTTACTCGCTTGAATACAAAGCAGGTAAAGAGAAACGTAAAACGGGGTACATCATATTGAAGTACTAAAACAATAATTGAAAAGGAAATAGTGAAGCAAGAAATAAAGGATATTAAATTAATACCTAACAAAAAACAATTTGTACTTATACTAAGCTTGCTGCTGATGATAACCGGCAGCAAGCTTATGGCTCAGCAACAGATATACAGTTACAGCCAGTATGGAGATAACTTAACCCCAATAAACCCGGCGTACTCTTTATTAGATAAAGCTGGTTCAATAAACGTTGTGGGCCGCAAACGTTTTGTGGGGATAGATGGTGCGCCAAGCAGCTTACTATTAAGCGGAAGTTTGCCATTAGAATCAATTGGCGGCGCTGCCGGTTTGTATGTTTTGAATGACCAAATAGCAGTAGAGCGACAAATTGAGGTTAATGCCTTTTTTGCAAAAAGTATTCAGCTAACCGAAAAAGATTATCTGGCGGTATCCATAAACGCGGGGGTACGTAACTATGTGGGTAACTATTCAACCCTTGATTATTACGACCCGGAGTTTAAAGATGATATAAGGGAAACCAGCCCTAATATTGGCTTTGGTGTTATGTTTTTTAGTGATAAATATTACCTGGGTGTATCTGTACCCGAGCTTACTATTCGTAGTTTGGGAACAGCATCGGTCCAGCAGGCTAATTACCTAAAAAGCCATTATTATTTTACCGGGGGATACCTGGCAAATTTAGCTGAAGATATTAAGTTTAAACCCACCACGCTTGTATCATACGTTAACGGGTCACCGTTACTGGCAGATGTAACCGGTACTATTTATTTAAAAGAGCAGCTGGGCGTTGGCGCAGGTTACCGTACCGATAAAAGAGCGTCGGGTATAATATCAATAACTACCGATACATTTAGGGTTGGATACAGCTACCAGTTTGGTGTGGCATCAAATAACCTGGGCGGTATAAATACAGCCACTCATGAGGTTAGCTTAAGCTACAGATTTGGTAAAACCAGCGAACGGAAGTTGCTATAAAGCTCGCGATAAGTAGGGAAGGAGCGATATCTATTGTTACAATTAACTGTAACCTTGGGATAGGATAAGTGCAACGCGGTGTTGATTTATAAATGATCACATAATTGGCGGATACCGAAAAGCCTTTAACAGAGTAGGTAAATACAACCTTAACCAAAATCACAATGGCCTCACCTATTACCAGCGTTACTGCTGCCGAACAGCAACACATGTTATTTCTTTTTATGCCGCTTAAAAAGAAAACACCAAAAGAAGTGGTAGCAAAAGCACTTTCAAGCATCCAAACCGAAATCAAAAACATCAGTGACCCGCGTGCGGCCACCGGCGTACATTTCTTTATGTTTTACCACTTACTTGATGGTACATCTCCGCAACCTAAATTGCCTGTAACAAGCTTCCAAACCATGCCGGGTAAAGATATGCTTGTTGTGCAATCGTTATACGATGCCGACTTTGCACCATACATCAGCTCGTTTGTAACAAACCCGGTTATTGCCTGGGGGTTAGACCAAATTGTAAATGCTATGGATGAAACTGATATATTTCCTGCATCTGATCCTACATCTGCAATTTCTATTAGGGAAAATGGTGGTGTGGCCGAAAACCCGGATGCATTTAACTGCCTGCTGATGCGTTACAACTTTGCCGACCCAACTATACCCGCATCTGCAAAAACGCCTGAAGGCACCAACTATAAATACGTACTTGGAGTTACATTCCCGGGTTTAACCGTGGGTAAAGTATTACAGAATTATCCTGATGCGCCAACCATATGGCCATTCCCGCCGGCTGACATAGCTTACGAGCAATCAACGCCGCCAACACCCTGCTAATTATCATTCTGATCCCTGCGCAAGCGGGGATATTTAACTTATTTAAATAAAGTACAATGAGTAAATACCTGAATGATATTGCAGATCCGAACGCGCCCAAACTTCAGCTTGATGATATACAGGGTCTGATACTGCGCGGTTATAATTTTGATTACATACGCTACCTGGTTTTTACTATTGATAGTAACAACATACCCGGCGCACGCGAGTTTCTGGGTAAATTATTGCCTGGTACTGGGTCACCTCTTACCATAACTTCGGCCGCCCCATGGCCTAACGGCGTAAAACCATCGTATTGCCTCAATATTGGCATTACCAGTTTTGGCCTTAAAATGCTAATAAACCCCACAGATTACAACACTGTCAAATCGGAGAGTTTCCCGTTATTTGGTTTGTATGATGGCGGCGCGGCTGTTAATGCCGGTGCAGTAGGTGATATAGACGATAGCGCTCCTGCAAAGTGGTGGAAAAGATCGGGAGGGTGGGGATTACCTACCGACCCTAAAGCAGACGGTTCTGAGCTTCACGTACAAATTAGTATCTACACCAAAAGCGATGAGGAACGCGAAGCTTATTATAATACATTGTTGAGCCTTATACCAGTCAAAGATAAAGTTCCGGCATTGGCACTGGCTTTCATGAAAGATTCTAACCCCCTATTAACGGGTCAAAATTATATTCACTTTGGATATAAGGATAGTTTTTCGCAACCCCGCCTTAGCAAAGTGCCATGGAATAACGAATCACAGCGCTTGCGGCTGGGTGTAAGCACCATTGATGACCGGCCTATTGTACCACCATATAACTTTGTGATCACCAAAAAGTACAATAATGGTAAAATTAAGGTACCCAATTATAGGGCGCATCCGCTGATACTTAACGGCAGCTTTGCCGCCTTTCGGTTGCTGTACCAGGATGTAAAGGCCTTTAATGCCTTTATCAATAAAACGCCGGGTGTAGCGCCCGAGTTGGTTGCTGCCAAAATGTGCGGCCGTTGGTTTGATGGTACACCGCTGGAGGTTTCGCCCACAGGGCCAAACCCAAATCTTAAAGATTTTGATTACACCAACTTTAACTACCTAACCCAAACCGATAACCAGCAAGGAGTAAGGCAAAACGATGCATTGGGAGCTTTATGCCCTTACGCGTCGCATATACGGCGTACTAATCCCCGTGATGATAATATGGTTACAGGTAACCAAAACAACCCGGACGGCACACTAAACTATGCCGAAAGCAGAAGGATAATGCGCCGCGCTGGTGCATACGGCCCCGATTATAAAGAGGGTGAAGATGAGGGCACACAACGCGGCTTGGTGGGTTTGTTTATTTGCGCTAATCTGGCTTCTCAGTTTCAGTTTATTATGCAAAGCTGGATAATACGCAACGGTTTCCGTACAACAGACGCCAGCCCCAATAGTAGCGGGTTCGACCCATTGTTTGGTCCGCCAAATGCTACAATGCAGGCCTATAATGAATTTGATTATCTCTCTGGCGAAACTACGCCGCCGCAGTACAAAAAAATAGAAGGCATGGAACGCTTTATCCGCACCGATGGTAGTCTATATCTGTTTTTACCCGGAATAGCCGCATTAAAATGCCTGTCGCAGGGCATCATACCACCACTTGAAAACTCTAAACCCTATTAATACCTTATCATGAAAACAACGCTTTTATTTACCGATGATAACCGGTTGGCCAAAAGGCCGGTATCATACAAAGAGATTGATGAGAAGGCACTGCATGCTGTTGTGCAGTCTGCCGTGAATGTGGAGCTGTTTACCATTCCTTTGTACATGACCTCGCTGTATTCATTGCATGGCATGCACGAGATCAATAGCAAGGATAGCAACTTTTACGAAGGCCGGACATGGCCGGGCATGGCGGCATCCGCTCATCCAAAAAATGCGAACGAAAATGCTTTTAATGCTGTATTCAGCGTGTTTGTGGCCGAAATGCTTCACCTGCAGATCATATCAAACCTTGCTAAGGTAGTTGGTTACGACCCTAAATTTACCTGCGAACCCTTACAGGACGAGAAAACCTACGCATGGAAATGCTACGCGCCTGACGCAACCGTATTGCCTGCAATTTTAGATTTTAACGACACTGTTGCGCCTTATAATAAAATAAAAGTAAAGCTGGGGCCTATGGATGTTGAACAGTGTAACCTGTTTCTGGCCATAGAACAAACCGAGAAAGATGCCGAAAAAATTATCGACCCATCGAAAATGGATAAGTATAATGAGAAGGCGCCTTACAATAATTGGAAAGAAGGTGAGCCATTACCCTATTTTGGTTCGATAGGTAATATGTACCTGCAATTGTGGAACTACCTTTCTATTGAATACGCCGATGGAACAACCTTATGGGATATAGTTTTCAAAAAAGGATTGGAAAAAGCAAAGGCCGCTTCAACAAAAGCCGGCAGCAATGAGGCTGTAAAAACAGCCTTGCAGAAAGAAGTGTTTAACCCGGGCAGGTTAGACCCCACACAAAAAAGTAGTGATGAATACCCACTGATGCCAACCAGTATTGAACATACCGAAAGCGAAAAAGCACTGCTTGATGTATTGAACATGATAAACGGCATTACCGATCAGGGTGAAGGCGGTGGCGTAATTAATGAAATATTGGCTCGTGTAAGCAAAAGCCGTATGCTTAAAACACAACTTACTTTAACATCGGTAAAAGATCAGTTTAGGCCAAGCTGCCCGGTATTGCGTAACAAGTATCCATCGTACTCGGCTACAGGCCAGCAGGTTGAGTCTGCCAAGGCTGAAGCACGGGGCTTTTTTGGAAGTAAGGATCATTATGAAACATTTGCTTATGTATTAGAGCTTATTAACAGCAAAGAAATATATACCTGGGATCAGTGGCATGCCGATGGCAATAAATGGAGCGCAGAATTGCTGGAAACCGTTGGTTATGATCCTAAACGATATCCAAATCTTCCGTTATCAGGGGATATTGCCCAGGCACTTAACAATTTAAAGTTGAACGATACGGATGGTAAAAATTATGATCTGTTCAGCCGTACCTCAACAGGTGCTATCGCTGGTGTTACACGGGTATTGAACGATTTTTTCCAAAACCCAAAAACAGCATTCCCTTACCCTTCCATGGGTGGTTCGGGCGATAGGATGTCCATCTGCTGGGCAATATTCGGTAAAATACCAAATATTGCTTTGGGTGTAATCCCTCCGGGAGAAGCGCCGTTAGATCGCAGCCAGCATTTATATCATGCCTGCCAGGGGCTTAATCTTGATGAACAGATAAAACACGACCCCGCAAGCTGTGCCCAGGTACAGCTATTTCATACTTGCAAAGGCTCTAACGAGTGTAAAGGCGAGGGTGGATGCGGTTTTGTACAGTCGACCGGAGGTGGTGGCGGGTGCGGAGCAGCTACTTCCTATACCTTTCTTCAGGCCAAAGGTGATAAGGTATCGCCATACAGCCCACCGTCTGATAATGCCTGTGGTTCGTTAGGTGGTTGCGCGGTGCCAATTTCGGCTTCGCAGATGTACCCGTCTATCCCTGCACCAAACGAATACAAGATGCAGCTGAACGATTTTGGCCCGGCACCTAAATACCAACCAAGCCCATTTGCAATTGTTGACTATGCAAAAGGCGAACTGGTTTATGATGTAGCATGGAATGCATATGCTGAGGTTCTTAAAAAACGCGGAGTAAAGGTTCCCGAAAAACCAAAACCAAGCGACCTGCGCCTTGCGTTCCCACCATCAACCTAAATAATAATTATTGCATGAGCATAAATACTAAACCACGCCTGGGCCTGCCAAATTTGGGCCTTGGCGTGGGTTTACGAAATAAACATTTTAACTACCTGCTGCAAAACCCGGCGGAGGTAGACTGGTTTGAGATAATCAGCGAGAATTTTATGGATGACTTTGGCTTTGCCAGCCATGTGTTAATGCATGTACGCAAGCAAGTGCCGGTAGTTATGCACGGGGTTTCTTTATCTGTAGGGAGTACCGACCCTATAAACTACATCTATCTGCAAAAACTAAAAGCACTTGCCGAAGTTGTAGAACCCGAATGGATCTCTGACCACCTGTGCTGGACGGGTGTTGCATACACCAATACGCACGATCTGTTGCCCATGCCCATGACCGAAGAAAGCCTTGACCATGTTGCCGAACGTGTATTACGCATTCAGGATTATTTAAAACGCCCGCTGATATTAGAGAACCCATCAACTTATCTTCAGTTTAAAGCTTCAACCATGCCCGAATGGGAGTTTTTGTCTGCATTGGCTAAAGAAACGGGTTGTGGTTTACTGCTTGATGTGAATAACGTTTTTGTATCGGCACATAACCATGGATATGATGCAGTTAAATACATTGATAGCCTGCCGTATGAGCATATTGTACAAATGCACATTGCCGGCCCTACAGATTGCGGCGATTTATTGGTAGATACACACGACCAGCCCGTGCCATCTGAAGTTTGGAAACTATATCAACAGGCACAACAATTAACGGGCGGCGTAAGTACCTTACTGGAGTGGGACGCCAAAATACCCGACTATCCCGAACTGCTGGAGGAACTTTTTAAGGCAAGGGAAGTGCTGAAAGGCAATATCCCCGATGAAGGCGTTTACCGTTCGCCTAATATGCCGGTATCCAATCCTGTCGATTTTCAATTACAAGCATCAAATGGTTAAACAGGATACGGCATTTTTGCAAAATTGGCTGCGTACTGTGGTAATGGCTCCCGGCTTTTTAAAGCAGAAGATCGGGTTAGCTAACCAGATGTATAATGTGAGCGAAGATGATGTAGTATCTGATGAAGGCAAGGCATCGGTACATGCACGTTTAAATGTATACAGTTCGGGCTATATGCTGAGGCTGCTGGATTGTATGTATGCCGATTATGCTATCAGCAAGAAATTTATGGGCGATGAAGTATTCGATAGTTTCGCGAAAGCTTACCTGATGTACCATCCGTCTACCTCGTTCACTTTATACGACCTGGGTAAAGACTTCCCTGATTTTTTGGATAAAACCAAACCTCAAACAGAAGAAGGGGCTGATAATGCATATTTCGATATTCCCGCGACTTTAGCCAGGGTTGAACGTGCCCGGCAGGTTGCCATGCGCGCACCCGGCACAGAAAGCGATATAACTGATATTAATCCTGTAAACATACAGGACATATTTTTTAGTGCACTAAATATCAGCATACCCGATTGCCTGCAGTTGCTGAAGCTTGATTTCCCGATGAAGCAATTCTTTGAATCGGTTTACCGGGAAGATGAGTACGAATTACCATCGCCCCAAAAAACCTTTACGGCTATTAGCAGGAAAAATTACCGCATTGTATTTGAAGAAATTACCGAAATGCAGTACCTGTTGTTGCAGGAATGTAAGAAGCACACCAATTTATACGAAGCTATTTCGGCACTCAGCATCAACCAAAATATCTCATCAGCTGATCTTTTAGCCGACACTTATTTATGGATAGCATATTTTCGTAAATGTGGGTTTATGCAGATTGTTAGTTAAACTTCAGCCTCTATTAATACATCCTCTTGATGCTTCATAGGTGTTTTAGAACGGAACATCATATAGATGATCGCCAAAATGGTAATTACCGCGGTACTGTATAAAATGTACGGTACCATACCAATAACATCCTGGTAAAACCAACCCGAGATCAAAGCCCCCAAACCTATACCTGCTTCTAAAGAAATATACATGGTTGCCATGGCTTTACCACGATATTGGGGATGGCTCATATCTACCGTCCACGCGTTAAGGGCGGGAGAGAGGATACCAGTGGCTACACCATAAATAACACCACCTGTCAATAAACCCATAGCAGTTTTTTCGTAACCTATAACTACAAGAGCGATAACCAGTAATACCAGCCCCGAGTTAATTACGTAGATTCGGCCATATTTATCTGATATCTTACCTGCCACAAACCTTATCAGCAAAGATGCGATGGTGAATACCATAAAAAACAGGCCTTTATTTACGATGCCTAAATGCTGGCTCCAATCGGGGATTACGGTTAAGATAGCGCCGTAAGCCACATAGGATAACAGCGTAACAATAGCAGCAGGCAAAACCTCAACAGCAATGATATCCTTACGTGATA
Organism: Mucilaginibacter sp.; assembly: GCF_028288105.1. GTDB lineage: Bacteria > Bacteroidota > Bacteroidia > Sphingobacteriales > Sphingobacteriaceae > Mucilaginibacter. Next base: position 24,575 of record NZ_JAQBOI010000058.1, on the reverse strand, counting down.
TTTTGAGGATGGATAAGCTAAATTTCTGTCTCACTTTCAGTGTCTCTTTCATATTCATCAATATGATGATAGACATCAGCGCCAGAAAAGATGAAGTATAAAACAAAGTATTAAGCGAAAAATAAAGCCTGATGGTACTGCCGATGGCCGGACCAATAGCTAAGCCGGTACTAAAACAAATACCATGAAAACCTAATGCCTCGCCCCAACGTTCACGGGGAACAATATCGGCCACATAGGCAGCCGTCGCCGTCGGTTTAAAACCTGTTGAAAAACCATGCAGTAACCTCAGGAACAGGAAACCCGCTACGCTACCCAGTATGGGATACAGAAAGCCGCATACAAAACATACTATAGAACCGACAGCCATAACTGGTACACGGCCAAGTGTATCAGTTAACCTGCCGCTAAATGGGCGGGAGATACCCGCTGTAAGTGTAAACAGTGCGATAATTAATCCTTTATGCTCGCCACCACCAAGGCTGCTTAAGTAAGAGGGCAGCTCGGGTATAAGCATATTAAAACTTGCCGAGAATAAGAGTGAGCTTAGGCAAACCAGTGCAAAATGTAAATTATAAATAGGATGTGCCGGTTTGGTCATAATAGATAGTAGGGTAGAATATTTGGCAAGTGTACCAAATTGTATTAAAAAATCAGTTGTCGATTTTTGAACATCATGTTTATATCAAGACAGTAACCCTGGTCAGGCCTGTCATCATTAAAACAAAAAAGGGCCTATCAAATAAGCCCTTTTTTCAATTCAGTAGCTGTTAAGCTTATTTTTGCATCACCATAACGCCGTTCATGATAATAGTGCTGCCGCCATCGGCTATTATGTTATAAACTTTTTGGGTGCCGCCGGCATGTTCGTTTTTTAACAGAACAGTATAGGCCTCATATTTGCCGGTTTGCTCGTTAAGGCATAATACATCCTGGCCTACAGCAATTTCACCAATTTTTTGGTTACCCTGTTTGGTAAGCATTGGGTGGTTTGGTGTAGCCTGCAATACCTTGCTGTTCAATTTTATATCTTGACCTTTCACTTGTGCCGATACCAATACCAGTTTGGTTAAAGCATAGTTCTTAGCATTGTGTGTGGTTAACTCTTTAACTTTTACTGCCGATGCTATTTTGGTTGCAGGGTCAACAGTAATAACTTTATCGCCGCTTTTTACATCTTTAAGCAGCTTTTTAGCCCCGCTGGCCATGGTCACCATTTCATCACCCGGGAAACAGATATCGTTACCGTAGGTAGCCGATTCCTCCTTCATATCCTTGCCGCCGTTCAGTAACTTATATTGCTGAAAGCTTAGTTCTTTGGATAGTATATAAGAGAGCTTAAGGATGAAATTGGTTTCTACCTTATTGATATTGTCAATATCCTGAAAGTATTGTTCCCAAACTTTGGCATCGGCAGTAAAATCTGGCACTAAAGCTTTGTATTGCTTACCTTTTTCGTTGGTATAAAAAACCATGGTGCCAATTTCCTGCATGCCTTCTTTGGCTATCAATTTATATAGGTCGATACGCTTTTTTAGGCCATCGCTGCCGGTAATGAAGTAAGGCTTACGGCCTTCATACCTATCCAGCACGTAAGTGTTCTCGAACTTTACATAGGTGTCCTTATCCAAGTCGGCGATGTTAAAAGTTTGCGCCTTGGTATATTCTGCCATGGTAAGCGGCCTTGGGGTTACGGTTTGTGCCTGGCTTAAATAGATAGAGCCCGCTAATAGTAGTGTTAATGTTAGTTTACGCATTTTTTTAGATAAAAGATAAATGGAAGAAAGACAAAGGATGTCCTTTCTCCTTTGTCTTTCGTCCTTACTCCAAATTAAGATAATTCTTTAAATGCTGCTGCAAAGGTTTCCATTTCGTCCATTCGGCCAATGCTTACGCGGCACCAGTCTTTGCCGTTAAATTTCCAGTCGCGGATGCCTACACCTCGTTTAAACATCTCTGCAGAAAACTTTTTACCATCCATTTTTAAAGGGAACATCACAAAGTTTGCCGATGAAGGGATATAATCATAGCCCTCTTTCTTTAGCACAGAATACAGATACTCTTTTGACGCGTTGGTTTTTTTCAAGGTATCATTCAGGAAATCTGTTTCGCGGTAACCGGCAAGGGCGGCAGATAATGTAGTGGCTGATATACTCCAGGCTTGCGTGGTGTATTTTTCAAATGCCTTAATAGTATCCGGCTGAGAGATGATATATCCCAATCGCAACCCGGCAAAACCGTAAAGTTTAGAAAAAGTACGTGCCACAATAACATTGTGCCCGGCTTTAATCATGCTTAACATTGATGCCGCCTGTGGGTCGGGCAGGTAATCAATATAGGCTTCATCTACAAACACGGTTGCTTTTTTAGATACACGTTCGCAAAAAGCTTTCAGTTTTTCGGTATCAACAACAGTAGCGGTTGGGTTATTGGGGTTACAAATGTAAACCAGGCCAGTGTTGGCATCTACCTTGGCTTCCATGGCATCAAGGTCTAATTTATAATCGACGGTTAATGGCACCTTTATCCATTTGCCATCCAATTCTTCGGCCCGTGAAGGCAGATCATCGTAAGATGGGTCGCCGGTTATTACATTTTTACCGCCTTTGGTATAGTTTAACGCGGCAGCTAATAGTAATGGGGTAGAGCCGGCATCCATTAAAATATTTTTCTGCGCTACACCTTCATAAGCTGCAATTTTGCCAGACAGTTGTGATAGCAGCATAAAGGGGTACTGGTAGCTTTTGTCAATGGCTTCGGCTATAGCTTTTTTAGCCGCCGCCGATGGGCCGAAGGGGTTTTCATTAGCTAATAATCTTGCCTTTAGTTCAGGGGGGCCATTTAACACAGCTTCCTGATCGTTTATGTTGCGTACAGACCTGAGCACACGTTTTGGCATAGCCGATAGCTTGCTGATGGTGCCTGAACAAAAAGCCAGTCCCCCGGCTATGAAGGCGCTGGATCTGATCCAGTTTCTGCGGTTAATTGAATTTGCCATTGTAGGTATTTTTTAGTTTAGTTTTAGTTTAGTTTTTTCATCGTTGTGCCGGATATTGTAACCGTTGCCCGTTAACCCTTGCATGCAAAGCCGCTACGGTGCTGCGTGCCGATTCAAATGCCCCGGCCATCCACGCGTTTAAATAGGTTAAGTGCTCGCCGGCAAAATAAACCTGCCTATCTGGCTTTAACAGTGCGGGATACTGGTTTTTGCGGGTATCGGTGTTATAAACCGCCCATCCGCCAAGGCTATATTTTGTTTTATGCCAACTAACCGAGAATGAGTTTTCAAAATCCTTATCATATTGCGAATGGATCAGTCTGCCTTTTTCTAAAGCGAATTTTTCACGGTCGGCGTAGCTTAAAGCACCTATCTTTTGCGCTTTCTCATTAAAATTATAATATCCTATCAGGATGCCTTTTTTACCCAGGTAATCATACGATGGGTAAAATACCTGCGTCAGATCGTTATTGGTATGGGTAATACCGCCATAAATGTGTTCATCTTCTTCCCAAAAGCGGCGTTTAAACTGCAGGCCAATTTTCCCGGTAGGGATGTAACCTATATAATCGATAGCCCGGCTTACATCACCAGAAAAATTATGATTGATATTACTTAGCACAGGCAGAGGAAGGGTGCAAATACACAGGTCGGCATTGATTGAATGTTCGCCTGTGGCATCGGTATACAAAATCTTTACACCTTCGGGCAGGTTGGTTATCTCTTTAACTTCGGTACCCATCTTTAAAAAAGGCGCTATCTTTTTCTCTAATGCCAATGCTATTTTATCCATGCCACCAACAGCCTGAAACATGGTCATCTGCAGTTCGTAAGTATATTCGGCTACATTATAAAAATCGGGATCCATTAAGCCGGAATGTATCAGATCTGCCAATTTATTTGGGTCGCCAATTTTACCGGGTTTATCACCTGCGCCATACATCTCGGTATATCCACGACGCGCCGATGCTTTGTATAGTTTGTCAACATCAAGTCCGCCCTCGGCTTTTAGGTATTCAATAACCTTTTCAGCATCTTCTTTAGTTAATGCACCATCGAGATTGCTATGGTCAATGCTTTTTGCCAGCATCTCGCTCATGTAGCCGCGAATATCGTTGTGTACCTCGCGTACCTTTATCTTTTTGTTTGATAAAGGGCCTTTACCTTCGGCGAAATAGTACGCACCTTCGTTCACATTGTTATAAACCTGTATGGGTACACCCAGTTCTTTGCAATAATGTAGGGTAAGTTCGTGGTTATGCGGTATACGCGACGGACCTACATTAAAGTACTGGCCTTCATCAAAATGTGCGGTAACTGTGGGTTTATCAATCTCTGTTTGGGTACTGCCATTGCGGATGCTCCAGCAACGGCCACCTGCTCTTTGCCGGGCTTCAAGAACAGTACAGCGGTAGCCCAGTTTTGTTAGCTCATAGGCACATGTCATACCTGCTAAGCCGGCCCCTAAAATAACAATGTGTTTGCCGTTGCCTGTACCATCTAAATTAAATGCATGTGCAGGGGCGGGGCGTAATAATCCTAAAGCCAACATGGCGGGGTAGGTGCCGCCCGCAAGCATTGCGCCCTTGCCCAAAAAATCTCTTCGGCTAATTGTTTTCACAAAAAATGGTGGTAAAACTTCTTTATTTGATAAAGATAATTTAATATAATGTTTAATAAAAGAACCAGGTAAATATTTAATTATGATAATATCTATCTAAATAATCTACATTTTTATTAAAAATGTGTTAAAAAAAGGAGAACATGGTTTAACAACAGCATCATGTTCATAATAATGGTAATTTCGTAGCCGGGTTACACCTGTAATAAAGAGAAAATGAAATAACATCGCCCCTAAACAAGGTAATAATACGTGTTTTTAAAATAAGGTATTTTTACTCGGTAAAATAGGCAACTAACTGTTTATCTTTAGTTTATAAACCCTAATTTTAAACTAATGATTAAATATAAGATATGCCATCTGTTTGACGGCTCTTAACACTATGAGAATGTAATTAAATAAATACATAAAGCATATTTCATCCCGTAAATTATGATCAAAGTTTTTATTAGCCACAGCCATCAAGATGAAAAATTCGTAAACCAACTTTTACTCCGGTTGAATAAGGACGGAATAATGACATTGGCAAATGAGAGGAGGATTACTATAAGTGACACTATTGCTGATAGAATAACTAATGCGATAAATAATACAGATTACTTCATTATTGTTCTGTCAAAGAGGAGTGTAAATTCAAAATGGGTTAGTTTTGAATTGTCTGCAACAATAATAAATGAGATATCTATACAAGAAAATATAATTTTACCCATATTAATAGATAATTGCGAAATACCACTTTCATTAAAAGGCAGGATATTCGCGGATTTTCGATTTTCATTTGAGGAGGGTTATCAAAAGCTTCGCGGAGCTTTAATACCTAAAACAACTAAGCAATTTCATGAAATACTGAATTAGAAGAGCATATAAAAGCTAAAGCCTATGAATGGGGGGGGAGTTGCCAAAAAAATCCCTTCGGCTAATTGTTTTCACAAGATGAGCTTTTATTAGAGCATATTGCCAATGCGGTAATTATAATTTCAGTAATTATTGAAAGTTTAATAATTTAATTACCTTTGCTTTAGAGAAAAATAAGTAATAGGGTAGATGGCAGCATTACAGATTGATATAAACGCCTTAATTAAGTTTGCCGGTTTAGCCCAAATAGTGTTGGTAATTGGCAGCCTTGCCATTCCGGGTATCCTTAAGTGGCGGGTTGAATTGTTAAAGGTTCAGCCTTTAATTAAACAAATGTTTTGGACCTACGCAGCTTACATCCTCGTAATAAACCTATGTTTCGGCTTACTTTCTGTATTTGCCTACAAGGAACTGGTTAATGGTTCTGTACTTGCTATGGTAATGACCGGTTTTATTGCAGTTTATGGGATATCACGGGTGTTGATTCAGTTTTTATATTTCGACAGAACCAATTTCCCTGCCGGCGGGTGGAATAAATTTGCTGAGATACTTTTGGTTGCGCTCTTTATATTTTTAAGTATTGCTTATAGCCAGGCCTTTTACATTAACTATCAGCAATTATGAGAACGGAACTGGTATTGCATTTAATTTATTTTGCATTGCTAAACCTTGCAGTTGTGCTGATTGGGTACATTTTTTTAAAAAGAAAAATGGTTTTGGCCGGCTGGATAATGCTTGTGGCAAGTATCCTGCTCATATATCTGTTTTTTTTGCAGGAGCACCCCATACTTAAAATGTTAGCCATAATAGCAACCACTTTTACCGGTATGAAGGTTATAGCGGTAACCGAAGGCTATAAAAACAAACCATTGACACTTAGTTTTAAACAGTGGATTATATATGCAGTTGGATGGGTAGGGATGAGGGCCCAGCCTTTTGAAACCCTGGGCCAAAAACCTTTACCAAATGCCTGGCCAATGGTGCGGTTTGGTATCAGCCGGATCATAGCAGGCTTGTTGCTTATTTTATTTGCGCATGTAGTTGTATCTATACATCTAAACCATAACCTGACTTATATATTGGTGAGTGCAATGCTATTACTTGGATTAAGCCTGATATTGCATTTCGGGTTTTTAAGTATCAGCGCGGGTATGTGGCGTTTCTCGGGGGTAAATACTTACTATTTGTTCAGGCAGCCTGCAAAAGCATTAAGCCTTACCGAATTATGGAGTAAACGCTGGAATATCGCTTTTAGCGAAATGACATCGGTTGCTATATTCCGCCCGCTAAAAAATAAAATAGGAAGCGCGGGCGCGCTAATGGTTGCTTTTATATTCTCGGGGCTACTGCACGAACTGGCATTAAGCGTTCCGGTAAACAGCGGTTATGGTTTGCCATTATTATACTTTGTTATACAAGGCGCGTTGGTATTGCTCGAAAAGATATTCATTATCAAAAAGATCACATTTTTAGAGAATAAATTAATTGCCCGGTTTTGGGTGTTTTTCTGGCTGATAGTGCCTATGCCTTTGCTTTTTCATGAGCAATTTATAAAACAGGTGATATGGCCTTTGTCAGGGCTACATATATAATTACAGACTGTATTTTTAATCTCAAATTCTGTTAGTTTCAATGCCGATAATCACTTTATAAAGAATATCGAAAATTATTAGCTTTGGCTGATCATTAAACCATTTAGCTATTATAATATGCAAGAAGCCTCTCCATTAAATAAAGTTGCAGAATTTCATAAAACATTTAAACACCCGGTTTTAGAACAGCCCACCATTCCATCAAAAGCAAGGTGCGATTTAAGGGTGTCACTTTTGGCCGAAGAGGTTAAGGAGTTGCAGGATGCCATTGCCGATAATAACCTGGTAGAAATTGCCGATGCGCTTTGTGATATTCAATACGTATTGGCTGGTGCCATTTTAGAGTTTGGTTTGGGTGATAAATTTAAGGCCTTGTTTGATGAAGTACACCGCTCAAACATGAGTAAAGCTTGTAACTCGATAGAAGAGGCTAACCAAACCATAGCGCACTATAAGCAAAAAGACAACAGCGAATCTTACTTTAAAGAGGAGGAAGCAAAGTTTTTGGTATTCAGAACGGCCGATAATAAAACATTAAAATCAATCAATTATTCTCCTGCTGATTTAAAAGGGGTACTGTTGTAATTAGAATGACTTAAGAAACTGCGGGTTTTAATTGTTGCAAAACTAATTTGATTTTGATTTGTTTTATTGTAACTTCATCAGTACCAATTACAAACATTCTTAAAAAGGAGGGCATCATGAACATGGTTCGCAGAATTGAACATTGGGGTGATCTTCATCATCCCAAATGGCTTGATATAATTCGTATAATTCTTGGAATGATAATATTTACCAAGGGTATTATATTTATCAGCAGCACAAGTGTTCAGCAAGATTGGATCTTCCACAACAGCACATTTGATTTTTCGGGTTTATTGGCAGTTGTTCTTATACACATTGTGGCGTTTGCCCATGTTATAGGCGGCATGCTTATTATTGCCGGCCTGCTTACCCGTTTGTCTGTAGTTATTCAAATGCCTATTGTATTGGGTGCAATGTTTTTTGTGAACATTACAAAGGGGCTCACTTTTGTTAATACCGAGCTTTGGTTGTCAGTTATTGTTTTTATAATGCTGGTAGTAATATGGATAGCCGGATCAGGGACTTTTTCTGCAGATCACTGGATTCGCGAAAGCAATGCTTATCGCCATAAACGTACCGAAGAATAGATAACAAGTATATTTAATCATACAGCTTAAGCATAAAAAAAGGCCTTCCTGCATACGCAGGAAGGCCTTTTTTTATGCGGGACTACTTTTTATTATACTTTTAATTAAAAACTATCGCTCTTTGGGCATTCGGGATATCATGGTTAACAAAAGGCGAGTTTTTGCTACAGGATGAATAGCCAAAAAGCGATAGTTAATTTTGAGATAAGGTGTTATATTTTAAAAATGAATAATAGGGTTATCCGGGCCCCAGGCCTGGTTAGCAGATATTGTAAACTGCGTAGCGGCAGGCCCGGTATTGAATAATTTACCGGATAATATTGTTCGCTTGTTTTTATAAAACCGCACATTGTTTATTTCTTTTCTTACAATAAGATTATTGGCAGCATCATAGGCTTTAAGGACAATAGTAATTGGAACCTGTGTATTTAGAATATAGCGCTGCAATTTATAATTGGTCTTTCCTATATCAGCAGAGGTAATTACATTGGGGGTGACGTCAGCATATCTTTCATCATCACCAATCATAGTTTCTCCAAATGGTACCTCGTATTCAAATGAAAACCCTTTATACTCGCCACTTCTGCCGGCCTGTATATAAGCTACATTATTAGGAATGGCATCTTCCAGGTTAACTTCCAACTGGCCTACAATCCTGTTTAGGGTAAGGCTATGTGTCGCATCAGTATCGCCAATTGTAACATTACATTTAGCAAAATATATTTCAACAGAGCGGGGTATAGCATCTACACCTTCTGCTACATATACCGCTGCCAGGTCAACATAATTGGTAGTAGGCGACGATTGCCTTATAGGGCGATATATCGGGTCTCCAAAACTCGTTTTATCGGTATTAATAATAATTGCACCACTTGAACCTGTTACCACAATTGTATAATTGCCGGCTGCCAACGAATCGGTGATCACATTAAACGGAGCGGTATTAGTTACATACTCTAAGCCCGGAATACGATTACCATAGTCCTTCCCATCCTGGTGATAGATAGACATGGTATTATTATTAGCATAACGAGTTATCCGTTTAATTTCACTTCCTGCCTCATCATAAACGATATAATGATATTCAGCCAAAGCATCGCTTAGTGCAGATGTACTGGTAGCCATTACACCCTTTTTAGCCATTAAGGCCGACGGCCGTTTTAAATCAATATCGCCTACCGTTTGCGAAAACTGGCTAACGGTGAAGGTTACTTTGTGTTTTTTTGCATTAGCAGTATTAGGAGGGGTATTAGGATTAACGTTCAATTTTGGTAAATCTTTTTTGCAGGATACTGCCAGTAACCCAAAAGCCAGAAAGGCAATTAATAGTTTTTTCATATTAATGTTATTGGTTATAATTTGATTAATAACACAGAATAGACGACTTAATGTGGCTTTAGGGGTATACAAGCCGACAAACTATTTTTTATGTTTCTGTAAAGTTAAATGTTTGTAACTATAGGTTACTACACAATATAATTCACATATTTTTGCTCATATTATACTAATAAAGAGCAAGTTGTAATTTATACAAATAAATATGAAGCATCATTTAACCGTAATTTTAACCATAAAATCGTATTTTTATGCTAAAAATATTAGCATAATTGAATTGTATTTTTTATTTTTGAAAATAAATTAATTAAAATGGAAAACTTAAAGGAGGTTGAACAGCTACGCTTGTTTATGGCTGAAGCGGTTGAAATGCTTGAAGATATTAAACAGAAGTTTGGGTTGTTTGAAAAACAAAGGTACTTCAAGTTCAAGTCTGCCTTAGATGATTTTAACAAACTATCTAACCAACCAGTATTAGACGATTAAAACAATAACTTAAATGATATGGAAGATAACAGCACCCTACTTCAGGTAAGTGCTTATTCGGGATTAATAGGCGCCTTACTTACACAGACTTTAATTGGCTTATTCTCTTACGTTGGTGATAAAAGAAAGTCAGATACTGAGCTTAAAAAAACTTACAGGAATAAACAGGTTGACATAGCCGAGAACTTTTACTATGTGACAGGAGAGAAGATGGCTATTGTTAAAAAGAATATTGGCTATTGGAAGAACTACAATAATTCGAGAAGTGAAAAAAGCCTGGACTTCCTTAACAAAGAGATGATGAAATTAAATACCTACATGCAGAAACTTGATGCGGAGAACTGGAAATATAATCTTATCAGCCTTTACTTTGATGTATCGTTAACAAATGATCTTATGATCGCATCAAACCTAAAATCAAAAGATTTATACCTGAAGGTTCTTGATCTGACGGATGAAATTAAGCATGCTTTAGAAGAATCAAAGGGTGACCTCTATGAGCTTTATACCAACGCTATCAACGAAATGTGTAAGCATTACGAAGATATTTATGCGAAAATGGCTAATGATATGAGTGTTGTAAAATTAGGTTTGCTGACTGAGTTCGGTTTGAAATAGAATGATGAATAGAGGTAATAACTAATCTATAGTACTTTGTTCATTTGCATGTAAAAGCCTTAATTCAGCATCCGGTATTCGTTGGGTGTATAACCAACATGTTGTTTAAAAGACCGAGTAAAATGCTGCGGGTATTTAAACCCTAATTCATATGCTATCTCGCTCACCGATTTGGAGGTATCAAAAATCTTTTCTTTTGCAACATCCATTGTTTTTAGTTGAATATACTCCTGGGCTGATTTTCCTGTTTCCTTTTTGATCAGGTCGCCAAAATAATTTGCTGAGAGGTTTAACTGATCAGCACAAAAACTAACAGATGGCAAACCTAATTCCCTTGGTTTGTCAGAGCCGAAATATTCATTCAACAATTCCTCGAATTTTTGCAGGATTCCCTTATTGACATTTTCACGTGTTATGAATTGCCTATCATAAAAACGCACGCAATAATTAAGCAATAACTCTATATTGCTAACGATCAGTGTTTTGCTGTGCTTATCAATGCCCCGATGCAGTTCGTATCTTATCTTTTCATAACAGTCGTAAATGATCTTCCGCTCGCTCTCAGATAAATGTAGCGCCTCATGTACTTCATACGAAAAGAAATTATAATCTGTAATATGGCGGCCAAGCGATGTGCCTTTAAGCAGATCTGGGTGAAATACTAAAGCTTGTCCTTTTGGCTGGTAAAGCTCGCCGTTGTTCTCAACACCAATTACTTGCCCCGGCCCAACAAATACTAAAGTGCCTTCTTCGTAATCGTAATAGTTACAACCATAATGCAGGTCACCGCATTTGATCTCTTTCAGAAATACGGCATAAAAACCATAATTACTTCGGCGGTTTGGCCTTTTGTCGGCTTTCGAAAGGTCGACTATATTAACCAGCGGGTGCAAGGTTTCATTATTATTAAGTGCATTGTATTGGCCGATGGTGTCGATCCGCATTACATTTTCCATTGCTTTTCGTTTTCTTATTCAAAGATAATCTATCCAATTTTGTTTGTATTAGCTGCATACCCAAATCAGTAATAATGGTAGTTAATACAGTAATTGGTATAACAAAGCCGAAGTTGATACTATCGACATTTGTATGAATTAGTTATTTGAAATGTTTAACAATAACAGTATTCAACATGAGATATAGAAAATTAGGAAATAGCGGACTTGAAGTATCAACACTTGGATTAGGCTGCATGGGCTTGAGCTTTGGCTACGGGCCTGCTACAGATAAAACTGAAGCTATTAAGCTTTTGCGGGCAGCAGTTGAAAAGGGTGTTACCTTTTTTGATACTGCCGAAGCTTACGGCCCTTTTGCCAATGAAGAATTATTGGGCGAGGCACTTGAACCCTTCCGCAAGGATTTAGTGATTGCCACCAAATTTGGATTTGCCGGCGGCGATTCAAAAGCAGGTTTGGATAGCAGCCCAAAGCGCATCAGGGAGGTTGCTGAAGCGTCTCTTAAAAGATTGAGAACAGATCATATAGACTTATTTTACCAACACCGCGTTGACCCGAATGTGCCCATTGAAGATGTTGCCGGCACGGTTAAGGATCTGATACAAGAGGGCAAGGTTAAACAATTTGGTATGTCTGAAGCCGGTGTACAAAGCATACGTAAAGCGCATGCGGTACAGCCGGTGGCCGCCCTGCAAAGCGAGTACTCTTTATGGTGGAGAGAACCAGAAAAAGAGATTATACCAACCCTTGAAGAATTAGGAATTGGCTTTGTTCCATTTAGCCCGCTGGGTAAAGGTTTTCTTACCGGAGCGATAAATGAAAGTACTAAATTTGACAGTACCGATTTCCGCAACATAGTGCCTCGCTTTTCTACTGAAGCCAGGAAGAATAATCAGACCATGGTAGATCTTTTGGCAAGTATCGCGAAAGAAAAAGACGCTACCCCCGCGCAAATTGCTTTGGCATGGTTGCTTGCACAAAAGCCATGGATAGTACCAATCCCGGGCACAACCAAATTGCATCGCCTTGAAGAAAATCTTGGTTCGGTTAAGGTTGAACTAACCGCAGATGATCTCTCTTTGATAGAGGAAGCCGCATCTAACATACAAATTGAAGGCGCGCGCTATCCTGAACACCTGCAAAAAAGGGTTGGAAATTAAACTCGAGGGATTGAACACCGGTGTGAAATTAAAACACTAAATATTACAACAACACCATTAGATATGGAAAATCAAAACCGCAGAAATTTCTTAAAAACAGGTACTATGTTAAGCGCATCGGTTGGATAAAATATGTTCAGTAGTTTCTGCGATCACAAATCGCCGGTAAGGCATTAGCCTTTGTTTTATAGCAAATGCACAATAACAAAACCCTGCTTTACGCAAGCAGGGTCTAATTTGCATAGGGTTGAAGCTCTTAATTAAAAGTGAATTACAGGCGCATCTGGTGCCCAGGCTTGGTTAGCATTGATAGTAAACTGCTGCGAAGCCGGGCCTGTACTAAATAACTTACCGGATATTATGGTTCGTTTATTTTTATAGATCCTTACATTAGGAACAGTCTTTTGAACTATAACGTTAAAGCTGGCATCTAAAGCAATTAGTTTAACATTAATAGGCGTTACAGTATTCACAACAAACCGGTCAGTTTTATAGTTAGGTTTCCCTCTATCAGACGCATTGATTTGGCCGACTTCAGCATCCTGATTTATCGGTTGATCAGCTAAAAAAGTATATCCAAAAGGTACTTCATTGTAAAATAAATAACCTTCTAATTCACCCTCCCGTGCCACACCTATATAAGCTACATTATTTGGTATGGACTCTTCCAAATTAAGTTCAAGCTGCCCAACAATACGATTTATACAAATGCTTTGCGTACTGTTCTGATTACCCACAGTAATCTGTATTTTGCCAAAGTAGATTTCCTGCGATCGGGGCAGAGGATCTAATCCCTGACCTACATATACAGCAGCTCTTGATGAAGAATCGCGATTTAAGGGAGGTAATAGCGGATTGTAAAATGTAAAGTCAGATTCAAAATCGTTAATGTCATCATTATTGATTCCAAGTTCTTTGTTAGAACCGGTTACGACAATGGTATAGGAGCCGGCTGCCAACGAGTCGGTAATTACATTAAACGGATTTGCTGTAGTTGCACCTATTTCTAATCCTGGTAATGTCGGGCTATTGTATTCCTTACCATCTTCATGAAAAATATCCTGAAATCCTGAGTTCTGGGCTGTACGGAAAATTCTTTTTACCTCTTTTCCATTGGCATCATAAACCAGGTAAAAATACTGATTTATAGCTTTACTAAGCGTTGAGGTATCAGCAGCCAGCGATTTAGTGGACATTAGCTGCGATGCTTTGTGTAAATCGATATTGCCTACCGTTTGCGAAAATTGACTGACTGCAAAGTTTACTTTATACTTCTTTGCATTTGCATCAATGGTTACCGGTTTAATGCCGTCAGTTTTCATATCCTTTTTACAGGACGCTGCCAGCAGGCCAACAGCAAGTATGGCCAATAGTGCTTTTTTCATAACTTAAGTGATTTAAAGGTTTAAGATATTTGGTTAATTTTAATTGACGTCCGGTTAATTACTATGGCGTATTATTACCCTAAAGTTAAATATTAACTATTTTTTTTAATACACAACCTTTCTGTTCACCTATACGATATTTATCACAGATTAGAGAAATTCACTGTAAAGTGGTGCTTTTTCATAAACGTGTCTCGGAAGGTTTAAAGCCACGCCGTTACTAATTATTAAAAAATGTGTTTTAGAGATTTCACCTACGCTCTGTCCAATAATTATATTTTCTGGAATTGATAAGTCTATACAATAATAGTCCGAACTAAGTGAGAGTTATAGTTTGGGTTAGGTTAAATGTGGAAGCTGTAGGTGTAGTAGTAATGCTGTGTTGATTTATTTACCGGTTCATACGTTAAGCAAAAAAAGCCTTAAAACATAAGTTCTAAAGCTTTTGATTGGTGACCTGGGAGGGGTTCGAACCCTCGACCCACTGATTAAGAGTCAGTTGCTCTACCAGCTGAGCTACCAAGTCATGAATGCATTTTTGTTGGGGATGCAAATATACAATCTATAGCGGTAACTACTAATGTTTTTATCTTTTCTCTTACAATAGTTTTGATATGTAAACAGCTTGCAAATAAACCTGATTGGCAATTAATTTTATGCAATACTATAAACTTGCCTTGTAAATAAAAATTCCTTCTTACAAGGTACACTTCGCTATTGATGCTTTATAGCTACCTGACTAATTCAAGAATTTTAAAGATTAGGTTTTTATAGAGGAAGTATTTCGTTATCGAGATTGTCCACTTTCTTAAATAGTTCGAGCCGGCTATTTTGCTTTTATTCGATTTTTCTAATGCGGTTGTTATATACATCACAAATATAGATCGCGTTATTTAAATACAACAGTCCTTCAGGGTAACTAAACCTTGCCTGTAATATAGGGCCATCCTGGAAACCACTTAGTGCACCACCTGCAATAGTGGTTACCAATCCCGATGTCGAAATTTTACGTATCCTTTGATTTCCATTATCAGATATATATAACGTGCCATTTGGTGCTAAAGCTATGCCACTTGGGCTGCTAAATTTGGCGCTTGTGCCCAAACCATCAGCATATCCCTCTGCTCCCCCTGCAAAAGTGCTTACTACCCCTGCAGGGCTTATTTTCCTGATCTTGTGATCGTTGCTATCAACCACTACAATCGTACCATCCTCAAGAATTACTATGGCATAAGGATGAACAAATTTGGCAAGTAAAGCCGGGCCATCGGCAGATCCATCCGTACTTCCGGCAATTGTTGTTACAACACCCGCCGGCGTAATTTTCTTGATCTTGTGGTTATATGAATCTGCAACATACAATGAGCCATCGGGAGCTAAGACTATGCCGGCGGGCCCATAAAACCTTGCCTGCTGACCTACGCCATCCACGTCTCCGCGGGTGCCATCTGGAGAACCTGCAGTAGAGCCTGCAAAAGTAGTAACCATTCCATTTTCAATTTTCCGTATTTTGTTATACACTCCGTCACTCATGTATATAATGCCGTCGTTAGTAACTACAAGTGGCCCCATAGAACTGAATTGCGCTTTTAAAGCAGGGCCGTCGCAATAACCAAATACACCGCTTCCGGCAATGGTGCTTACAATCCCATCCGGGCTGATCTTCCGTATTTTGGAGCCCCGAAGTGCCGAAAAATATAAAGAACCATCCGGGCCGTTAGTAATTGCAATAGGTTGAGAAGTCCTTGCAATGTTCAGAGGCCCATCTAAAGTTTCACGCCTGCCGTCTCCAAGGTAAGTGCTTACCGTAGTAAATGTTGGGTCGGGAGTGGCCAGAATAGTATTTTTATTATCTGCTTGTAAGCCGTCTGCTGGAATGCCCAAATCTTTTTTGCACGAGGATAGTAAGAGCATCATTACAGCTCCTGTTAAATATATATTTTTCATAGCCTAAGAATTAATGATGTTCCGTGGTTGTTTTGTTGTTATCTTTTTCGAGCCGGCTTGAAAGGGATTTTATTCTATCTTTCTAATGCGGTTGTTTCCAAAATCACAAACATATATCAGGTCATTTAAACACACCAACCCTTGCGGCAATGTAAACCTTGCCTGCAATACAGGGCCGTCCAAAAATCCTTGCTCACTACCGGCAACAGTTGTTACCAATCCCGATGGTGAGATTTTACGGATCTTGTGATTGTGGCTGTCAGAAAAATAAATCGTGCCATTCGGTGCTAAAGTGATGCCCGTCGGGGCGCTGATTTTGGCGCTTGTGCCCAAGCCATCAGCATCTCCCTCTACTCCGCCTACAAAAGTGCTTACTACCCCGGCAGGGCTTATTTTCCTGATCTTATGATCCTGACCATCGGTTACTACGATTGTACCATCTTCAAGAACTACCAGGTCAATAGGTAAATAAAATTTAGCAAGTAAAGCCGGGCCATCGGCAAATCCTTCGGTACTCCCGGCAATCGTTGTTACAACACCCGCCGGCGTAACTTTCTTTATCTTGTGGTTACCTGCATCTGTCACATACAATGAACCATCGGGACCCAGGGCTATGCCGGTGGGTCCTTGAAACCTTGCCTGCAGACCTACGCCATCAACGTCTCCAATTTCCTGCGCAGGAGAGCCCGCCAAAGTAGTAACTATCCCATTCTCAATCTTCCGTATTTTGCTGGATAATACGTCACACATGTACATAATGCCGTCATTAGTAACCACGATAGCTTGTGGGATCCCTATTTGCGCTTTTAAAGCAGGGCCATTGCAATTACCAATTACACCACTCCCCGCAAAGTTGCTTACAATCCCATCCGGGCTAATCTTCCGTATCGTGTAACCTCCGACGTCAGTAAAGTAAATATAACCATCAGGGCCGATAGCTATATCATTAGGTAAGTTAGCTCTCGCGATGTTCAGGGGGCCATTTAAGACTTCCTCTGCGCCGTTTCCAAGGTAATTGCTTACCGTGGTAAATGTTGGGTCGGGGCTTGCCAGGGCAATATTTTTATTATCTGCCTTTAAGCCGTCTGCTGAAATGCCCAAATCTTTTTTGCAGGATATTAATAAGAGCATTATTACAGCTCCTGTTAGGAATATATTTTTCATAGCTTAGGAATTGAAGGTTTCTTAAAGGTGTAATTTTAACTTTTAAACAAATTTACACGACTTATTTAGCAACCATGTACACATAAAAAGGCACAAAATTGAGGTATGATGTGACGAGGGATATTTTGCTGATTTATTTGAATATCACCAGCTGCAACTATCTTGATTGTAAAATTGGACCTTATTAATCCTGTTATTTACACTTATTATGTCATCCCCCGAGGTATAGCGATAACTACTTAGGGTTAAACTTTTGGTTTGTTTATAGAAGAAGGAAGAAAGCAAGTGCTGAAGGGCTTTTAGCCTTAGCATAGCCTATTTTGCGGGGGGGCTATTGGAAGTCGTAGGGGAATTTCTTTAATATTCGGCCAGCACATTAAAGCCAATGCCGGCAATACTAACTTTTTCCCATTTATCTTGACTGGTGTCGCGGGATATAATAGAGCCGCCGCCAAATAAACTTAAATTAGCCGAGAACATAACGCCATGGCCTTTCGCGTTCTGGATCCACTCCAGGCTTACAAAAAACTTGTCATCAACATAAATGTTATATGGCTCAAGGTTAACATTCAAATTTTGCTGGCCTTTTTTTACGGTTACAAATATATTTTGATTTTGCAGCAATTGATCAGGCATGCCATCTTTCACCGAATAGAAATTAAGCCTAAGTTTTACAGAGTCTGTTATCTCGCTTGCAATAGCAGTGTTGAACTGTTTTATGTAGATGGGCGATTTTTTTATCTTAATGATGGATCCTATCTCATATCCCAATCTATTATCCCTGAAACCTGCGTTGCTTGATTTGGATTGTGTGGTATTGCCTAATATCACCTCTTTCCACTTGTGGTTATTAACCTTTACCTCTTTTAACTGGGTAACAGCAGGTTGTAGTAATAAGGTTTTATGTGTGTTAGCATTCTTTAAAAAGTTTGCTACCTGGTAGGTGAGGGCCTTATAGCCGATCATCGATAGTTTTAAGCTATCGGTATCATGGTTTGCTAAATTAAGCTTATAACGGCCCGCGCTATCGGTAACGGTACCTACGCTTTTGCCTATAATACCAACATTAACATATGGTAACGGCAAATTGGTTTTGGCATCTTTTACAAGACCTTCAAATATCTGGGCATTAGCAAACAGGGAGGGGATAAGAAAAAGGGCAACAAACAGTATACGTTTCATATAGGCGTAAGACGTGTTTGTTGCCCTATTAGTTACGCTATAGCGTACATTTCTTCGCGTTGTTTTTGAACCACTTCGCTGTTAATGTATTCGTCGTAGGTCATTAGTTTATCTATTGCACCGCCCGGTGTTATTTCAATAATACGGGTTGCAACAGTTTGCACCAGTTCATGATCCCGGGAGGTGAAAATGATATTACCCCTAAAATCTTGCATGCCGTTGTTTAACGCCGTGATCGACTCCAGATCAAGGTGGTTGGTTGGCTCATCTAATAACAACATGTTGGCAGATTGCAGCATCATGCGGCTAAACATGCAGCGCATTTTTTCGCCACCCGATAAAACGTTGCTTTTCTTCAATACCTCTTCGCCGCTAAATAGCATACGACCTAAAAATCCACGGATAAACTGGTCATCCTTTTCGCCGGCCGAGTATTCACGCAACCAGTCGATAAGGTTCATGTCCTTACCTTTAAAGTATTCAGCGTTATCAATAGGTATGTCGGCCAGGTTTACGGTAACTCCCCATTTAAAGCTGCCGGTATAATCTTTATCCTTGCCGGTTAAAATATCATATAGGGCAGATGTAGCTAAACTGTTTTGCGACAGGATAGCAATTTTATCGCCCTTGTTAGCCATAAAGTCAACGTTGGCAAACAGCACTTCGCCGTTTAGGGTTTTGCCAAGCTTTTCAGTTTGCAATACCTGATCACCAATCTCGCGGCCCTGGTTATTAAATATAATTCCCGGGTATTTACGGTTCGATGGCTGTATCTCGTCAAGGTTGATCTTGTCTAAAGCTTTTTTACGGCTGGTTGCTTGTTTTGATTTGGAAGCATTAGCGCTAAATCTGCGGATAAACTCCTGCAATTCCTTTACGCGGTCTTCAGTTTTCTTGTTCTGATCGCTGCGTTGTTTTAATGCCAACTGGCTCGATTCGTACCAGAAAGTGTAGTTACCGGTGTAAATGGTCATCTTCGCAAAATCGATATCTACAACATGGGTACACACGGTATCCAGGAAGTGCCTATCGTGCGATACAACCAGTACTATCGCTTCATACGATGCCAGGAAGTCCTCCAGCCATGTAATGGTGTGGATGTCCAGGTCATTGGTAGGCTCATCCAGTAATAAAATATCTGGTTTACCAAAAAGGGCCTGCGCTAATAATACGCGTACCTTTTGGGTGTTATCAAGGTCTTTAACCAGTTTATAATGAAACTCTTCTTTAATGCCAAGGTTACTCAATAGGGTAGCGGCATTGCTTTCGGCATTCCAGCCGTCCATTTCGGCAAAAAGGTTTTCCAGTTCGCCGGCGCGTTCACCATCAGCATCGCTAAAATCTTCTTTAAGATATATAGCGTCTTTCTCCTTCATAATGGCATACATTTCCTTATGGCCCATCATAACAGTTTCAATTACTGTAAATTCATCAAACGCGTAGTGGTTTTGGCTTAATACAGCCATACGTTCGCCGGGGGTAAAGCTTACCGACCCGCTGCTTGGGTCAATTTCGCCCGATAATATTTTTAGGAAGGTTGATTTGCCCGCGCCGTTAGCCCCAATTATACCATAGCAATTGCCCTGGCTAAACTTAAGGTTAACATCCTCAAAAAGGGTGCGTTTTCCGTAACGTAAAGATAAATTAGATACCGTAATCATGCTGCACTTATATTTTGCGCAAAAATACGGTAAATACTTAATTTATTTTAACCTTAGAATATTTTAGATATTTAATGTTTTGTCGGGATTAATCTTCTTAAGGCCGACAGGTTTTGAATTTTTAATGTTTCGTACACAGTAAAAAGTTTCTTTTTAGGAATATTATTTCATTGTAATAAATAAAATACAATTAAATTGTTTTTTGAAGTAACAATTGGGCAATAGGATACGTACAAGTGTTTACCCTTAAATTAATTTATATGACTATTGTATTAACAAGCCTGTTTATTGTAAATGCACTGGTGGTAGTGCACCACTTAAAAGTTAAACGGTCTTAGCCCACGGAAAAACGAGGCTCAACTAATTTAGCAGGTTTGCTAAGTTAGTTGTTTCCTCGTCGACAAGCTTTTTTAGCTGCCCCGAAGCAAGCATCTTCATCATCATATTAAGGTCTGCAGTAATAGTGAACACAGCCTGTGTCGCATTACCGGCCTCCCTTAATTCCCATTTCAATTCTACATCAAACGGCGGTTTTTCTGCAGGGATAATCCTGATAAGGCTATCGGCCACACGTTCATCTATCTTTATCGAAAGCTTGGTGATGTTTTGAATATTAAAGCTGGCCACATCAGTGGTTGATGTCCAATCGGTAATATTATTGGGCATTAGCTTGCGATGGTTGTTCATATCAGCTAAAAACGAATAAACCTGTGCTATTGGTTTGTTAACAGTAACTGTACTTTCAAAAACACTCATAATAATATTATTGTCCCCAGGTTGAGGGTTGTGTGCGCCATTTTTTTAATACTTCGGTATCGGCAGCAGAAATATAATTGTGCTGCTCGGCATACTTTAATAATGCATTATAGTTAGATAGAGTAATGAACGGGCATTTAGCTTCTTTAAAGTTTTCGGTCGCTATATCAAAACCATAGCTAAAAATTGCAGCAAGGCCGGCAACTGTGTAACCGGCATCGCGCAGCGCATGAACAGCCTGTAAGCTGCTTTTGCCGGTAGATATCAGATCTTCAATTACCACCACACGCTGGCCCGGTGATATTTCGCCCTCTATTAAGCTGCCAGTGCCATGCTCTTTAGCTTTCGCGCGAACATAAATGAACGGTAAGCCCATTTCTTGTGCAACCAATGCACCTTGTGGGATACCCGCGGTAGCTACACCCGCAATACAGCCAACCGAGCCAAACTCTTCCTGTATGGCCGATGTTAATTGCTGACGGATGTAAGTACGGATAGTAGGATGCGATAACGTGATACGGTTATCACAATATATTGGGGATTTCCAGCCGGAAGCCCATGTAAAAGGATTATTAGGTTGTAATTTTATTGCTTTAATTTGCAGCAGAAATTCCGCTACTTGCTGTTCGGTCTCACTATTAGTAAACATGGCTCAAAAATACAGAATTTATATTAACGAAAAAGTGATTTTACTCACCGTGAAAACACCCAAAAATGTGGCGCTATATCAAAAGGTTGATGGTGAGCACTTTGATTTAAAAATTGTTTACCATTGGGTGGATAAACAACCGGGCAAATTATTTTATGTGCTTTGCGATGATGCAAAAGCTTTCCTGAAAAAAGTTATAAAAAACAGCGCGGTAATTGAAGCCGCGGGTGGGTTGGTGATCAACCAGAACGGCGAACATCTTTTCATTTATCGTAACGATAAATGGGATTTGCCAAAAGGTAAGATAGAGAAAAAAGAAAAGACCAAAGTAGCTGCCGTGCGCGAAGTAGAGGAGGAGTGTGGCATTAAGGTAAACACCCTGGAAGAAAAGATCTGCAAAACCTACCATACCTATATCTATAAAGGCGAAGTAGTGCTGAAAAAAACGCATTGGTTTAAAATGGGCTATAAGGGCAAGACCAAATTAGTACCCCAGTTAGAAGAAGGTATTACGGATGTGCGCTGGTTTAAAAAGGAAGATGTAGCCACTATAGTGAAAAACACGTTCCCGTCTATCATAGATGTGCTGGAAAAGGAAGGCTTTATTACAAATATGGCAAAGCTTCTTTCGGAATAAACTGGGAAACATCGCCATTGTACCGGATGATCTCTCGTACAATGCTGGAACTGATGGATGAGTAGCCCGGCTTGCTCACAATAAAAATACTTTCAATTGCGGGCTCTAAAGCGTGGTTCATTTGGGCTATGGCTTTTTCGTACTCAAAATCTGATACGGTACGTATACCGCGTATCATATAATCGGCACCTATGCTTTTGCAAAATTCAACGGTTAGGCCGTCATAAGCAACAATATGGATCCTGTCGTCGTTTGCGAAAACGGCACGCAGCATATCCTCGCGTTTACTAACGCTAAGCAAACCTTGTTTACTGCTGTTTGCACCAATGCCAATGTAAACTTTATCAAACAAGCCTACAGATCGTTTTACAATATCAACGTGGGCTTTGGTAACCGGGTCAAACGAGCCAGGGAAAAGGGCTATCTTCATATAAGTGATAACGTTATTGCTTATTCAAAAGTAATTATAATTATGATAACGATATGTCATTTCGACGAGGTACGAGGAGAAATCTTGTTAGAAATAGCATATCGGCTACAAGCAGGTAATAACAAGATTTCTCTCTATCGTTCGAAATGACATCATGGAATTAATCCAATAACCCATTTATCTGCGCGTATTGCAGCAGCATCATGGTTTTGGCATCTTTTATCTCTCCGCTTTTTACCATATCAAGCGCTTGGGTAAATGGCAATTCCAATACCTCAATATGCTCGGTTTCGTCCTCTAAACCACCGCCATCGCTTACTTTCATATCTTTAGTGTATTCGGCAGTAAAAAAGTATAATATCTCGGTAACCGAACCAGGCGACATATACGCCTCAAATACTTTTTGTACCGATGATATTTTGTAGCCTGTTTCTTCTTCTGTTTCCTTACGGATGCAATCTTCGGGGTTATCTTTATCCAGTAAACCCGCGCAGGTTTCTATCATGTAGCCCTTTTCGTTACCATTTAAGTAAGTAGGCATCCTAAATTGGCGGGTAAGTATCACCGTTTGGTTTGCTTTATTGTAAAGCAATATAGTAGCGCCATTACCGCGGTCGTAAGCCTCGCGCGAGTGTTGCTGCCATTTGCCATCCCGACCTAAAAATTCATAGGTTACCTTTCTTAACACATACCAATTATCTGACAGGACAGTGGTTTGCAGGTTTCTTATTTTTTCATTCATAATGAAGAATAGGTTAGGCTTTAAAGAACGAGAACGATGAATGCCCGTATTTGCGCTGCTCCACAAAGGCAGGGTGGTTACTTAGGTTTTGCAGCGATTGGTGCTCAACAATAAGCATCCCGCCTTCAACCAGCAGGTTTTTCTCAAATACTATCTTGGGTATCTCGGGTATCTTGTTCAGGTCGTAAGGTGGGTCGGCAAATATCAGGTCGTATTGCTCGGTTTCAAGTTCCAGGTATTTAAACACATCGGCCTTAAAGGTTTCAATTTGCGTTAAACCATGCTGGCGCGATGCATCCTTTAAATAATGTACGCATTGTATGGCGCGGTCAACGCCGGTAACTTTTTCCGCTCCGCGCGATGCAAACTCCATAGCAATGTTGCCTGTACCGCTAAAAAGGTCGAGCACTTTTATATCTTCAAACTCGATTTGATTTTGCAGAATGTTGAACAGGGCCTCTTTTGCAAGATCAGTAGTTGGGCGTACCGGTAAATTTTTTGGCGGATTAAGCCTTAAACCCTTTAGTTTTCCTCCGATGATGCGCATAGCGATAAAGCCGCAAGGCCTAATATTTTATGAGATTCAACGCGTGCAGGCAGGTCAAGTACTTGTATGCCGTTTAAGTTTACCTCGCCAAAAAAGTTTTTAAGGTAAGTGAAGTACCTATCGGTATCGTTAATATCCCCGCTAACAAACAGTTGGATGTCTTCGGGTTTAATTTCCAGTTCGGTTGCTACCAGCGCGCAAAAATAAGCCAGCTCTTCGTGGTTCTTAAACGTAAAAGTGTTATAAAAACGCAGCTTACCATTTATGAAATTAACAAAGGATACGGTATCGGTGCCAATGTGTAAATACAAGTTGGTGCTTAAAGGGTGGTTATTGGCTATAGATTTAACCCAACCGGCATCAGTATAAACAGTTTGGTTATTATCAAGGTCTTTTGTGGCATCGGTTAATATTTCGTCAACCTTGTAAATAATAACGTTTTGATTGTCTAACGCCTCTGTACAAATTTTCTCGGTCTCGTGTACGTCAAGTAAACGGGCTATATCATTAATGCGGTTGCTATCAAATAAGCTATTTGGGAACAGGGTGAAGCCGGTAGCGTGTAAACCTGTAATTACCTGTTTGTAATTGGCGGTTAAAATATCACGCAGTTGCTGCGGGTTGCGCAATTCATCCAAAGAATAGCTTTCGGCCCAGGCTAAAAGCTGTTTGCCGGAAATTA